>CALFYE010000400.1 GCA_937952145.1 uncultured Myxococcales bacterium
GCCAGCCGAGCCAAGCGGCGCTGCTTTGTGAATCACATCAAAGTAGGTCGTCATGCAATAAGGAATGCGACATAGCGATCATGTGAGCAAGCGAAATCGTAATTTCCATTGCGCGTCAAGAGGTTGGCTTGCGCTTGACTTCGCTGCGCTGCTAGTTCGCTAATTCCGACTGTCGGGGGACTCTTCCTGAGAAGATAAGCACTCCTTTTAAGAGCCAATCCATGCAGTCTTTGGACGAAGCACGACCCGTTCGATCCGTTAGGGCGAATCGCTAGTCTTGCCGACTCTCAGAGGCTAGGACCAGAGGCTAGCCTTAGATGCTAGGGCGAGTCGCTAGGAGTTCGGTCGGAGATCGCCTCATCCGGCTTAGCGTTTAGTCGGCCTGCTTGCTGTGCGCAGGTGTTTCCATAAGGAATTGATATTTCAAAGAAAGAGCCTGCCGACAGTCCATGCACCCTGAAAAATAAAGGCTAGCGAGATAGGTTAGTGCCGCGGCGCCATGAGGTGCACTTGGCCTTAGCGTTTAGCGCTGGCCTTTCTTCCTACTCTCTGAGGTAGGCCGGTGACTTGCCTATGTGCCTAGCGTTTAGGCTGGCCTCTGGCAAGTCGCAAGCTATGCTGTGGGTATGTCCAGTCAGAAGCGCTGCGCGTACTGTCGCCAGCGGCTGCGCAAGGGGGTGCGATCGGACGCGCGGTACTGCTCGAAGAGCTGCCGGGTCTGCGCTTCCCAGGCGCGAGGCCGCCACAAGGAAACTCCGAGAGCCGACAGAGCCATTCAGGATTGGCTTGAGGCGCGGCTGCCGCCTGAGCACCCAAAGCCGATCGGCTACGCCCTGGCCATCCGGCCGGGGCTCGGCGTCCCGCTGCGAGTCTGTCCCGACCCCAGCCGACGCACACTGCGCGCGGACGGCTCGATGAGAAAGTCGGCCTACTTTCGTTTGTCGCCCTTCGAGGCACCCACGGTACCGATCGCTGGGACCTACATCGTGGTGCTCCGAGGCGCCGATGGCGTCCTGCCGACCCCGATCGCCATGCAGGGAGGCATCGTGATCGCCGATCCATCGCCGCACATCCAGATGGAAGATGGATGGGTCGACGAGGGACCGACTGCGTCGAAGACTCCAAGCAGCCGAGGCTGAGAGTGATTTCGAGAACTTACAGAAGGGGCTACGCGGTGCGTGATTAGGTAGGCGAAAGCAGGCACTCTCGTGTAACATCAGAAGCAATGTCGTTGCGTGTTTGCGCCTACTGTGGGACTCCCATCCCAAACGAGCTACGAGCAGATGCCCGCTACTGCGGCCCCAGCCACCGAGCCATGGCGAGCCAGAGACGTCTGCGCGCGGAGCGGAAAAAGAAATCCTCGCGGCGGGCCCCGCCTGACGCAGAAGAAGGCACGGCTGGGGAGCCCTGGACATCTAAGAAGCCGGTGCCGCTGCATGCGATGCTGCTGCCGCCGGCTTTCTTGGAGCTGGACCCGTGGTTGTGGATGGAACTCCTCATCCGCATGGCTGCACCGCCGCGGGCGGTCACCTACATGTTGTCCGCCTATCCCCCAGAGCTGATCCCACCGCTCGATGAGGAGCACTACAAGATCAATCCGTTCGCCGCGCCCAAGTTCAAGTCGCCGGTGACGGCAGAGGTGCACTTTTTCTCCGACTCTGGTGCGCCGCTGTCGACAGTATCGAGGCTGGTCATGGACTTCGGACCTTGGCTGTAGGAGAGGATCTCGCTGCCGCGCTACGCTGCAGCAGCCTTGCGCGTCCCGTCTCGCGAGCGAGCGACAGGCATAGCGTCAGCGATCGCAAGCGCTCGAAAGACATCCGGCAAAAAAATTGCGACCTGTGGCCTTCGCTGCAAGGCTTTTGCATGGGATAGGGTTGACTGATGACGAGCGGATCGACGCACGCAAAGGCTCCACCGCTGCGCAAAGCGGACAACGGACGGTGGAGAAGGCGGCTGCGGCGCTCCCTGGTCGGTCTGCTGCTGCTCTTGGCGATCAAGGCAGCGTGGTTTTTTCGCTATCGGGTCGACGCGGGCCAGAGTCGAGGGGATCTGCTGACTCGGCGGGCCTATCTCTTGAGCCGGGTCCTGGTGCCGAGCTTCGGGCCGCACGACTTCCCCGCGGCGCTGGGGGCTCAGTTTCAAGGCGAGTGGGCGCTGGTCTCGCTGTCGATGACGGCGCTGGCCATCGCCGGGCTGGCGCAGCAATTCCCCGATGCTGCGGGTACGAGCCGCGACGATCTGGAGAGGATCGTCGATCGCGCTCTATCCAGCGAGCTGAGTCAGTTCGATACGGAGCGGTGGCAGGAGCCGGCTCTCTCGACGCTTGGCAGCGCTCGGGGGCACATGGGTTACCTGGGGCACCTGGCGCTCATCTTGGCGGTCCGCGAGACGTCCTTTCCAGGCGGCCCGCACCGGGCCCTGCTTGCAAAGCTGGCGCTGGCGCTGACACGCAAGATGGAGCACGGTCCCTGCGGTCTGGCCGAGACCTACCCGGGCGAGCTGTACGTGCCCGACAATGCGGTGGCGCTGGCAGCGGTGGCGCTGGCGGCGCGAGCAGGAGTCACTGCGCAGGCGGCACCCGCACTGCTCCAGAGACTCCGCGGGCGATACGCCGAGCCAACCTCGGGGCTGCTGCCCTTCCGCGTAAGCCCGAGCTGTCAGGCGCTCGATCACGACCGCGCCTCGGGAGCAGCCTGGAATCTCCTGTACCTCGCACTGGTCGACGAGGCGTACGTACAAAACGGCTACCGGGTGCTGGGCGAGCGGTTCTTGGACCGCCCGCTGCCTGGACTTTGGGGCGTACGGGAGTGGCCGCGTGGCGTCTCGCGAGCCGGCGACATCGACTCGGGCCCGCTGCCCCTGGGCTTGAGTCCCGCGGCCACCGGCTTCGCCATCGCGTCAGCCCGCCGGCTGAGCGATGCCTGGACGCTTCAGCGGCTACTGGATACGGCGGAGCTGGCGGGTTTTTCGCTGGAGCTCGGCGGACGACGGCGCTATCTTCTGGCCCCCCTGGTTGGTGACGCCATCCTGCTCGCTGCGCGAGCGCCCCTGCAGCTGCGCTGAGACGCTCCCATTGCCTCTCTGTCGCAGGCTCGGCAGGGGAGGTCGGCGGTGCTGAGACGAAGATCGTACGTGCGTCGCTAAAGGGTGTCTGGTGTTCTGCGAACCGCCAACGCTCGACTGCGACGGTGATACTCAACACGAGCCAGGCACGCCAGAAGCAAAACACCCCGCGATGGTTCAGCTTCAGGATCTTTCCACACGGGGCGCAAGTTCTTTTGTCCATGTCTCCAGCTTGATTCAGGCGGAAGCGCCCGATCGTTGATTTTGCGTTGATCTTGCGTTGATCGATCGTTGGCCGTCCTGGGCGGTTTGCCGCTTCGATGCGCGGGGCGCTCTGCCGCCAACCCATCCAGCCCGATTGGCCAGCAAGAGCGCCCGGCCGATTTGCCAGCCAACCGGCCGGGAGAGTTGGCTAGCAAGACCCGGCCGCCAATCCACCTGGGAAGCAATTCCCCTCGCATTCCAATCACTTAGGGTCACCCCCCGGGTTGGCCGGACATGTCTTGCTGGCAAAGGGGTCCGAGTGATTCGCCAGCAAGTGAGCCAGACCGGTTTGCCCGCCAGACCACCCGGGGAGACTTGCGCGCAAGCCATCCGGAGCGCTTTGCTGCAAACCGCTCGGGCGCGCTCTGAAAAATTTGCCAGCGCGTCTTCCGGTCGAGGAGAAC
>CALFYE010000401.1 GCA_937952145.1 uncultured Myxococcales bacterium
CGAAGGGACGCGGCCCAGCTATCCGGTGCTGGCCAAGCTGCTGTCCGAGGGCGGCTTCGTGACGCCGCGCGGCAACACGCACTGGTGGCCGGCGCAGGTGCAGCAGCTACTGAACGGCAGCTACGACCAGCACTATCGCCGCCGCTCGCCGACCAGCCCGAACAACTGCGCTCGGTAGCGCAAAAGCAAAACGGCCCCCGTCGTGGATCAGGCGCCGGAGGCCAAGTTCCCCGTAGTGAGTGACCACCCCGCGGAACGATGCGCAGCGTATGCCGTGGGGCTTCCAAAACGCAACTGCGCTTGGAGCCTTCGATGCCTTCTCGTCCTGATCGTTCTTCTGTTTCTCATCGGCGTTCTTGGTCGTTGGCCTTGCTCTGCGCGGTGCAGGCGTGTGAGCGGTTCGCCTTCCTGGCGATGCTGCCGATGTTCGTGCTGTACGCGCAGGAGCGGCAGGCGCTGCCCACACCCACGGCACTGATGGTGCTCGCCGTCGTGCAGGCGCTGTCCTATCTGGGCGGGCTTCCCGGCGGGTGGCTCGCCGACCGCGGGCTTGGTGTGCGGCTGGCGACGACGCTGCTCGAATGTGACGTCGTCCAGCGTTTCGAGCGAGATGACGAATTCAGCACCGGCTTTCACGCGGCGCAGGGACCAAAGCAGCGCGATACGAACCTGATAGAGGTAGCCGAGAGCGGAGTCGGCAGCGGAGAAAATGTTGTTCGACATCAGTTGGCTCCGCCTGCGTCTAGCTTGAATCGTGCCGTCGGACGTACCGCATGCGCTGGGTCAAATAGTTCCCCCAGCCTACTGTGTCCCGGCCCGTAATCTTGGATGCAATGGGGCGAACGGGGAAAACACCATATTCCTTCTGTCAGTCGTGCACTGAGCGCTCTCTGTCGGTTCGTCAAGGCCAGGTGGATGGCAGCCGACTGGCTCAGCCTTCGGCGAAGAACCAGTTCGCATAGCCGGAACCGAAGGGGAAGCTTAACAGGGCAGCGGGAGGGACGACGGGCTAAGCCGCTTCATTACATAGACCTTGAACGAGCTTAGATGGTTCGCCGCTGAAGTGTGCGAAGGCGTTGCAATGGGCTTCGGCCCTTTCAGCGTCACGAAACCGCAGGCACCGCACACACTGAACCGCCACCCGCCAGCGCCCTCTTCACCAGGCGGCACGACAGCTCAGCATGGTCGCCTGGGCTGCGCTGCCGGTCGCCTTCCCTACCTCCACGCTCCGGCAGAGGGATACTGCTGCGGGGGCTTATCGGGGCGATCGATGATGCGCGGGTACTTCGCTCGGGGAGTTTTGTGCGCATGGATCGCGGCGACCGCGACGTTGAATCGGTGACTGTCCCCAAAGTCGAAATGGAAGATCATCGAGTGGCCGCGCACGAACCCGAAGGTGCCCAGGGGCCGCTGCAGGCCGCTCTCGGTCTCAAGCGGAGCGTCGTCCTCGTCTTCGTCCTCGTCTTCGTCCTCGTCGAAGAACAACGGCTCCTCAGACTCCGTGGGGACGACGAAGCGTCGGTCGCGGAGGTCGCCCGTCAGCGCGAACTCATACAGGTGATCATCGTCCCAGAGAAAGGCTGAAAGGATCGCATCAGCGAGGTCGGCCAAGGTCTGCGAGGCGGTGAGCTCGACCGTGCAGACGGCACGTCCCAGCGAGGCGCGGAAGGCGTAGACGGCAGCGTCCGGATCTGGCGGCACCGGCACACCGGCTCGCGCAAGCTGGTCCCGTGCGATGAACCGCGGCGCGAAGGCTCGATCGTGCTGCGCAATGTGCAGCAAGCGCTGCGCTGCGTCGGGGGCAAGGCGACCTTGCGGGGAGCGATGGATCTGCGCGAAGCACTCGATCGCTTCGCAGCGCACGCTGGGATGCGCGTGCGAAAGGAGCGTAGTCAGCTCGGCTCGTGCGGCCTCGCTGTCATGTAGCAGCGCGGTGAAAGCCAGCGCGGCCACGACGAGCTGCCGACGCTCGGTCGCGAAGGAATCAGCCACCCGTTTAACGTCCAGCGCCGATCGCAAAAAGGGCAAGGACGACTCATCGCACGCCGCCGCGATGTGCGTGAGCAGCACCTGCTCCACCCGCGAGCGCCCAGTCCCAGTGGCCAGCCATAAGCGCGCGCAGAGCTGCTCGATGCGTCGAAGATCCTTTCCACGGAAGGGCGCAGCGCTCCCGGGCCGAAGGCTGTACAAGCCCAGCACCGTGTCCCAGCCGCGCTTGCTCTGCGGGTTATTCAGTCGCACCTCCACCTGGGTTAGCGCGTCGAGGAATGCTTGCTGCTCAGCGCTTACGCCGCTCTGCTGACGGGATTGACGTCGCGAGCGCTTACCGTCCGGGGCGAGTGCCGCGATGGGATCCGGAGTGAACAGAAGACGAAGCCAGCTGTGCCCATGCATGATGGCCTGCTCGCTTAGCACGTCCACGGCGGGTGCGTACAGACATCGGCGAGCGCGTGGATGCTGCTGCAGGCACGCACTAGCGAACTCATCTGCGTGGTAGGCTGCGCCCTCTTTCCCCTCGCCGTGTTTTGCCGAGCTGCCGTCGGCATTGATGTGTTTTTTGTCGTCCCTCGGAGTTCGAGATGTCCACCGTTGCTGCCTGTGTCCGTCACGTGTTCTGGGTTTTCTTGCTCGCTGTGCTGCATGTTGTGCCCGATGCCGTCGCGCAGCCGAACGTCATGCCGCAGCCAGCGCTGTTGCCGCACTACAGCCCGCTGTGCGATAGCAATCTCGTCGGGTGCCTGGACATCGACGACTTCGGAGCGCACGCCTACGCGCACCTGACGGTCCTACCGAAGACGGACCAGCGCGATGCCGCGGCGGTCTTTCCGTATGGCGTGACGCTTGGCTTGTTCGGTCGCTTCGCGGGCGGTGTCGCGACGGACTTCAGCTTCTGGCAAGAGGCCGGCGCACTGATACACCAGCACGGCCCGCTGCGCCTAAACCTGACTGCGCTGCTGTGGCCACTGCTGCCGCTGAGCCAAGCGCCGCAGATGGAGCTTGACGACGATGGAGCGACGCACTACAGACCCGCGCAGCACCTGCGCATCGGTCTGCACTACGAACAGCAAGTGCGCGTCGGCCCCTTCCATGGCGCAAACGCGCTGGGCCTGCTGACTGATCTCGCGGCGCTGCGCCTCGTCGCCTCGCGGACCTTCGGTCCCGTCGAGATCACGACCAGTCTGGGCGCGCTCTATGACTGGCGCGGCGCGTTCGCGACTGGCGAAGCGGCGGCCCAGCTTGGGATTTACCTCCCGTTTTTTCGGGCACTGAAACTCTACGGCGAAGCATTGGGCCGCGGCTGGCCCGCGTACGTGAAGACCAGCGACGATGGCATTACGCCGATCCTCACTGCGTTACTCTCGCCCGATGGTGTAGATGCACTCCGCAAACAAAGTGTCTTGGGCCTGGGCCTCAGTTTCAGACCGCAAGCGCGCGTCGATTTCGGAGTCTCGGTGCAGTTTGGGATGGGGGGTCTCGCGCCATCCGCAGTGCTGGTCCGCGCGATCGTTCTCAGTGTCGG
>CALFYE010000402.1 GCA_937952145.1 uncultured Myxococcales bacterium
CGTAGGCACCTCCGAGATCCCCGACAAGTTCGGCAACAGCTAGCGCGAACGCCCCGTCGCGAAGCGGCCTCAATCCGGGGTCATCCGGTGCCCTCCATCAACGCTCTTCGGCAAGAAATCACTTTTAAGATTGTCTATCAAGGCCCCGGACTGTCCGGCAAGCCGAGCTACCTTAAATACATATTTAACATGATAGCCAATCATCCTTCGAACACGCTCCGTGTGCGAAGGGCTGGGTTTATGACCATTTGACTCCTTACGACCCCGACGAAATGGCCATTCGCGTCGATGAGGTTAGTCTGCACTTTAGTTTTTACCCTCCCGTCAACCGACTGCCAGACGGATATAACAAGCGAGACATGCCCGATATTGTATCGATTCGCAAAATTCAACAATTAATAGACATGCAAGATCGGCCTGTTTTTGAATCAGTGGCCGTTCGTGGCGTAGGTGTCATTGAGTCGCTGAATGAGGTCACGCGGCTGATGTTGGCAAAACACAGGCGGGGCGGGCGTCCCCCGGCGGCGAACTGAGCAGCGGTCAGCCTCTGCGCCCGAAAAAACACCGGACGGCGGAGCGGACCAGGAACCCGCGCGCTCTGGCGGTGTCAGATGCGGGTTCGCCAGGTCTCTTTGGGGCTGGCGAGTAGCAAGGAGCGAGCGGTTCGCATGCGTTTGCAAAAGTGGCTGTCTGCACTCGGCATCGCGGGCGTAGCCCTCTTGGGAGTGCTGGCCTTGCGGGGCGGCTTACTGTCGGTTGCGCCAGTGTCTCCGCGTCCTGCTTTGGCGAGTGTCCTCCTGCCCGATGTGCCGCATGAGCAACAGAAGCCGGACTTCTGCGGCGAGGCCTGCGCGGCGATGTGGCTGCACAAGCTGGGTGTCGCCGCCGATCAGGATCAAATCTTTGGCCTAGCGGAGGTCGATCCCGAGCACGGGCGGGGGGCGCACACCGCCGAGCTAGCCCTGGCGCTCAGTCGCCTGGGCTTTCGCATTGGTCGCGGTACCTACCCGGTGCTGGGCAGCCGACCCGAGACGCCGCGGATGCTGGATCGCCTGTTTGCCGAGCTTCATGCCGACCTGCAGGCCGGCGTGCCGTCGATTGTGTGCATGCACTACGACGACGCGCCCGACAGCAGCGAGCACTTTCGCCTGATCCTGGGCTACGACAGCCCGCGCGACGAGGTCATCTATCACGAGCCGGCCCAGGCCGATGGCCGCTACCGCCGCATGGCGCGCAGCCAGTTCCTGACCCTGTGGCCGCTCAAGACAGATGCCTATGACTGGACGCTCGTGCGGCTTCGGCTCGACGGAAAACCGGCAATGCCAGAGGCCGGGGCGGATCGCCGAGCGGCCGAGTACGCGCAGCACATCCTGGCTCTGCGGGAGCGCCTGCCGGCTGGCTTTACTCTCGTTCACTCTCCGCCCTTTGTCGTTCTGGGGGACGGCGAGGCCGAGCAGGTTCAGAGGCACGCCAGAACGAGCGTCGCGTGGGCCGTGAAGCGCCTCAAAGAGAGCTACTTCCCCAACGATCCCGACGAGATCATCGACATCTGGCTGTTCAAAGATTCCGAGAGCTACGAGCGCTACACCCGCCTCCTTTACAACGAGGAGCCCGAGACACCGTACGGCTACTATTCGGAGAAGCATCACGCGCTCTTCATGAACATCGCGACCGGGGGCGGCACGCTGGTGCACGAGATCGTCCATCCCTACCTGCACGCAAACTTCGCCGCCGTGCCGGCGTGGTTTAACGAAGGGCTCGGCTCGCTGTACGAGCAGTGCGACGAGCAGGATGGCCAGATCGTCGGCCTGCCGAACTGGCGTCTGGAAGGTCTGCAGCAGCGCATCCGTGCGGGACGCCTGCCCAGCTTTTCCGCGCTGACCTCATCCACCTCGCAGGAGTTCTATCAGGGAGTACACGCCGGCAGTGGGTATGGGCAGGCGCGCTATCTGCTGTACTACCTGCAAGAACAGGGGCTGCTGCGCGAGTACTACCGTCGCTTTCGTGCCGCCCGACGCGTCGATCCCTCGGGCTACGCGACCTTGCAGCAGATTCTGGGGGAAGCCGATATGAGCGCCTTCCAGAGCCGCTGGGGGCGCTGGGTCCTCGACCTCAAGTTCGAAGAGCCACAGTAGGCAGCGGCGCGCTGGGCCGGACTTCACAGATCACCGAGACTCGCGAGCCGAGCTTCAAAAAACTGAGAGCCCGCTGGGCGCTAAGGACAGGCTTGCGGCCGCGTTTTCCGTCGAGGAATGGCGTCCAAGGCAGGCCTTGGCATGGCGCTCGCTACATCCCCGCGCATCGCCTGCAGCGCAGGCCATGAACGGATGGAGGAGCGTGATGCGACGTACTTTTAAGTTTCTGTTCCCGCTTAGCTTGGTTTCATCGCTTGTGGCTTGCGACGGCGGCGAAGGCTCGCCGGCAGCCATCCAGAACCGCTTGACGCTGGAGTCGTTCGGCGACTGCGGCAGCCTAGAGCAGTACATCGAAGACGAAGCTGTGCGCGACATGAAGCTGCAGCTGGACTGCTACAAGGATGGCGGCTGGTGCGGCGGCGGACTGTTCGGTGGCATCGCGACGGCTGACGCTGCGGCCGGTGCCCCAGCAGCCGAAAAGAGCGGCCCGAGCGCCTACACCAAGACCAACACGCAGGTGGCGGGCGTCGACGAAGCCGACTTCATGAAGAACGACGGCACGCGGATCTTCGTGCTCAATGGTCAGACGCTGCGCGCGCTTTCGAGCTGGCCGGCGAATACCATGAACCTCAAGGGCTCGCTGTCGGTCGAAGGCTACCCGACACAGATGTACCTCGACGACAAGAACCGCGTCGTGGTGTTCTCGACGGTCTACACCAAATACGACGGCTTCGTCGAAGGCGGCGGCGGTGGGGCCGGTGCCGATATCGCCTGCGCGCCTGGCTTTGGTGGCTGCGGCTACTACTACGGCAACACGACCAAGGTGACGGTGATCGACGTTGCCGACATCGCCGCGATGAAGGTCGTAAACGAAGTCTATCTGCCCGGCAACTACGCCAACTCGCGCCGCATCGATAGCTCGGTGCGTATCGTGCTGTCGGATTCGTTCCGCTGGCCAGCGACGGTGAAGTTCTGGCCCGATACGACGAACGATCCCAACCTCTACACCGATAAGGGCCGCTGGAACCGCGCGCTGGATGCGCTGAAGGTTGAAAACGAGCGCATCATCCGCGCCCAGACGCTGGCCCAGTGGCTGCCGCCGACCCGACGCAAGCTGGCCAATGGCTCGCTAGTCGAAGTGCCCTACAGCTGCAACGACTTCTACAAGTCGAACGCGGCGGTGCACATGGGCCTGGCAACCGTCGCGACGCTGAACCTGGACACGCCGGACGCCGCCCCGGGTCGGTCGTCGATCGTCGGCGAAGTCGGCGAGATCTACGCCTCTGAGAAGTCGCTGTATATCGCCAGCTCGCACTGGTGGTGGTGGCCGCTGCCCGGTCAGACCGACTGGACGTATCTGCACAAGTTCGATCTGTCGGACAAGAACCGCGCCACCTACGTCGCCTCGGGCGGCGTCGAAGGTCACATCGTCGATCAGTTCTCGATGGACGAGAGCAACAGCTACTTCCGCGTGGCGACGACGCTCAGCCGCCGCGTGCCCGACGCCAAGAATCCCAGCAACCGCTGGGGCCTGATCGAGACCAGTAACCGCATCTCGGTGCTGGGCGAAAACAGCGGCGCGCTGAACCTGATCGGTCAGACCGAAGAGCTGGCCAAGGGCGAGCGCATCTACAGCTCGCGCTTCGTCGGAGATCGCGGCTTCGTCGTGACCTTCCGGCAGGTCGATCCGCTGTTCACCTTCGATCTGTCAAGCCCAGCGCAGCCGCGCAAAGTGGGCGAGCTGAAGGTGCCGGGATTTTCGACGTACATCCATCCGCTCGACGCCAATCACCTGCTGACCATGGGCGTCTACGTGCCTGAGACGGGCACCGGTCCGCGCAACCTGCAGCTACAGATCTTCGACGTCACCGACTTCGCCAATCCGAAGCAGACGTTTACGCAGCAGGTGGGCAGCGCCTACGGCTGGTCGGAAGCGACGTACGAGCACAAGGCGTTCAACTACTTCCCCGAGCGCAAGCTGCTGGCGATTCCGTTCTCGGACTACGTCTACTCGGCGAGCAATCCCTGGGGCAGCTTCGTCAGCGAGATCCGCGTGTTCGGCGTCGATGCCACGACCGGCTTTAGCAGCCGCGGCGCGGTGTCGATGAAGGACGTGTACATGAGCGCCGGCACCCCCGAGTTCTACTACTGGTACAGCCCGTGGGTTCGTCGCAGCGTCATGGCCAGCGATGCCGGTCAGGACTACGTCTACGCCGTCTCGGATGCCGGTGTGCGCTCGGCCAACCTGGCCAGCCCGGGCACGGCGCTCTCGACGGTCATCTTCCCGCGCGAAGCCATCAAGTAGCAGGGCGCTGCCCCCTGCCCTCGCCCCCCTCGTTCTACTCGCCGCTTGGCCCGCCGCTACTTGCCGCGCACGAAAGCCGCGGTCAGCTCGCCTAGCTCTTCCCCCGCATCTTCCTGAATAAAGTGCCCGACTCCGGTGAGGATGCGGTGGGCCTGCCCCGTGGCGCCGGGGATCTTGCGCTGCATGACGCGCTCGCTGCCAATCGTCATCGGATCGCTGTCGCCAAAGATCGTCAGGAAGGGCCGCGAATACTGCGCCAAGGAATCCCAGGCGCGACGGTTGGCTTCGCTCTCGGGATCATTCGGGCTCGTTGGAACCAGCAGCGGAAACTGCCGCGCACCAGCGGTAAACGAGTCATCGGGATACGGTGCATCGTAGGCTGCAGCCACCGCATCGCTCATCGGTCGCTGACAGAAGCGCTGCACAATGCGACCCGCGACAAACTGCGGCATGGTCTGCGAGAGCTGCTGCCAGCGTACAAAGGCCTCCGGTGGCGCGCGATCTCCCGTCGGCAGCGCGGTGTTGGCGGCGACTGCGCGAGCGAAGCGCGCAGGGTGTTCGGCGAGCAAACGCAGCCCCAGCAGTCCTCCCCAGTCCTGGCACAGCAGCGTCAAATCCGTCAGCTGCAGGGCATCGAGAAACCCCAGCAGCCAGCCGACGTGGCGACGGTAGGTGTAGTCGGTGCGCTCGGCCGGCTTATCCGAGCGACCAAACCCCGGCAGATCCGGGACGATGGCCCGCAGACCCGCCGCGACGACCCGATTGAGCACCGTGCGGTACAGATAGCTCCAGGTCGGCTCGCCGTGCAGCATCAGCACGATCGGTGCATCCGCCGGCCCCTCGTCGAGATAGTGCATGCGCAAGGCCTGCCCATCGCCCGCGGCAACATCGACATAGTGAGGTGCGAAAGGATAGTCGGGCAGCGCTGCGAAGCGCTCATCGGGGGTACGAAGGATCTTCATGGTGAGCTCCAGCCTAGGCTGGCCTCAGCTAACTGCGGCGAGGTTTTCGCTGTCAACGTGGATGCGACTCCAGATCTGATCTTGCTTGCGCCGCTCTTCGTGACGGCCGAAGCGATCGAGCAGCTCGGCCGACTGCTGGTGGTGCGACTCGGCCAGCCTGCGATCATCGCCCCGTCGTGCCTGCAGGGCAGCAGCGAAGTGGGTGCGCGGCAACTGCATCAGAAATCCACCGCGCTCGTGGGCCTCCAGGCTGCGACGGATGTGCGTTCGCGCCTCGCCGTGTTGACCACGCAGTGATCGCACCTCGCTCAGAACTCGCTCGGCCACACCCCAGGAAAACAGCAGGCCGGCCGGCTCGCTGCTCGCCACCACGGCCTCGGCCAGCGCAAGCGCCGTGTCCAGGTCGCCCTGATTTAGCGCCATGTCGGCATCGCCAGCGCGATACCAGTCATCGAGCATCAGCCGACCGCCCATCTCGCGCGCAATGCTCTCGCCGATGGCTCGGCTATCTCTGGACTCAGGACCCAGCCCGAGGTGACTCTGGGCCCAGGCGAATCCGCTCCACGCCAGGCTTAGGTGCAGCTTGTCGCCAGTCTGCTTGGCATAGCCCAGCGCCTTGCCCAGATATTCAACGACAAGCCCAAAGTCCGAGCTGATGAGGTAGGTCGTCCCGGTCATCAGGTGCGACGCCGAAAGCAGGCTAGGCTGACCGATCTGATGGGCACGCGCGACAGTCCTCCCCAGCTCGCTCACGCCCTCGTCGTAGCGGCCCAGGGCCAGCAGGCTCATGCCGTGATAACCGACGGCGCGGAACCACTCGAAGGGCTCGCCGACTCGCTCCAGCGGCCCAATCGACTGGGCCAAAAGCGGCTCGGCCTCGCGGGCGTTGCCTCGCACCAGCACTGCTGTCCCGATCAGGCTGGCCGGCAGAGCCAGTAGCTCCTCATCGCCCGACTCCTGCGCGGCGGGCAGCACTTGCCGGTAGTACTCCAGGGCCTGCCGCGTCTCGTTGCGATAGAAGTGGATGCGACCGTGGAAGAAGTTCACGCGAGCCAAGCGCACGCGGTCTTCCAAGCTGGTCTCGCTGCCTTGCGCCAGGCGCTCCAGCAGCGCGCGCGCCTCGGCGATGCGAGCGAAGTTTTGCTCGGCAGTATCGGCGACCAGCGTGGTGTAGATCTGCTGCAGCAGGATATCGACGGTGGCTCGCATCTGGCGCGGACTTGGCGCCAGCTTGTCCAGCGATACGCGGGCCGCCGCGTAGCGACGACGCGCCTCGGCGTACGAGCACAGACGGGTCGCGCCATTGCCAGCTAGCAGGTTGTAAGAAGCAGCAGCCTCGTGCTCGCCGGCCTCAAAAAAGTGATGGGCCAAGAGCGCAGCCTTCGACTCGCGCGCAGCTCCGGAATAGAGCGACTCGATCGCGCGGGCCGCACGAGCGTGCAAAGTCCGCCGTTCGTCTTCCCCGACGCGCCGGAGCAGTGCCTCGCGCAGCTTGTCGTGCGCAAAGCGCCAGTCACCACGCTGCATCTCCAGCACGGCGGCGTTGGCGCAGTCGTGTAGCCACGGCTCCAGATTCAGCTCAGGCAGCATCTGCTGCAGGACATCGAGGTTGAGCTCTCGTCCCAGAATCGCCGCCGCCACCAGCGCGGAATGCGAAGCCGTCGGGACACGATCGACGCGCCGCTGAGCAATGCGTTCGATGCCGCCAGTCAAGAGCTGCGCGGGCAGCGCGCTATCACCCACTCGGTCAAGCTGCCCTGACTGCTCGGCCAAGGCCCGCACGACTTCGATGAGGAAAAAGACGTTTCCTTCGGTGTGCTGGCACAGGTAATCGACAAGGTCGGCGCGCTCACCCCGCTCGCCCAGCATCGAGGCTGCGAGCTGAGCCACCGCCTCGCGCGGCAGCCGCTTTAGCTGCATGCTCCGCATCGCGGGCAGGCGCTGCGGCAAGCCCGGCAGCTCATCGTCGCGATAGTTCGCGACAATGAACAGCGGCAGGCTCGGCGCAAGCTCGCTCAAGTGCTGCAGGAGCTCCAGGCTCTCCACGCTTGCCCACTGCAGATCTTCCAGCAGAATCACCGTCGGACGAGGCTGCAAGCGGACCACCTCTTCGATCGCCCGCCGCAGCCGGCCGGGACGCGCCGCTGCCGGAACCTTGGGGGCCTCAGGAATCGGTCGCCCCAAAAGCTCGGGCAGATCCGGTAGCAGCTCGCCCAGGATCGCCGCCTCGTCATCCGCCAGATCGACACGCAGCACCAGCGCGCGCAGCGGGGCCAGCCACAGCTGATACGAGCCGCCCCCCTCGGTCACCGCCTGCCCCGTGACGACACACAGCTTGCCGACCAGGGCCCGCGTGCGTACCTCGGCGCTCAGTCGCGACTTGCCGACGCCACTCTCCCCACCCAGCAGGAAAGCGCTGCCCTGCCCGCTCGTGCACTGACCCAGGTGGCGCAGAAGCTCGCGCAGCTCGGCATCGCGCCCGACAAGCTCGGAGGCCTGCAGAAAGCTCTCGCGCGTCTCCGCCGTCTCGACCGGCAGGGCAATGCCCAGCGCCAGCGAGAGATCGCGCAGCACTGCCAGCGCGCTCTGGTATCGCGCCTCCGGCTTCTCAGCCAGCAGCTGAGCAACGATGGGCTGCAGCGGACCTTCGACTACCGGTGGCGGACGCTCATGCGTGACCGCCTGGACCTGATCCGGCATCAGCGTCGCGCCGGCCTCCGCCGGAGTCAGCGAGGTCGGCGACAGCGCAGCACTCGTCGCCAGCAGCGCCGCCAGCGCCTGGGTCTCACTCTGAAATGGCCGCTTGCCGGTCAGAAGCTCAAACAGGATGACGCCGACCGAGTACAGGTCGGATGCCACACTGGCCCCGGCGCCGTACCACAGCTCAGGGGCCAGGTACTCCAGTGTTCCGGCAACTTCCGTCGGATTCTTCGCCTTGGTCGCCAAGCCAAAGTCCATGACCTTGACCGTGTCCTGGACACACAGGACGTTCGAGGGCTTGAGGTCACGGTGGATGATGCCGCGACGGTGCATGTACGAAAGCGCCCGCAGCAGCTGAGCCACCAGGCCAACTTTTTCCGTCAGCGACTTGCCACGCGCTTCGTCGGTCAGCACGCGCGGCGTGGCCAGTAGCTCCATCGTGAAGTACGCCCCCAGCTCGGAGTCGAAGCCGTAGTCGAGGACTTGGATGACGTTGGGGTGGTGCAGCGAAGATAACGTCTCGAACTCGCGGGCCAGCGCCAAGAGCAGCTGGGCTCGCTCGTCGCTATCTCCCGGCGTCGAGCCGCGCCTTTGCCGTCCCAGCATCTTGAGCGCAACGGTGCGCCCGGATA
This sequence comes from uncultured Myxococcales bacterium, assembly GCA_937952145.1. Lineage (GTDB taxonomy): Bacteria > Myxococcota_A > Polyangia > Palsa-1104 > JAEUJZ01 > JAEUJZ01. Next base: position 8,735 of record CALFYE010000402.1, read on the forward strand.
GCCGGTGCGTCGCCCGAAACACCGCCCCCATCCCCCCTTCGCCCAGCTGTTCGAAAATCAGATAATTGCGGTCGATCACGTGCGGGGCAGCCGCCATGCGCTCAGACTCCTGAGTTTCTATCTTACCCGGCATACTCCGCAGAGATCCGCACAATACCGCCAAGCCCCCCAAGCCCCCGCACCCGCAAGCCTACCGAGGCTGCCGCGCCGGGATGTCGCCGACCAAACACCTGTAGTCGCCCAAAATCAAGTCGGCGTGGCACGACTGTGGCCCTAGGGAAGATCTCATTCCAGGCAATAAGTGCCTGAATTTATTTTGGTTCTTCGCGAAGCGAAGAAAGCTATTGCCCGCATGTGGGCCCTGCTCTTTCATTGTGCAACGCATGGCGCCCAGCATTTCGGTCTACGCGATATTCATCACACGGCTGTGCGTAGTGCTTAGCGGGATATCCGCTGAGTGTGTTCCGCAAATAGCGGATAACTAAACAAGGAGTCTTGCGACATGATCTATTCCAAAATTACCAAGGCGATACTCTCCCCCATTGATGTCGAGATCGGTGGCAATCGCCCCTGGGATATCCAAGTTCGCGACCCACGCTTCTACCGCCGAGTCCTCCTAGAAGGGGCGCTTGGCCTGGGCGAGTCGTACATGGAGGGGATGTGGGACTGCGCCGATCTGGAGGAGCTGGTCTATCGCTTTATTCGGGGTGGCGTCGAGCGGGTGGTGCAGCTCCTGCCCAATGTGGTGGGCCTGAATCTGGTGGCCAATGTTCTCAATCGACAGACGAAGACCAAGTCATTGCGAGTGGCGCGCGAACATTACGATTTAGATAACGACTTATTTTTTAGTTTCCTTGGCAAATATCACAACTACAGCTGTGCCTATTATCGCGATACCGAAGATCTGGATGTCGCTCAGCTACACAAGATGAACCTGATCTGCGACAAGCTGGGCCTGACCGCGACCGACCGCGTCCTGGATGTGGGCGGCGGCTGGGGCGAGATCGCGCGGCACATGGCCACCCGCCACGGCTGCAAGGTGACCAGCATCAACATCTCGGAAGAGCAGATGCGCTTCTCGCGTGAGCACTGTCGAGGCACCTCGGTCGATATCGTGCGCCGCGACTACCGCGACCTGGATGGCGAATACGACAAGATCGCGGTCATCGCCATGCTGTCGCACGTTGGCTACAAAAACTACCGCACCATGTTCGAGACGCTGCACCGCCACCTCGTACCGGACGGCATCGTCCTCGTCGAGACGGTGGGCGCCAACGTGTCGCTAGCGCACTGCAACCCCTGGCTCGACCGCTACATCTTCCCTGGCGCGCAGTTCCCCTCGATCAAGCAGATGGCCGAGGCGGTGGAGGGCCTGTTCGTCATCGAGGACATCCACAACTTCGGACCGTCCTACACCAAGACCCTGCGGGCCTGGAACGCCAACTTCCAGCGCAGCTGGCCGACCTTGGCCAAGCGCTACGACGAGCGCACCCGCCGCATGTTCGAGTTCTTCTTCCTCACCGTCGCCGCCTTCTTCCGCGCCCGCGACCACCAAAACTGGCACCTCGTCCTCAGCCGCCAAGGCGCCCCCATGCCCGCCTGCCGCGTTTCTTAGAAGGTGTTTACATATTAGGCTGCGAACGTCCTCGTCTCGACCGTGCTGCACGGCCCCAGCCTTACGGATCTCTTGACGGGGAGATGCCGAGGAGGCGAGGGGCGCTCGGTTAGTTGATGCGGCGGTAGATGCCGACCACGGTGCCGAGCAGGTTGACGGGCTTGAAGTCGCTCTTTTTGACTTCGATGGGAAGCAGGCGACTGTTGGCGGGTTTGAAGACGATGCGGTCGCGTTCCGGATAGAAGTACTTCACCGTCGCTTCGTCGTTGATCATGGCGACGACGATGTCGCCGGGGCGGGCCACCGACTGCTTCTTCACAAACAGGTAGTCGCCGTCGTGGATGCCGGCTTCGATCATCGAGTCACCCTTCACGCGCAGGGCAAACACGTCGCGGTGATTGCCCAGAAAGAAGCGGTCGACCTGCACCGTGTCCTCGCGCTGCTCGATAGCCAGGATCGGCTGGCCGGCGGCAACACGACCGAGTAGCGGCACCTCGACGACGTCTTGCGACAGGGCGGCCGCCGCCGTCACCATCGCCTGCCCCGCGGCTCGCCGCAGCCCGCTGTCCCGGTCATCAGCCTCAGGGCCGGCCATCCCGGGGAGCGGTTCCTTAACCCGCAGCGCCCGCGACTTCAGATCGTGCCGTTCGAGATAGCCCTTCTTCTCTAGCGCCCGCAGGTGATCGTTGACGCCGTTCGTCGAACGAATCTGCATGTGCTGGCCAATCTCGCGCAGCGTCGGGGGATAGCCACGACTTTGAATCGACTGCGAGATGTACTGCAGCACCTGCCGCTGCCGATCGGTGAGACGGTCACCTCGGCCCTCGCCCTCGTCGTCATCGCCCCCCGCCACGCCGACCGCCGGTCGCTTGCTAGTCGCACCCCTGCCGTCGCTGGCTGCCGCGATCCGCGGGGGATTGCCCAGGCTGCCCGTCGCGCTGCGGCCCTTGCTGCGCCCACCGCTGCGGCCCAGGCTGGATTGGTGTCCGGTTTTTCCGTCGCTGTGTCTCATGATGGACCTCGTCTGCCCGAGGGAAATCTCGCCTGCCCCGGGCCCATGGGGGGGACTGAACTTTTGGCAGCCTACTGAACGGGCGGTCCCCTGTCAAACCCCGGATGAACAGAAGCGCAGCCTCCTAAACCGCGTAGTCCCGCAGCCAGAGGCTAAGCCCCCGACTTCACGCGCGATTTTTTCGACCGCCCTGCAGCAGGCAGGTTTACGCTATTGCGAATGCGAGGCTGCGAGATCGAGACGCTAGGTCCCCAGCGTATGCCAGCGAGTCACCTAGCCTGGAGGCTGACTTCGTCGCGGCGGGTGTGGCGATGATCGGGGTGCTGCTGGGTCTGCTGTGGCTTGGGCCGCTCGCCGTCGATGTTGCGCTGCCTCGGCCCAGCGAGCTTACGGCCGTCGCGGCCGACCCGGTCGAGCTAGAGCGACTGTCGGCCCGCCTGGGCGGAAGTCGCCTACTGCAGCTGTGGAGCGATAGCGTAGCCCGCGGCCAGAGTCGGCCGGCGACGCTGATCCTGCGCGGTCTGGGCCTGATGGCGGCGCAGCACCCCGAGCGCACCTGCCAGATCATGCCGCTGTTTCTAGAGACCGCGGTGCGGCTACAAGCGACGCGCAAGCTCGACGAGGCGACGACGCGCGGCATTGCCGACACGCTGTCGCGGATGGGCGACAGCATTGGTCAGGCCCACTTTGCCGGCGAGTTCTTCGGCCCGCCGCTGTCTGCCGATCTGGTGATCGAGCTCGCCGAGCTCTCGCGGCGCCTGCTGGGGTGGGCCTACGATGCGAACCTGCCTGTGGCCTGGCGCGAGGCGGCCCTGGGGGCGCTGTCCAACCTGCCAGCGACGGTGTGGGCTCCGTTAGCGCCCAAGCTGGCCAGCCTGGCGCAAGCGCCCGATGCGGCGGTGCTGCAGCGACCGAGCTTAGCCGCGCTCGCCGTGCTGGCGGTTCATGATCTGAGCCCGCTCCTCCCGGAACTCGTGCTGCACAGCGATGATCCCAGCCTGGCCAGTAACGGTGCTGGTGAGCTGTGCCTCCTGCTGCCGCCCCCACCGCGACGCACACCGACTGCGCCGATGCCATCCGCGCTGCCGCCCCCCCTGGCGAGCCGGGTTCGAGCTCTCGCGGCCCTCGACTCGCCGCCCCCGGCCCGTCAGCGCTTGGGGGAATGTCTACGCCTGCTCGGCACGCCGCAGGATCGCACGCTGTGGCAGGCGATTCAGACGGCCGCCAAGCGCCCCCGCCACTAAGTCCCCGCCTGCATGCCTGAGCTCTCTGTATTCGAGGTGGGCGACGTGCTGGATGGGCTGTTCCGTCTGGAGAAGCGCTCGCCGACGCTGCGCGGATCGGTGCCGCTGCGGGTGGCCCAGGCCTGCGTGCCACTTCTGCAGGGCAATGCCTTCGGGCTACAGGTGGTGCTGCGTGAGCCACTACCGCTTGCACGCGGCCCGCTGGGCTTCCGCCTGGCGCTGAGCGAGGCCGCCGAGGGGGCGCTGCGCACCCGCTTTGCCGCCGGGCTTTCGCTGGCCCTGCAGCGTGGGTGGTTGCAGCCCGACGGCCCCTGGCATCGTCACCTGCGCGAGCACGCGCTGTTCCTCGCCCCCGGACGGCGCCTGGGCGGAAAGCCGGTGCTGCAGCTCTTCACCGGGCTGTTCGTTAAGCCCGACCCCGGCGTCGCTCTGCGCCTGCTGCCCGTCGGAAATCGTCGACCGCGTAGCTTCGATCTGCGCGAGGCGCTCTACGCCAGCTCCGATCTGGCCCGCGATGGAGGCTCTTCCCCGACGGTGGAGGATGGCCCGATTCCGCTGTGCCTGCAGATCGCGATCTCGGGGATGGCGGTGCGCGAGCCGCGCCTTGTGCTGAGCGGAGAGCTGGCCTGTCTTGCGCCCATGCCGCTCTCGGCCCGCTTTGCCACCCACTCGCTGGCCGAGCGTCCCGAGGTCGGCCGCGCCCACTGCGCGTTCTACGACGCCAGCTATTTCCGTCGCAAAGAAGGCAGCGCCACCCGTCGTTATCGCAAACAGATACGGGTCGGCGCCAAAGATGTTCCGGGCGCCGCCGGGCTGCCCGCCGCCGAGAGCCCCCGGCCGTCGGCGTCGCCAAGCTACACCCCTGAAGTCGACGACGTCAGCGAAGTCATCCTCGCCGGCCCGACGGAGTTTGAGCTGGTGCGCGAGGATCAGTTCCTGTCCGCGACGGGGCCGCAGCCGCTTACGCGTTCTCCCCAGGCGCCGAGACTTGAGCACGTGCTATTCCGTAACCTGCTCGACTTCCGCGCCCGCTTCGACGGGGCGACAGTGGCCCTGCACTTCGATGCGGCGCAGCTAGAGGCCTCAGCCAGCCTGCTGCGTCAGCGCTTTACCCAGGTCTACGGCCCGGCCTTCGTCGCGGAACACCCGGGGGCCCTGCTTTACCTCAGCAAGTACTTCACGACGCATCCGCCGGGCGAGCCGCACTTCTTCGTCAAGCCCTGGGCCTTTACGCGCACGCCGCCGGGCTGCTCGCTGCTTGTGCAGGGCTGCGCCGGCGAGGGCTACGACATCCTGCGCGGCGTTATTGCCGGCGATCAGTTTCACGCCACGCCGGCCGTGTTTGCCGTCGGACGCAGCGAGTCGCCGATCGAAGTGAAGGCTCGCACGCCGCTCCTGCGGGCATATCCGCTGCCACGGGCGCTATTGGCAGCAGGATTTCGCCCGCTGCCGTCGGCCCCTACCCGCGCTGCAGCACGATGATGCCTTCGACCAAGAGCTCGCGCTTGAGCTCTGGCGACAGCGCCTCATCGTAGCGTTCGAGGACCTGCCAGGCCCACCCTGGCATGCGCTCTGGCTTCTGACCGATGCCCAGCGCGAGGTTCACCTGGGTCTGCTGCACGCAGGGACGGTCGCCCTGGTAAATCGCCTCGATGTGGACGCGCGTAAAGCCGGCCTGGCGGGCGTGCTCTTCGATGTAGCCGCGCGTGAACAGCCACTTGTCGTCGATCTGGCGATAGATCGGCGCGCTCTTGTCGAGACCGGCGCGCACACGATAGTCCTCGACCATAGCGGCGAGCAGCGTCGCGACATCGGGGGGCAGGTGCTGCTCGGGCCCAAGGAGCTTGGACAAAAACGGGCGCAGAGTCCGCAGCAGGCTGTGCAGCGACGGCGGCAGCTTGGCCAGGACCTGCTCCAGGTCCCGATCGCGCTCGCTCTGCATCAGGATCTCGCGGTAGGCCAAGCGCAAAAGCGCGTTGCCCGCCTCGAACGGCTCAAAAAAGATGGCGTGCCCGCCGGGCTTTAGCGCGCGCGCTGCCGCCTGGATAGCTGCCACCGGATCCAGCAGGTGATGCAGGATGGCGGCCCCAATGACGTAGTCGAACGAGCCGGCCCGGTAATAGTCGCGCGTGGCATCCATGCACACCGGCACCACCCGTCCCCGTGCACCGACCTGGCCGTTTACGTGATCGAGCAGGATGCGCAGCAGGTTGGGGCTGAGATCCGTCGCCACGATGCGACAGCTTGGCATGAGCTCCAGGCAGGGAAAGACCGAGTTGCCCGAGCCCGAGCCGATGTCGAGGATGGTGGGCTGCGCCTCGACTTTCCCGCAGTGCAAGAGCGCTCGCGAGATCAGCGCCTTGAACATGGCGGTGTTGCTGTACTTCTGGTGGTACGTCGCCGCGTCTTCGAGGAACTGTCGCGTCAGGCCGACCTTGGTCTGACCGATCTCGGCCTGCGGTGTGTAGATGCCGGCCCAGGCAGGGCCGTCGGCCGTCCCCAGATCGATCAGCGGCTCGGCAAAGAAGGTCTGGGCGTCGAATGACGGGACAGCTGGCGGCGCATGAACGCTCTCCGCAGGGGTCTTAGCAGCAGGGGAGGCAGAGGCAGGCAAGGGGCTCTCCTTCGTCGGCGTGGGAGAGGCAGACATACAACCTCGCCGGGGCCAGCGGACAAACTATTTGTCGGTCTCTTCGCGGACGCGGGCAGGGGGTAAACGTGTGCTGGATGTAGGTTGATGAGTGGTAAAGTTTTACTCGCGTTTACCAATTTTTCTCTTTGCCCAATACCTGCTCATTTGTACACTGGTCATATGTCAAGTGCGGTGGCCCGGTCGATGTCAGCGACGGTCGATATCGCTCCGCCAGCCGCCCCTGGGGCGCTGGGGGGAGACCGTGCCGCAGCGGACCCAGCAGGTACGGACAGCTCGCGCAGCGCGGCAATCTTGGATCTGCGCCGCCGCCTGTCTGCCCACGTCCCCGCCAGCAAAGCGCCGCCCCCGCTGACCACCGCGCTGCCGCCCCTGGATGCGGCGCTGCAGGGGGGACTGCCGCGCGGCAAGCTCGTCGAGCTCGTCGGTGGGGCCGGGAAGCAGTCATTTACTCTGCTGACCCTGGCCGCCGCTACGCAGCGCGGCGAGCTATGCGCGTTTATCGATGTCGAAGATGGGCTGGACGTGCAGACTGCGGCCCGCGTCGGTGTGACGCTGGAACAGGTGCTGTGGATACGCCCGCGCAGCGAAAAGAGCGAGCCCGCCACCGAGCCTGCCGATGCCCCCGCGCCGAGCCGGGCAAGTACCCCCGAAGAGCGGGTCAGCGACGGGCTGAAGGCGCTAGATCTGGTGCTGTCGGCCGGCGGCTTTGGCCTGGTGGTGATGTCGCTGGGCAGCCTGGGTCGCCTGAGCAAAGGGGCCGCCCGACTGTGCGGCGGCAGTGCGACGTGGTCCCGGCTGCTGCAGCGGGCGGAAAAAGCCGGCACCGCGCTCCTCTTGCTCAGCGACGAAGCGGTGACCGGCAGTGCCGCAGTGGCAACGCTGCGCTGCGCTCCCGGCGAGGCCATCTGGCAGCGCGTGCCCGGCGGACGCTGGCTCCTACAAGGACAGCGCACGGCCATCGAAGTTACCCGCAGTCGCCTGGCCGCCCCGGGCGACTCCATTGACCTGCGACTGCAGCGCTAGCGACGGAGCGATCGTCCGATGCCGCCGCTGCCCGCTTCGCGTATCGCCTGCCTGCGCCTCGGCGCCCCCCCACGGGTGGGGCAGCTTGATGCCCTGCACGACGTCGCCTCGTCGTTTTCGCCGCAGGTCGAGCGTGTGCAGCAGGGCGACGAAGCTGCGGTCTGCCTAGAGGTCGGCGACCTGCGCCGCCTGTATCCCAGCGAGTCTGATCTCGTCGCAGCGATGGCTGGCCTGGCCGCTGAGCTAGAGCTACCGATCTGGATTGCTATCGCGGGCAACAAAGCCGTGGCCCAGATCCGCGCCCGGACGCTTTCGCCCGAGGCTCCGACGGCGCTCATCCCGACCGGCTGGGAGCGCAGTGCGCTGTCCCCTCTGCCGCTTACTTGCCTGCAGCCTTCCGCCGAGCAGCTCGATCGCATGCACATGTGGGGCCTGCGCAGCGTCGGGGATCTGGCTCGCTTGCCGCGCAGCGCGGTGGCCGCCCGACTGGGCAAAAGCGGCCTAGGTCTGCACGAGCTCGCCTGTGGTGAAAGCCGCGTCCCGCTTTACCCCTCGCCGCCCCCGCCCGAGGTCAACGAAGAGCAGAGCCTGCTCGATCCGATCAGTGATCTGGAGCCGCTCTTGTTCGTGTTCCGCGGCCTGCTCGATCGCGTGCTGACGAGGCTGCGGGCGCGCTCGGCGGCCTGTGGCGGGCTGTCGCTGTCGCTGCACCTGACCGAGGTGCGAGCCGGCAGTCGCCTGGACCGACGCGCGATTGCCGTGGCCGCGCCAACTAGCCGAGTGTCGACGCTGCTCGATCTGGTTCGGCTATCGCTAGAGTCGCAGCCTACCCGCGCCGCCATCGAGCGCATCGCGATCTGCGCCACGCCGGCCGATCCGCGCCCGGTACAGCTGGATCTGTTTGCCCCCGCCGGCCCCGCCCCCGATCGCTTGGCGACGACGCTGGCCCGCCTGCAGGCGCTGTGTGGCGTCGATCGCGTCGGCCCCCCTCGCCTGGCCAATAGCTACCTGCCCGGAGCGGCCGAGCAGGCCGAGCAGCTACCGCCCGTATCCCGTCCGCCCGGTGCGCTGGCCGCCGAGCCGCCCCCCGATAAATCCGCCGGCTCGCCGTCACAGCCGCCCCTGCTATCGACCCATGTGCTGCGCCCTGCCCTGCCCGCCAGCGTGACCTGTCGCGCCGATACCCCGGTGCGCCTAGAAGGCCCGCGCTTCGTCGGCGAAGTGCGTCGCACCGGCGGCCCCTATCGCTTCTGCCAAGACGGCCAAACCCACGACTACTTCGACATCGAACTCGACGCTGGCCACCTCCTGCGCCTACGCCACGACCTCAACAGCAACGGCTGGTTCATCGATGCCGTCTACGACTGAGCCCGAAGGTGTTTACATATTGCCCCCCCGTCGAAAAGCCCAGGAGGCTGGGGCCGCAGCGGATCTCATTTTTTCGACGCCCCGGCGAAAAAATGAGTCCGCGTCCGCGGGGGCCCCAGCCGTGCAGCACGTTCTCGTCGAGAGCATCCGCAGCCCAATATGTAAACACCGCCACCGCCAGCCCCCCTCGAAGCGATGAGCTCTCCCCCGCCCCCCTATGTCGAGCTGCGCTGTCAGAGCGGCTTTTCGTTCCTGCGCGGCACCAGCTCCCCCGAAGATCTGGTCGCAGCGGCGGCACGGCTGGGCTATTCGTCGCTGGCGCTGACCGATCGCTGTGGCCTGTACGGCGCGGCCCGCTTTCTAAAAGCCGCCGAGCGCGCCGGGGTGCACCCGATCCTGGGCGCCGAGCTGACCATCGATGGCTATCCCCTGCTGCTGCTGTGCGAAGACGCCGCTGGCTATCGCCACCTGTGCCGCCTGATCAGCGCGCAGCGTCGTCGCCTGGGCGCCGGGCCGCAGGGGGCGCTCAGCGAAGCCGATCTGCAGACGCAGTCCGCGGGCCTCATCGCCGTCGTCGGTGGACCTGACTGCATCATCGCCGCAGCGCTGGACGCGCAGGGGCCGCCGCCCGCTCACCCCACCGCGACGGCGCCAATCGATCCCGCCCGCGCCGAGCAGGCCCTGCAGCGCCTGCAGTCGCTGTTCGGACCCAAGAACTTTTTCCTTGAGCTGCAGGTCCACTTCGAGCGCGAAGAAGATCGCCGCAACCTGGCGATGCTGCGCCTGGCGAGTCGGCACAGGATTCCCCTTATCGCGAGCAACGACACCCGGACTGCTACGCAGGATGGCGCGCTGCTCTGCGATGCCCTCGACTGCGTGCGGCAGGGGGTCAGTCTGCGCCAGGCTGGGACGCGTCTTCTGCGCAACGGCGAGCGCTACCTAAAGTCGCCGACTGACATGGCCACGCTGTTTGCCGACGTGCCGCAGGCGCTGGCCAACACCGTCGAGCTAGCGACCCGCTGCCGCTTTTCGGCGCGCGATCTGGGCTATCGCTTTCCCGACTATCCAGTGCCCGATCTACCACCAGGCAGCGACGCGCAGACCGCACAAGCCGCACAGCTTGCGTTTCTGCGGGCCCGCGTGTTCGAGGCCGCCCCCAGCCGCTTTGCCCCCTACACCGACCGCGCCCGCGCTCAGCTTGATCGTGAGCTTGTGCTGATCGCCAAGCTAGGGCTGTGCGGCTACTTCCTCATCGTCTGGGACATCATCGAGCTGTGTCGGGCCCGCGGCATCCTGGCGCAGGGCCGGGGCAGCGCTGCGAACTCGGCGGTCTGTTACGCGCTGGGCATCACCGCCTGCGACCCGCTGAAGATGGATCTCTTGTTCGAGCGCTTTCTGTCGGAAGAGCGCGGCGAGTGGCCGGATATCGACCTCGATCTACCGTCGGGGGCGGCGCGCGAAGAGATCATCCAGCACCTGTATCGCAAGTACGGCCCGCACGGCTGCGCCATGACCGGCAGCGTCATCACCTATCGCGCCCGCAGCGCCGTACGCGACCTGGGCAAGGTGCTGGAACTGCCAAGCGATGCCATCGATCGCCTGGCCAAGTCGATCGGTCACTATGAAGATCCGCGCGCCCCGGCAGCGACGGACGCTAACCACGATCTAGGCACGCTGTCGGATCGCGCGAGCGCGGCTGGCCTGTCGCTTTCTCATCCCGATGTCGGGCGCTTTCTGCGGCTGTGGGAACAGATGCAAGATCTGCCGCGCCACTTCGCGCAGCATCCCGGCGGCATGGTCATCGCGGCCGGTCGGCTCGACGAAGTGGTGCCGCTAGAGCCAGCGGCGATGCCCGGGCGCCTGGTCATGCAGTGGGACAAAGACGACTGCGAGGATCTGGGCATCGTCAAAATCGACCTCTTGGGTCTGGGCATGCTGGCGGCGCTGTCGGAAGCGCGCGCGCTGGTGCCGCGGCACAGCGGACAGCCCTTCGATCTGCACACCCTGCCGGCCGATGATGCGGCGACCTATGACCTGATCGCGCGCGGCGACACCGTCGGGGTGTTTCAGATCGAGAGTCGGGCGCAGATGGCCATCCTGCCGCGCACGCGCCCGCAGAGCTTTTACGATCTGGTGGTGCAGGTCGGGCTGATTCGACCGGGGCCGATCATCGGCGACATGGTCCATCCCTATCTACGTAGGCGGTCGGGACGGGATCCGGTAACTTACGTGCATCCGTCGCTGGAGCCGGTGCTGGCGCGCACGCTGGGCATCCCGCTGTTTCAGGAACAGATCATGCGCGTGGCGATGATCGCTGGCGGCTTTACCGGCGGCCAAGCCGACGAGCTACGGCGGGCCATGGGCGGCAAGCACGGCGTCGAAAAGATGCAGCGCATGGTGACAACGCTGCGCCAAGGCATGAGCGAGCGCGGCATCACCGGCCCGGCCGCCGACGAGATCGTGCAGTCGATCACCGCCTTTGCGGCCTATGGCTTCCCCGAGTCGCACGCCATCAGCTTCGCCTACCTGACCTACGCCAGCGCGTACTTAAAGGCGCATCATCCGGCGGCGTTCTTTGCCTCGCTGCTGAACGCGTGGCCGATGGGGTTTTATCACCCGGCGACGCTGATCAAGGACGCGCAGCGACACGGCGTGCGGGTGCTGCCGATTGCCATCAACGAGTCGGATGTTCGCTGCACGCTGTGCGACAGTCCCGAGCCGCGCCCGTCGGGGCCAGAGCAAAAATCGGCGGGGGCGCTGCGCATCGGCCTGCGCTATGTCCGCGGCTTGTCGCAGGCCGCGGCAGAAGCGCTGGTGGCCGCACGTAGCGAAGAACCGTTCCACACCATCGGCGATGTTCGTCGCCGTGTGCCGCTGCTCTCGCCGCGCGATCTGTCGACGCTGGCCGAGCTAGGTGCGTTTGCCCGTCTAGAAGGTCAGCCCAGTCGCCGCAGCGCGCTGTGGCAGGTCAGCGCGATGGGTGATAAGGGCGGCCTGCTGTCGGGCAACATCGCGGACGAGCCCTCGCCACTTGCGGAGATGAACCTTGCTGAGCGGGTCGCGGCCGACTATCACGGCGCCTCGCTGAGCGTCGGACCGCACCCGGTGGCGCTACTGCGCGATCGGCTGCAGCAGCAGGGCGTCGTCACGGCGCAGCAGGCGCAGGCGGCCGACCTTGACCGGCAGCAGCGGCAGGCCAACGCCACCTTCAATGTCGCTACGGAAGAAGTCGAGCAACGACTGGAAGCAGACGTCGACGATGGCCGGATGAAGCAACCAGGCACGCTCATCCAATCCAAGATCGACGCGGGATTCGAAGCGGCCTTCAAGCACTTGGCCGGCCACCTGGGCTCCAGCCATGCCTTGGAATACCGGGCCGTAATCGAGGCCAAGCGCGTGCGCCAGGCGGTAATGGGTATCTCGGTCAAGCATTTCGCCGGAGTCGAGAAATGCCGCGTTGGCTTCTACATAGCCGCTGACTGCACCGAGCAGACGCCCTGAGGCATTGAGCGCCCATTCATCGTCGCTAAGACGCTGGCGGCTCCGGATCTGGAAGCCGCCGTCGCGCTTCAGCAGCGGCAGTTCGTCATCCAGTGCGGTCGTTAGGTGGTCGGCGAGGCTTTCGGGCAGGGCAGATCGGAAGAGCACACGT
>CALFYE010000403.1 GCA_937952145.1 uncultured Myxococcales bacterium
GCATGGACCAGCTCAAGGTCGAGATGGAGAAGGCGAAGCTGGAAGCCGAGGAGCAAAAGCTTCGCGACCAAGTGGCGCAGTTGCGCGGTCAGCCCACCTCGCCAAATCCAGCAGCAACGACACCGGTGGCGTCAGGCATGCGGACCTATGAAGTGTTTGGCGTCTACAACGGTCGTCCGGCACCGCTGACGCAGGCGGTCAACTTCGATCGAAACAGCGGACGGCTGCTCGGGGTCAACTCGGGCTATCGCGTCATGGTGACGGACTCACCGAGCGAGGGCTTTGGCCTCGCGGGAACGCCGGGTCGCTGGTCGAGCTTCGTCAGCGGCAGCCCGACGGCCTACGGCCTGGATGCGGATCGCGGAATCCTCGCGTGGGACGGCTCGCGCGGGCAGGCACTTCCAGCAGCGTATTTGTCTCAGCTCTTTGGCGACTGGCGAGGGGCTGTTTACTAGCAACACCCGAGAGGGGGGGAACGGAAAATGGCAAAGGACATCACGGTAAGAGTCACAGGACAAAACCCAGACGGCACGATGAACATCAGCGTGCCCGACGGGGCAACCAATCCATTCATGCAGTCGAGCCAAACGGCGATGGTGCCGTACAATCCGTCGCCACAGGCTCAGACGGTCGGCTACCGGGCGCGCATGGGCTCGGTCGAGGTCATGTTCGCGTCGGAGGCGGACTTCCTCAAGGCCGACAAGGCGTTCCGCGAGCAGGTGCAGGTGGCGAACGTGCCGGTCGTGGGCGGCGGCGGCACGGGCGGTGGCGGCAACAGCATGCTGCGCACCGGGGCAAGCATTGGCGAGGCGGCAGCGGCCTACTACAACGGGCGAGCCATCCGCAAGCGCATCGACGAGCTGGAGTTAGCGCTCGAAGCGCAGCGGCGCACCCAGGAAGCGCTCGGGCAGTACACCGTCAAGTACCCAGAGCTGGTTCCGGCGCTCGTGCAGTCTTTCCAGGCTGAGCGAGATGCCACGCTGGCGATGGCCCGTCTGCTGGAGGATCAGCTTCTCGCCGTGGACATTCAGACCGGCGCAGGCGTGGCGCGTGTGGTGTCTGAGGTGTGGGACGGCAGCAGCCCGAGCAACAGCATGTTTGGCAGCAGCTCGCTGATGGCGGGCGGCGTGGGTCTGGGCCTGGGTCTGCTCCTGAGCCGAAACGACAACAAGAGCCGCGACTTCCGACGATAGCAACGACCACCAAAGGACACGAAACGATGAGCAACACCAAAGAAGTAATTGCCGGAGCCGTGGCGGTGGCACTGCCGCTGTGGGTTCGTGCGCAAGACGATACCGACCGCGATCTGCGGAACAACCGGCTCGACCTTCGGGACTTGGAGAACGAGCTGCGCGCCTGCTGCAATCACGGCGCGATGATTCGCTCGAAGCTGGCCATTGCCCAGGATGTGGGCGTTGGGCTCGCGCTGAGCAACCCCAAGACCACCGTGCCAGAAATCCTTCCCACTTCGACCCCGTATACGCGAGCAGTCATCGGGGAGGATACGATCAACGACTACAAGTATCCGCCCCGCGTCGGCAACTACTTGCCCAACGGGGCGCTGACCGAAGCGGGCGAGATGACGCGCCTGGCCTTGGCGCTCGCGTTCCAAGAAAATCGAGCCTGGATCGAGGGCTTCACGCTGCCGGGCTCTCCTGCTCCAAGCGTGACGGCACAGATCTTCAGCGCCAGCCGTGCGCTCTCGACGGTGATCTCGGGATTGACCCTTAGCCGCAGTGAGTGGATTTCGGCCTGGAAGCAGTTGTTTGAAAATGGCCTTCAGGCCATTGGCACGCCAACGATTGGCAATGTAAATGTTGCCAATGGCGTGGCTTCAGTAACGCCGATCGGCGGAGCCACTTTCACCAACCGAGCGATGCGCATTCGCGTGACGGCCAGCAATGTGGGCATCAACGCATCCACCGAGTTGGCAACCGTGACGTTCTCCAAGCCGTACCAGTCCGTTCCCGCTGTCGTTGGCAGCGATGGACTTGTGGTGACGAATGTCACGACCAGCGGATTCAGCATTCAGTACACGCAGGCGATGCTAGCCAGCCAGTCACGCGATTTTGCGATCATGGTAGGAGTCTAGCCGTGGGCAAGCTAGCTGATGAAATCCGCCGTCTAACGTCCGACCTCGGGGCACGACGATTGGCAGAGGAGGTCGAGAAGCTGCAACAGCGTCTCGATGCTTGCTGCCCGCCGCCTACGCCAGTTGCTTCCGCTGCACCGGACAAACCCAAGGAGTCCTAAATGCGTCGAGCGTGTGCTGTTATCGTCTTGTGGTTGGGTGGCTGCTTTTCGACCGACCCGGGGAATCGTCGATTTCCCTGCGATGAGTCACATGGCTGTCCCCCTGGGCAGTCCTGTCAGAACAAGGTGTGTCAAGAAGACGGTACAGCACCGCTCGATGCAGGGATAGACCTTGCGGCGAACCTCGATATGACGATCGTGCGCTGCGCTGGAAATGGCTATCCGATTGGAACAAAAGGAGTCTGGGCATGTCTTGGGGCGTTCACTCCGGCGAAACCAGCATCAAGCCTTTGTGCCAATGGAAAGCTCTGCACAGATATCTCCACTTTGGTATCAAAACAAGAATGTGACTCTGCACCAAACGGATTGCTTGGTGTCGCGGGGACAGGCACAGCTAGCACCAATGCGAAGTGCGCCACCGGCAGCAGTGGCCCGGAGTTGATCTGGTTTGGCTGTGGTGTGCGCCAAGGTCCGCTCCGCTCAGAACCGGCCACGGTTCCATGTAGAGGCCACACACAGGTTCACCTTTGTAGCGTGACGGGAATCGTCTGCAATACGAGTGACTATCGACTGGATGCACAGACCAACACCGACGCAAACACTGGGGTTTTGTGCTGTCCGTAGCCGATTGCTGAGCCGCTCATCGTAGCGAGCTGAGTCGTCATTGGAGGGGGGCCAATGACACAAGATGAGCTTGAAAACCTAGTATTGTTTTTGGCCACACGGGTGGGCTTGCTGGATCAAGTCCCTCGCTTGAGCCAGCGGGATCGACGCCCACGCCGGGCTGAAGTCGTCGCCGAATATGGACCGCCGGGTCGCCAAGGTCCAGCGGGACCACCGGGGCCACAAGGCGAGCGCGGGGAACGGGGCGACCGTGGGGAACCCGGTCCACCGGGCGAAGTAGGCGTGGGCGAACCAGGGCCAAAAGGAGATCCTGGTGCGCAAGGTCCGAAAGGTGACACGGGCGCGCAAGGTCCAAAGGGTGACATGGGTGCGCCGGGCGACCCTGGTCCCGCTGGCGCGCAAGGCCCCAAGGGCGACCCTGGACCACTTTGGCCCGACGTTTTCATCGTCACGCCCGGTGGAACCACGCCGTTTTTTTCGTCCGTCCAGGCTGCGATCGATGCAGCGGTTTCGAGCGGCGAACGCACGGTCGCTGACCCGGCACTCGTGCTGGTGCTTCCTGGCGACTACACGGGCAACGTCGCACTGAAAAAGCACGTCGCTGTGCTGGGCTTTGATCGGCTGGGTCAGTATTCGACGATCCTTCGCGGTCAAGTCACCTGTGCGCTTACGTCCGAGGGCACGCGCGAAGCCACGTTTGCCTGCCTGGCGGGTCTGAGCGTCTACCCACCCGCGATGGCTAGCGCCGGAATCCTCTTTACTGGCACCTCCGCGCAGAAGCTCATCGTGACCGACGTGGCCGTCGAAGGTTCGGTGCCCGCGATCCTTGCCGACAACAACTTCACCATCGGGACAGGCACAAGCCAAATTCTGCTCACCGACTGCCGCTTGCGTTCGACGGCAATGCTTGCACCGGCAATCCGCCAAAAGGCCGGTTCCATCGAGTGCAATCGCGTCGATCTCTGGAATCGCCCCGGCGTGGGCGTAACCACCTCCCCCGTCGTCGTGCAGCTTGGCCCCGACGTGGCACAGTCCCAGGTTTGTACGCTCAGCCTGACGGATTGCAACATTGAGGGATTTCTGCAAATCGACAGCTCACTGAGCACAGCCACGGCTGCGGGCAGTATCGGCATTGGGATGCTGCGCTGTGCTCAGTTTATCCTGAACAATACCGCTGTTCCCATTCGGTTTGTACTGGTCAGCCCAAGTGCGACCGCTGGAGTTACGACGATAGGTGTCGCACTATCGGTCTTTCGAGCAACGGCTTGGACTGCGAGTACGGCGATGATCTGGGGCAATCCCGGAGGAGCGATTCCGGTCATCAATCGGCTAAACTCCTTTCGCGCTGACACGGGTGTTACGACTGCCAACCTAACCGGAGGAACGGCAGTCAACACGGTCATGGGGGCGGTGTGATGCGTTTTGCCGATATCTGGAATTTGGTGGATTCTGCGTTTGCCGACATCGCCAGAATGATTGATGCGAAATCCAACTGGCAGCTCAGTGAATCAAGCGAGGCACTACACGCTGCTGGACAAGCAACCGCACGAGCCAGCAAAGCGCTGGCCGATTCCCTCGCCAACGTAAAGAGCGAAAATGACCATCAGAACGTAGCCCTGCTTCAGCGGGTGATATCCAACCATCTGATGCCCGTCCTCGCGGCGCTCAACAACTGTGCAGTGAAGGAGCAACCGAGCCACGAGCCCGAAACACCCCGGCTCATTACGACGCCTCTTGCCAAGGCCATTGAAGACGAGATTGCCAAAGCCGATGTCAAGAGTACGGAAAGGTTCGCGATGGACGTGCAACGATCGAACCTTGGTCAGATTCTTCTTTGGCTCGCCACACCGGATGATGCGGGAACTGGCCATCTCATCGTATTTCTACGGAGCCTGGCACGGAATAGAAGCGATCTGCTGGACGATGCAAAGTCATTTATCGCAACCCTTGGCACGCTAGATATCTCGCAGGGATTCGTTCAAATCACGCCAACCGTGCGTGTGCCGATCGATCAAGTCGGAAGCCAGACTGCCAGAATACTACTGGCAAAAGCCTATCTGGCAGAAAAAGACGGCCTGCAATTCTAAGTTCCATCGGGGGAATAGGATGATAATCAATCGCGATCTGGCGCGAATGGAGATCGAAAAATTGCTCCTACAGCAGCAGAGCCAAGAGTTTGGGTGCTTCGTTTACTCTGCCCGTGCATTGCATGCAGTCGTATTAGGCGACAAAGATACAGCGACGACCGCATATGCTGCGATGAAAAACGAAATCGGGAACCTCGTCAACACGAACTTGGAACTCACGGAGCTATTCAGACAATGGACTGGCTTCGACCGCCTGCATCGTATCGCCAAAGAGCGTCAATTTACACATACGGAGCTTGATCGACAAGCTCGAACCATTGCGGAGATTCTGGGCAGGTAGGCTGCATCGAATGGAGAGAGTGATATATGTCCGGTGACAAAGCGGTTCCTGATCTCGATATGACCGTCGGCTATTTCATTTTGCGCGATGGAAAGATGGAGTGGGAGACGTACAACGGCGAAATTGGAACGTGGCGCTTGGCGCTGATCGATTTGCTCAAGAACAACAGCGTGAAGGCTATCTACTTTTTGGCTGGACAGTCCATTTGGATGCGAATGCCGCTATGAGCCGCAATCAATCCGCACTAGCGAGCATCCTGGCAGGCACCGCCGCTCTATCGGTGATGGTCGCGTTTGTTGCGATTGCAGGGCTTGGGCAGCCCAAGCCAGAAGCCAGCTCGGAGCCGCTGCGACCCGAGCCGAGAAGTCCGCCGAAGCCCGACGACCTGGTTGCACTGGCCAGGTGCCTTCGCTCCGAGGACGAAGACCCAGCGGTACAGGTTGCGATCGGCTGGATCTGCATCCAAGTGGCCAAGCGTCGGGGACAATCGGTGTGGGCGCTTCTGACCAGCGGACATGGATACGGCCCACAGAAGATATTTGTCGAGGGCAAAGCCGTGATCCGCTTTGCTTCCACGGACAAGCCAGCGACGGATACCACGATGCTCTTGGCGGCGGCGCTGCTATCTGGGTCCGTCGAGCCGCCCAGATCGTTTCAAAAAGCCGCACCGACCAGCTTCGTCGAACGTAGCAAAGCGAGTCGGCGTGTAGGTGCCGACGGTCGCCCGCTCCAGCCCGAGACAACCCTCACGCGGATCATCGCCCTGCAATCCGACTTCGGCGGACTCGTCGGACGGATCGGTCGCTGGTACTTCTATCGAAACCGCGCGCCGCCCTTGGCCACGGCGGAGTCCGTTCCGAATCTGGCCTAGACCTTTGGGGGGAACACATGAAAACCGAGATCGAGTTTGTCGAAGCGGCGCTCAAGGAAGCGCGCGAGCTTCAGCATCGTCTAAACAACGTCTGCGACCATCTGGTCGCGAGCCTGGCCGCGCTGCGCGAACGCGATGCGGCAGTAGCGGCACATCTGGCCGAAGAACGCCTGCGCGTGGACAAAGAGAGCCGGGAAACGCTGTCACGCATGCTCGACGCAGGACTCAACCTGGCCCAGCAGGCCGTGGCTGCGAACGCGAGTAGAAAAGCGGCCAGCCAGCAAGTCCCACGGAAGAAGCGACGAGCGGCTCGACCAAGGTAGACAAGCCAGTGAACCCATAAGCTACAATGTAGGTCATGCGTCCGTTGGTCCTCGCGCTGGCTTTGCTTTTCACCACAAGCGTCGCGAATGCAGACGAGCAGATTCGTCAGCCGCCGACGCTACGGGATGCGGCGAAAGCGCACTTTCGGGACGGGCAGGCGTTCTTTCAAAGCGAGCAGTTTGGACCGGCGATCGTCGAGTTTCGTGCCGCATGGGAGCTGAGCGGCGAACGCGATCTTTTGCACAATCTAAGCTGGGCGTGCGAAAAGGCCGGTCGCGTCATCGAGGCCAAAGACTACGCCAGCCGATACCTGGCACAGAGTCGCGGCACCGAAGACGAAGCCATGGCCGAGCGCCGGGTCAAGTTTCTGTCGGGTCGATACCCCGATGGTCAACCCTCAGTACAACCGCCGCTGGATGCGGGCCCGTCACAAGGGCAATCCATCGTGCCGCAATCGCTGCCTGATTCTGTGGTGCAAAATCCGACCCCAACCCCGGTCAAAGCAGCCACCACATCATCGACAACCGGAAACAGACGACTTGCCGTTGGCCTTATCGCAGGCGGAGGAACCGCTCTGGCGATCGGAATCGGACTGGGAGCCGGAGCGATCGCAACCTGGGCCGAATCCCAGAACCCAGACACCTACTACGATCGCTGGCTCAGCCTGAACTCGACGTCACGCACGCTGACAATTACTGCCACCGTAACCGGCGTCGCCGGAGCAGGCTTGCTAGGGGCTGGGTTGTATCTGCACAGACGACGTTAGATCCCCACAGCGCTGTGGACTCCCCAGGTGGACTGTGCCGGGTAAATGGAACGGTCAACGAATTGACCTTTGCTCCCTACTGGAGGCAGATCCAAACTGCGATCCGTATCTGGTTGTCGAGCAGCCAGGAGGGACTTTCGCAT
>CALFYE010000404.1 GCA_937952145.1 uncultured Myxococcales bacterium
CCATCAACGACCGCCCGCACACCGACGAAGAACTGAAGCAGCGCATGGTCGAGCTACGTAAGCGTGGGCACACTCAGCCGCAGATTGCGGCGATTCTGAATGAGCTGGGATTCCTGCCGCTCAAGGGTCGTCGATTCACGGAGAGCAGCGTGCGCAAGCTGTTGGTGCGCTGTGTGGAGACGCAACTTCTTACGCCGCGGCGATTCCTGGAAGCGATGCTCGAACGCATGCGGCAGGAGCATGAAGCGGCGGGTCATGCAGAGCCGTTTTCGCGACCTGGATATCCGAGGCTCGCGAAGGTGCTAATGGAGGCGGGCTACTGCACGCCGAAGGGGCGCGGTCGCTGGTGGCCGGCACAGGTGCAGTGGCTTTTGGAAGGGCGATTCGATCGCTACTACACCAGCGCCTCTCGCTCAGCAGTCAGCATCCAAGGCATATAGCTCAAAAACTAAGCGGCCTCCGCCGTGGTCAAGACGACGGAGGCCAAGTTCCCCGTAGTGAGCTACCACCCCGCGGAACGATGCGCAGCGTATGCCGCGGGGCTTCCAAAACGCAACTGCGCTTGGAGCCTTGCATGTCATCAAGTCCCGCCATCTCTGCTGCCCCTCGTCGCTGGTCCCAGCCGTTGGTCTTGCTCTGCGCGGTGCAGAGCTGCGAGCGGTTCGCCTTCCTGGTGATGCTGCCGATGTTCGTGCTGTATGCGCACGATCGCTTGGCGATGTCGGCGCCGACCGCACTGATGGTGCTCGCGATCCTTCAATCGTTGTCCTATCTGGGCGGGCTGCCTGGCGGCTGGCTGGCCGACCGCCGGCTCGGTGTCGGCGCATCGACGCTGCTGGGAGCGCTGCTGCTGGCCGTGGCCTATGCGGCGCTTGCCCTCGATCGTGCGTGGCTGTCTTGGCCGGCGCTGGCTCTGATGGTCGCGGGGCAGAGCCTGTTCCGTCCCGGCCTGCATGTCCTGATCGCTCAGGCAACCGGCAACGACGAGCGAGCGCGGGAGCGCGGATTCCTGTGGCACTACCTCTCGGCGAATTTGGGGTATGCAGCGGGCGCGCTGTTTGGCGAGTGGGCGCATGCGGCCCACGGCTGGGCCTCGTTATTTTTTGGTGCGACGGTGGCCTCGATGCTTGGCGCTGGTTTGCTCGCGCTGCCCGTGTTTCGCACTGGACCTGCATCTCAGAACAGCGCGCCACACACAGCCGTGTCGTCGAAAGAAAGCATGGCTGCGGTCTGGATGCTTTGCTCGGTCGCCGTGGTCTTCTGGCTGACGGCACAGCAGGCAGGTAGCTCGCTCAGCGTGTTTGCGGCGACGAACACGGCGCAGCAGATCACGCTGCTGGGGCGGACGATGCAGCTTGGTCCAGGTCACTTCGCTGCACTGCATGGGCTGATGGTGCTCGCGATGCTGCCGGTGTTTCTGCACCTTCACGGTCGGAAACGGGCGCGCATCCGTTCGACGATGAACACGCTGATCTGGGGTTACGTCGCGACCGCTGGGGCATTCGCTCTGATGACCGCGGCAAGCTTGCAGGGCGGTGATGCGGGCCGGGTCAGCGGCGCATGGCTGCTCGGCTGCTACGTGCTGCTGTCGATCGCAGAGGTGTTGTTGGCACCGCTCGGCGTGTCGCTGATCACCAGGCTCGCACCGCCGCACAAGACCGCGCAGGCTGTCGGGCTGTGGTTCGCGAGCAGCGCACTGGGAAGTGTCCTGGCGGCGGTCTTCGGACTCTGCTGGGATCGCTGGTCGCATCATCGCTACTTCGCGCTGCTGGCGCTGTTCTCGCTTGGGTCGGCGATCGTGCTGTGGGTACGTCGTCGGCCGCTTGCTGACGACCCAGGCAGCGCGTCGCTCGTCGAAGCCGATGATCCCTCGACCGAAACCACGCAGCGGACAGACCGTCGCGTCTTGGTCGCCGCAGCCATGTCGGTGCTCGTTCCCATTGCTTTGCTTGTGAACCCAGCGCTGCCGCTTCCCCTGCGCGGTGTGAGCTCGATTGTCGCGGGCCTTGCGCTGCTGCTCTGTGGCCCCGTCCTGTTCAGCCGCGCGCTTGTCTCTTGGGCTCGTCCGTTCCACGCGGCCCGTCGCTAGTCGCCTAGTCCTCGCTTCCGTCTTGCCACATCACAGCATGTCCGGCAGGCCCGGTTTTCGGGGCCGCGACAATTCGCGGACCATTCGCCGTCGCCCCCTTGTGGAAGCCAACCCAGGGCCCCATTCAGGCGCTGCCGCGGTTTCTGCCGGGATCCTCGTGAAGTCCAGCAAACGCCACCGGATCCATGCACTCAACGGGAGCAGAAAGGGAGCAATCGCAGAACATTTGCGCCCCTATCACAAGCTTGCTGTGAACAGACTTTCTCAATCATTTCGCGGGTTTATTCGGTTTTTTAAATCACCTACTCATTTCTCTCTCCTTGTCTGCTTGCTCCGGATCCGCTTCCGCTCTCCTCCCGTATCTGCATAGGGCCGACGCTCGGCTTTTCTGCTGGCTACATCGGCAATTAGACGCGACCGCTTGACGCGCCGCTGTGCTCCCAATAAATTGGGAACATGGTGTTGTGTCGAATCTGCAAGAAGCCGGTTGTCAAGAAGCGCATTGATGCGCGGTATTGCTCAACGCTGTGCAAGTCGGCGGCGCTGGGGCTGCGGCGGCGGCAGGACAGCCTGGAGCGCATCGCCCAGGAGGATCGGCTGCTGGACATCTGGGCGCCGCAGATCCTGCAGCTAGAGCGGGCGATCGTTGGCCGGGCACCTCAGGAGGCTGGTGGCTATCGCGTCGGATTCTGGACCGGCGAGCCGCTGAACACGCATCACTGGCTGCCGTTTTTGGCGCAGAAGGCCAAGAAGCGCCGGACGATCTCGGGGCGATATTCGTATCAGGACTTCTTTACGCTAAGTCCATTTGAAGCCCCCGCGGTTCCTGCCCCCGGACGCTATCTTGTGCATTATGTCGCCGCTCGTTATCCACACATTATTTTGGAAACCAAAGAGCCGTTTGAGGTCGAGATTCCGTTTTCGGTGCGTATACCGAACCTGATGATGAATCCGAAGTTATTACGGCTATAACCGGCATCGTCGTCGAGTGACGCGGTGCCTGCTTTGCGATAACGCCATGAAGGATTGCAGGACGGATCTCCATGGGAAGACAGCGTGAAGAGATGTGGGATTTTGAAGAAACGATCTATCGGCATCGCCCCACCGATGCGGGATACTATTTCTTAGTCCGCTACGGTCGTAATCATGAAATTATCCGCCTTCCAGCCGAGGGAGCTTGGCGGGCGCGCGAGCCCATGGAAGAGCCGATTGCTCCGGGCGGCGCGTGGTTCGTTCAGTACAGCAAGGACGCGCATGGGCGCGAGCGCGTACATCCGGTCGGCAAGGTCGGCCCGCTGCGCGTCGTGCTGCGCTGGCCCGAAAACAACGGCGCGACCGCGGGCCCGGATGCGACGACTGAAGAGGCCGGAGATGGCGCCGAGGACAGCGCGCCGGCCAGTCAGGCCGGGGGCGACTCGATGCTGGCGAAGCTTCTCGCCAGTGGTGTTGAGGAAGACGATGCCGAGGGCAGCGTCAAGGCCACGCGCATCAATGCGCGGAAGATGGGGATCGCGCTGCGGCAAAAGGAGCGCATCCACAACGTCGGCAAGCACCAGGCGCTATCGCGCGAGGTCGTCGACTGCTTGAAGACCAACGAGATCCTGCGGCAGCAGCTTGCCGAGCAGGCCGCGCTGAACACCAAGGTTCATCGCGAGGGCGTCGCGGCGCTGGAGCGCAACATGGCGCTGTTCGAGCGCATGCAGGTGTCTGCGGGAAGGCAGCAAGAGCGCGAGTTCGAAGCGTCGATGCGCGCCGCCTGTCCGCCCGCGCCACCTGACTACACGCCGGTGCTTAATACGGTCGTCTCGACGATTCGCGATATCGGCGTGGCCGCACTTCAGCGCGACAGCCCGGCGCCGCCGCCGGCCCTGCCAAGCGGCCCAGCGGTCAAAGCTGCGCTCAGCGAAGGTGCGCCGCCGTCCGAAGCGACGGCGCAAGCGAAGCCCGCTGCACAGCCATCGCTTGCCCACCTCGACACAGCGACTTCGCCATCGCCGTCGCGTCCTTCGTATGAAGAGCTACTGGCCGAGCGTGACCGCCTGCGTGCCGACGTTGCCGCCGCAGAGATTCGCAAGACGCTGCAAAACTCCGCAGCCGCCCCGCCCGCGACGTCCGTTGCAGCGAGCGAGCCGCGGCTGGTCAAGCCAACGACTCAACCAGCAACATCAGCGCCGACCGATTCAGCGACGTCGCCGATCGTGTCCGCCCCGTCATCCGTGCTGCCGGAAGCTGGCCCGCCACCGCTCTCGGCGCAGAGTCAGGCGGCCCCATCGCCCGCGCCACAGATTCCTGCCGCAGCTTCTGCGCTGTTCACAGATACGATCGCGCAGTCCGCAGGATCGTCCAACGGGGGTGTTGCATCGCCGGAACCACCGCTCGTGCCCACGCCGCCGCTGGCTCCGAAGGTTGTAGAGGCCGCGCCCGCCTCGCTCGGCGCTGCGGTCCAGAGCCCGGTGAATTCTGCTCCGCCAGCCCCAGCGGCCGATGCTGCCGCTCCGCCGGATTCGCGGCCGGCATCGAAGCCCTCGATCAAGCCAGCGCCGCCTCGACCGACCCCGGCCCCCGTGCTGGGTCCCTCCGGCCTGCCGGTTGCGTTCCCCGGCAACGAGATCTTGCAGGGCATCCTGGTCAACGACCTCGCGAGCCGCCTACTCGACGAACAGGACGACCCCCGGCGCCCTTATGTCGCTCCGGTCCAGCAAGTCGAAAAGGTCCTGCTCGATCCCCCCAAGATGGACCCCGAGACCGCTCGCCGCCTGCTCAAAGACGGCACCGCGCTAGAGTCCTTCGGCGCGTACCTGTTCTTCAACCCGATGATCAGAGATGCGTTGTTGCGGGGGCGGGGGAAGTAGCGAAAGAACGTGGTACCGATTGCCCATCAAAGCCATCCCTGCCCCTTCATTAGCGAACCGTGCCTATGGAATCGCCTTCGTCCCCGACCGCAGCGCTTCCATGCGATCGATGGCGTGCGACAGGGTCAGAAACGATCCGTCGGCAAGTGGTAGCTGGCTCCAGTGGGCATCGCCGCGAAGGAAGCCTAGTTCGATGCGCGCGGCGGTGGGCTTGCCACGCAGCGGTGCGACGGTTCCGACGTAAGGTGTCGCGACCAGGGGCAGTGGCACGCGAGCGTTGCCCTGCACAGTCTGGCCTGGATCGATCGCGCGGGCGCCCGGGTCCAGCGGTGGAACCGCGAGCGAGGCTTCCGAGCCGATGCGACCCCGCGCAAAGCGCACGACGCCTGGCTCGTCATCGTTCAGCACTGCGATCGGCTGCGGATTCGTGAGGGTCCAGCCGGCATCGGTGTGGGTCGGGACTACGTCGCTCAAGTAGATGCGCTTGTCAGATGTGTTGGTGACGCGATACTCGATGCGCAGCGTCTTGCCATCGCTGTCCTTGGTCATCGTCCAGTCGATTGCGGCGGGGGCTGGCATCGTGGGCGCGTCCTTGGGGGCTGAGCTGTCGAGCATTGCTTTGTGTGAAGAGTTAGGGCGAGCAGGCTGCTTCGTGGGCTGACACGCCGAAGCATCGACCAGCGCGACCAGAAGGAGGCAGGGAAGGTGAGAGGGGCGAGGGAATCTCATGAGCATGGGCATGGGCATGGCGGCGAAGGATGGGCGGCGATGGCGTCACGCCTACTTTCGCACAGGGACCAGCGGCGCGGGCTGCGGAGCCGGAGCAACTGGCCCAGTGCGTGGGGTGTAGGTGTCGCGGCGATGCAGTGTTGGGTCGCCGGGTAGCTGGCCTCGACCCTGCCACGTCGCGAGGTCTCGGCGTTCTGCACGGTAGCGATTTTCGGTCATGTCCTGATCGGCGTACAGACCCAGGCCCACGGCTTGATGCTCAACGCGACGCAGGGGCTTCCCGTTCTGATCCGCCATGCTGGCGTCGTAAGCCATCGCGGTGTCGCCTGGGTTCTGCAGGTTGTCGGTGGCGCGCACTGGGCGACCGTCGACCAGACCCTGGGTTTGTCGCAGCGCGTGGTTCATCTCGTGGCTCAGCAAGATGTCGCTGCGCATCTCGGCCAGCCAGGGGTTCGTCGGGGTGAGGCTTGGATAGGCACGGCCGATTCCCACGCCGGGGTTGTAGCGGATGTGTACGTCGGACCCCGGGCCTGCGGCTCCCAACGACTGGTCGCCGCGCACCTGCCGAGTTTCCCCCGGCCCGTCGGCTTCGGCATAGCCGTTGTCGGTTTCTGGGCTGCCATCTGCGCGCAACAAGGGAACGAGCGTGGTCTGCCGATGAATTGATGCACCAAATGGGAGCGGCGTCCCAAACAAGCCATGGCGTTCCTGCCCCGCCCCATCGCGCAGCGTGTTGTCGTGCAGCGCTCCCACCAGATGACGTCCGCCCGCGGTCTGCAGGAGGGCGGCGATGTCGCGCAGCGTGCCCTGTTCGTAGGCGCGTCGTTCTTCGGGCGTCTTGTGGGCGCTGGCATCGATCGTCAGATCGCCGCGCCCCAGCCGGATGTCGCTGTAGATCTCGGCGACCTGCGCGTACTCTTTTTCGTTGAGCTGATTGGGCAGACGTGGCCCGACGAAGTCCGGCGGCAAGACCTGAAAACGATCCGCTAGCTCGCGCTGGGCGTGCTGGCGATCGCGTGCACCCCGGGGGTCGAGGAAGACCCGCGCGAGCCCCTCTTGCCCTATCGCTGAGCCGACGTCTTGCTACACCTGTGCCAGTTCGGAAGAGCCGGCCTGCCAGCCGGCCTGGACTTGCCCGCCGACCCACGACAGCCCTCGGCTGATCTGTTCTCCCGCCATGCTCGCGGTGTTTGCGGCGGCATCAAGTCCGCTCTGTGCGCCCGCTTGCAGTCCGCGCCACAGCCTTTGCCAACCCGAGTTGGGCGCGGCTTGTGCGGGCACGTCTTGCGTCGCTGGATCGGCGCATAGAGGTGGATCCGGCATCACGCTCTGCGGCCCTCTTGCTGTGTCGGTGCTGAAGTCCAGCGCCGCCGAATTCATGCCGGGTTGATGCAGCGCGGACCTGCTATCGGCGATGGGGCTGCACAGTTCTCCGTGAGATTTCTGCGGCGCATCCGCCGGGCATGCGTTGAGGGGCATTGGCTCTGCCCAGTGCGACATCAGCGTCGCCACAGCGGCTGAGCAAGCCGGCCGGGGAGCACACTGCCTGGGCTCATCATTCGGAGCAGCCGGGGTCCGCGGGAGCAGCTGCGATCGGCTCGGCGGTGCATCTACAAGCGGCGAAAAAGGGCCCAACGAGGGGCGCTCTGCACGTAGCTGCCACATGGGGTGATGTCACTAAGTATCGTCTACTTTGGCGGGGAGTTGTTTGGATCTGTCTAGCGCCGGAGGGCTGCACTGGAGGGGCAGCCGCCCCGAGCCGGGGCTCCGCAGTGCGGAGGGCTCAGAGCGGCTGCCGAGAGGCGCGGACTACTGCGGCGTGAAGGTCAGGGTCAGGGTCTGAGCCTGGCCCAGGTTGCGTACGGTCAGGATGCCGCCCCGCAGGTCCGCTTCGGTGGGACGGATGGTGGTGGGACCGCCGATGGGATCGTTGGCCGCGACGTCTTCGTCGAACAGGCTGACGCTGACGCCTTGCACAAGCAGGTTGTTGGCGGTGTAGGTGGAGCCTTCCTGCCAGGTCGGCGTGAAGGTGTCCTGCTTGGTGCTGGTGCGCTTGCTATCCAGTTGCACGAAGGGATCCGGGGCGCCGCCCAGCGCATCCCAGGCCGAGCCGTCCGGCTTGGTGGACGTGATCGTGGCGCTGTCGATCGACAGAAACCACGTCGAGTTGGCGTTGATCGCGCACATGCCGGATGACGTGCAGCTTTCGTAGCGGGCGCAGCTACCGCACTTGTTCGGCGGTGGCGGCGGGGGTGGGGGGCCTCCAGTCCCCGGATCGGTGTTGCCGCAGCCAGGTGCTGCGGTGCTGAGCGCCAGCCCAAACAGGCCGGCAAACAAGGACTGCTTGAAGTGCGTGATACGAGTCTTCATGATCGATCTCCGTTGCAGGGCCGGATGCGTGCTTCCCGGTCACTTGCCGGGCTGGCTCATCCCGTCGCCTTGCACCCCCCGCTCACGGAGACCCCGCAAAAAGCGGACAAAACTTTTTTAAAAAAAGTGCAGCGGGCGCAGTTCTCGACGGAGATTCGGCGAAACCAGCGCAGGTTGGACGATCCAAAGAGCCAGTGCAGACGGTGCCCAGGGGGCAGGTACACGCGGCTGCAGGTGGCTTTGGGGCTGAAGTCCTAGATAGATCTGGCGCAGGCGCGCTTGCGTGCGCTTGACCCGCTTGCGCGCCGCTTCCTCGCTGACATTGCCCAGGCGGGTGCCGATCTCGCTGTAGGTCAGCTCCTCTTCATAGCGCCACTGGAGCAGCGTCCTCTCGTCCGGCGAGAGCTGACCCATGGCCTGTTTTCGCAGCGTGCAGGCTTCTTGCCCCAGGATTTCTTCCTCGCTGTTCGGGCGGCTGTCCTCGCAGGTCTCGACGAGCTTGTTGCTACGTCGCTGATCCGAGTCATAGTCGCGCAGCCAGTCCACGTAGGCGTTTTTCAGCACGCGCCAGAACAGCGACGACACCTTGTCGTTGAGAAACTTGGCCCGCGTGCACGTATCCAGAACCGCTTGCTTCACGAGCTTGCGCAGCTCTTCCACCGGGACGCGCCAGCCGCGACTGCGCGAGAAGCTCTCGGCCGAGGCGCCAAGCGCCTTCTGCGGACTTTGCAGATCATCGATGCACTTTTCGACGGCCCCCTCTTGTTCGGCTTCTGAAATTCCTGTTCCCGTGCCTTCGCGACTCACCGCACCGGGAATAGGAACCAAGGCTACGGTCAGATCGGCCATAGCGCGCGCTTCGATCAGCGCTTCGAGAGCGTCTTCCTGATCGCTTTTGTCCCCGGACGAAAGCTCGCTGCCGGTCTGTAGATCCATCCCGATAGGCGTCGGAACGGCCCCGACGACGTTGCGAGCTTGCGCCGCAGCTCGACGGGCTGACAGGTACTCATCGGCCAGGATGCCGCGTCGCGTAGCGGCCTGGGCTTTTTCGGCAGTATCGCGTTCTTCATCCCCCCACAGTGCCGGCGCCGTATCGATTTCGTGACGCTGCAGCGCAAACACGCTGTTTTGATATGCGGCCAGACTAACCCCCAGTAACTGCACCGCGGCATCCAGGCCGGTTTCCTCGCGATGCAGACGTGCATAGTCCAGTCGCTGGGTCAGCAGAACGGCCAGGACTTTGACTACCAGCTCATCGAACTTGTCGCGCTTGGGCTTCGCTCGGCCTTCGGCGCGACGCAGCAACAGCTCGTAGTTGGTCATCGCGGCCTCGCGATACGAGCGTGCTAGTTCGCGCAGGGACCGCTCCTCGATGCGCAGGCGCTCCGTCTTGGCATCTGCCAAGCTGGCCTGTAGCTGCAGATCCGCTTCTCCGATCACCCACTCGATGATCGGCGCTGCGAGCGGTTCTACGAACAGACGCAGCATCAGATCCCGTTTTTCGGGCGGAACAGGAACCAAGGCAGTGACGAGCTGACTGATCTCATCGGGCCGGTGCTGTAACAGGTCCATGAAGCTCGACAGATCAACCCACATCGCGTGGGCATTGATAACCGCCAACGCGGTCCCGACGCTCTGCGGCTTGATCTGACGAATGCGGGCATGGAACGCATCCAGCTTGGCGCGAAGCTCGGGCAGGCGACTCAGGGAGCCACTGGCGCCGCTGACCTCTTGCATGGCCTGACGCGCGATCGCTTCGCCGAAGCAGTGCCAGATTTCCGCAATCAGGAATAGCGCCGAGATGCTGTGTGCTCTGGCAAACGGCCGCAGGTTTCCATCCGTGGCATCGACCTGCGCCGTCGCTTCGTTCAGTTCTGTCACGATGTCTTGCAGGTCTGCACGGCTCGTGCGCGTTCCCAACATCGCCGTCATCGCGCGGGCTCGCGTCAGCAGCGCTTCGCTGCGCGTCGACACCAGCGCGATCGTGTCTTTCGACGGGGTGAAAAGCGGTTCGGGGATGGGCTTCTGGGGCAGGAGCAGGCGCTTGCCGTACAGCACTTCATACGGGTCGACCAAGACCGGCTGCTGCGCGACGGCGGGGCTCAGACCGGACAGCAGCCCAACCCACAGGACAAAAGCGAAGAGCACTCGTCGAAACACGACGCGAGACTGAACGGGCATATCGAGACCTCGCAGAGCTGGGGGGCGGGCGGATTCCTATGTCCCGCCGCGAAATACGTGGGTGCGGTGCCAGGGCAGGTATCTGCGGTGGCCGTCGGTCAGCGTCGGGATTCGCTGGGCGGGGTGCAGGCCCAGGATGCGCTGAGCGGTGTCGGGCAGGTGCGGCGACAGGGTGATGCTGCCGTCGTCTTGGAAGGTGATGAAGCCGCGGTCAAAGGCGGCGTCGATGTGGGCCG
>CALFYE010000405.1 GCA_937952145.1 uncultured Myxococcales bacterium
CCGGCAGTTCGGGGCGGGCAGACAAGCTGGCGGCGGCCTCCAGCGCGCGGAGCAAATCAGGGCTATCGAGCTCAGCGCCGGCAGCTGGAGGGCAGGCAGCTCTGCGGCTCAAACGCTTAGTGTTAACGGGGCTCCCTTCGCACCTTCCCCGTGTCCTTCCCCAAGCTCCCTAATTGTCTATCTCGTCGACGGCAATTGCCTTGTCCTGCCTTGCGAACAGTAAGGTCAGATCGGTAGGCATGGGTATCCCTAATCCGCGTACTGGCGCCGTTCACGCGAACCTAGACATATGGCCAGACGCGTGTGATGGTCCTCAGCTCAACAGGCTGTTGAACTGTTTCCTAACTTGAATTTTTGGTTCAAGAAAGTTGAATGATGGCAGAGCCGAAGTCAACACTAAAAATGCGCATCGTCGGTGAGCAAGTGGCCGCAGCGCGCAGGCTTTTACGAATGACTCAAGTTGATCTGGCGGCAGCGACAGGTCTGGCCAAGGGGACGATCGTAAGCTTTGAGCGCGGACGGCAGGTTCGCCCCGAGTCCATTGAGGCTATGCGAGAAGCATTGCTCGCGCGCGGGATTGTCTTCACAAATGGCGGCGAGCCTGGCGTGAAAATGGGTAGAGCAGAGTCAGGAGACTAGCCGCCCTCATGCTTGTGCTTCTTGAGAAGGAGCCTGTGCACGCCAGATTGCAGCTCGGCCTTAAGCGCGATCGTTTCCCATAGACTCCCTCGGGCGGGGGAACGGATCACACACTTCGTCGACGGCGCTGTCGTTGCTGTTCGCAATGTCAGCCTCCCGTCGGAGGGCTGGCCAAAAAATCGAGCTGAACCATTCCGCTTCGGCGGATTACGTTCAGCCTTCATCGTCGGCTGAGGCTACTTTTCCGCAGACGCCTGACCCCAGCCGCCATTCGGCGGTCTGCTGCTGCCTGCTGTGCGAGCAACGCGGCAGCGGGGAGCAAGCCATGCGCTCGGTTGGCGGCGACTACGCCCGCTTCTTGGCTCGCGTCGCTTCGCCCCAGTCCCGCGCGGTCACCCCCGCCCGCGACCGCCCCACCCCTACCCGCAAGCCTTCGCGCTATGGAGCCCTCCCCATGCGACGAAGAGAACCTGCCCGAGTGCTCGGGCCTTATCCCCAGGATCAACAATGGCGAATCATTCAGATAGACGCAAAGGGACGGCGCAAGAGCTACGTCGTCGACTCCCGGCAGGCGGCAAACCGCCTGATGGCCAAGCTGCGCGCCGAGATGGACGCGCGTACAGTCGAGGCTACGCTCCAGCTGTGGGGGGCCGCTCGGCTCCGCGGCGGCGGCGCCACGCCGGCCACGATCGAGGATCAAGCCGCCCGGGTGCGGAACCTGCTCGGCCCGGTGATGGACTGGCGGCTCGATGAGCTGACCGAGCGCAAGGCCATAGCTCTCTACGAGCGAGCCACCACTGAGCCAAGCCTCAAGACCGGCCGCCCCCTGAGCGCGGCGTCGCATCGTTTCTACCTGTCCATCGTGCAGTGCATGTGGAAGTGGGCGCTGAAGCAGGGCTATGCCAAAGAGAACCCGTGGACGGATATCGAGCCGATAGGGCGGGTCTCCGCTGGCAAGCCGCAGCTGCGACCGGCCGAGGCTCGGCGCTTCGCCCAGCTCGCCGAGCAAGAGGCGATGGCCGGCTCTGGCCCAGCGCTGGCGGCGCTATGCTGTCTGAGCCTGGGCCTACGGGCCAGTGAGGCGCTGGGGCTCACGGCCCGCGACATCGATGTGGATGCCAGCGAGGTCTACGTCAGCGGCACCAAGACCGCGGCAGCTCGCCGGCGCCTGAAGGTGCCTGGCTACCTGAACATCTTGCTCGGACGCGCGGCGGCAGCCCGACCGCCCATGGAGCGCCTGTGCGGAGCCAGCCGGCAGACGCTGCACAGCACCGTAGTCGCGATGTGTGCTCGCGCCGGGGTGCCGCGGGTCTGCGTCCACGGCCTGCGGGGCACCCACGCCAGCCTGGCGGTCTCGGGCGGCGCTTCAGTCGAGGCAGTGGCGCGCGTGCTGGGGCACACCTCCACCAAGATGACCTTAGGTCACTACATCACCGAGGAAGCAGCGACGGCCGCCCGAGTAGCCGCGGTAGATGCGAGCCTGAGCCTCCCGAATCATTCCGAGGCCCCTTTTGGCCCAAATTCTCCGACGGAGAAATCCAAATGAACTTTCTGTTCCCACTGCAGTACAGATGAATCTCCGTCGACAAAATGAGCTTCCACGGAGTATGCGGAAAGACTGGAGCAACGCTAGATAGGCGAACCCAGAATCTATTAGCGGTGCGAGTCCAACCAAAGGACCGCGCGTCGGCAGAGAGGGGAGTGGCGTCGAGCCGTTGCTCGGTCCCCGAGACATCGCCGAGCTTATGGGGCATCGCCTACGGCAGGAGAGATGCTCTCTCACCGTGCGCGCCGCCGTAGTGAGTGCAGCAGCAACGCTCCACAGTCTCATCCACCGCTCGGCAGTCCTCCCATTTTTGCCTTAGCAATCATCCTGCCTTCTTCATGAGAAACTTCCATCTTGAAAAGGGGAACACCGCGGCGCCAGGCGATTTCTTCAACCTGCCGTTGCATGTCTGGTTCCATGCGTGCTCCGAGATAAACGGCTGCTGGCTTGGCAAGTTGAATAAGTTTTCCAGGAGGCGCAGGAGCGTCTGGAGGCTCTACAAGTCGCCACTCTTTTTCGTTGGACCATTCGGACTGCTTATGAACGCTCGCAAATATTGGCCACATAGGGGAAATAGCTCCTTGCTCGATGTGTGCAATGATGTAAGGAGTCAGGTCAAAGAGGGTTTCACGATAGACTACAGGATACAGCCACATACGGCGAGTGTCATCGAGCGGGAGGACAGAGAGATCATAGGCGATGCAGAGTCCTTCGTGCATTTGAGCATAGCGGTCCCACATCGAAGTTGAATTATACTCTGTCATGAAGCAGCAAATCCGCACATGATGATGAGGAATTAAGCGCAGAAATGCCGCCGCAAACTCTTCATTCCTTTTTGCGATATCCTCCATTTCTCGCCGTAGCTTTGTGAGTTCCGCAGCTTGCTCAGGAGGTTCACCAGCAATCAATAGATCTAGGAGCGCCTCAGACGGCTCTTCGCTTTGAGCACAAAGTTGAATTTGCTCCTCGGTAAGATTGCCTGCCTCCAACTTGACCAGCTGAGTAAAGGATGCTCGCCGAAGCGCCTTGTGAAGCTCTGAAGGCGAGATAGTACATATAGAATCAAATAGATCATTCTGATTGGCTGGTTCACTTATATAAACCGAATCGTTCTCAAGTTCTTGGATGCTGTGATGAACGGGCCGCCGGTAGCGGTACAGCATCTTCGGTAAGTTTGCGTTTTTGATCTCAAACGCACGATGGACATCATCTCGGGTTGCATAAGGGTTCATCCAGAGACGGCAGAATTCGGCTTTCCAAGACTCTGTCATATTTTCTCCACTATAGTCGGATGCCTGATCAAGAACGGGCTCACGGAGCGGCCGACTGATAAGGCTTCAGAGTGGAAACC
>CALFYE010000406.1 GCA_937952145.1 uncultured Myxococcales bacterium
TCTACACAGGCGAAGACACTCTTTCCCTACACGACGCTCTTCCGATCTCAAGCTGTTCCTCGGGGAGCAGGGAAAGCACCCGCCGCGGCCGAACGCCGCTCAGGGTCGGATGCTCCCAGTCTTCGGTGTGGCTCGCCAGGTAGCTCAGGGACTGCGGCGGCAACCTTCTTGCACGGGCTGCGGCCACGCGCTCGACCTGAACCTGTATGTGAGCTCGCGGACGATGGCAGACGGCCTCCAGCGCAGGAAGGAGTTCGACGATGCGATACTCAAAGAGCAGGAGCTGCGCCCGCTCTGACATTCCAGGCACGAGCGGCGGAACGTCCAGCCAATCCGACCATCGCGTGGCCGTGAGCCCGTCCAGAATCTGCCCGATGTTTACGATGCTCCCGGCGTCAAGGTCGGCGGGCCGCTGCGCGGCAGGGAATGCGCCGTCGACCTCTAGACCTCCCCCGCGCAGCGCAAACTCGCCGCGCGCATTGGGAATTAGGTAGTCTCCAGGTTGCACCGGCACCTTGTTGAGTATGGGTACTGCGGGACCGGGCACGCGGACCCGCCAGCGTCCGAGGACGGGCGGACCGCCTAAGCGATCGGCCGGGCGCCCGGTCAAACAGTCCCAAAAGTGCCCGTTCATGCTTCTTCCTGCTCCTCTGCTCCCAGGCGGCGCAGCTCTGCATCCAGTATCGCGAGCGACCGCTGCGGCGCGCCTTTCGCTTTGGCGACAAGGCCCGACCATGCCTTGCTCAGCAGATCGCGCAGCTCCTGCACGTCTTCGCGCCGGGTATCATGGCGATCACGCAGCTTGCGCAGCAGCTTAGTGGCCACGACGTGGTCGGTTGCTTCACCAAGGCTGCCTCCCGCGGCAATCACCACAGGCACGAAGTCCGCGAGCTGCCGTTCTAGGCGGTTCCCCCAGCCGATGCGGAAGCGCTGGGCCAGAGGATCCGCGAGCTGCTGGTCGATAAACTCGTAGGCGCGCTGCGCCTGCTCCGCATGGTCCCGCTGCGCGCGCTCAAACGCAGATTGCAGGGCAGAGAGAGCTAGCGGCTCAGGTAGCTGCTGCTCCGTGATCTCAAACCTTTGCCGATGGCGCGGCAGCTCCATCACGTGTGCCCGATCGTAGGTCTTGTCAGCGAAGTCGCGCGTGGTTTCGTCGTGATTGGCCGTACCGATGAACCAGACGTTGGGCGGAATGCCAAGCGCGCTGCCGTCCACAAACAGCTTGGGTGCGCCCGGAATCGCAGCCGGCCGCAACTGCAACTGCTGGTTTTGGCTGTCCTGTTCCAGCGCCGAGAGCAGATCTGCCCCATACTGTTCGGGGTGGGAGAGGTTCATCTCGTCAAGCACAAGCAAGAATGGCCGCTCCTGGCATCGCGGACACTGGGCACGATACAGCGCCTTCAAGAACTCGGTCTCGGAGAAGCGATGATCAAACTCGTTGTAGTGTCCGATCAGATCCTGCCGATCGCGCCAGCCAGCCTGCACGGGGACGAGCTTCCACTCCGCACCAATAGCGCGCGCGAACGCGATCGGCAGGCTAGTTTTTCCAGTACCGCTCACCCCCTGTAGCAGCAGCAACTTGCTCATCGCCAGGCCCCCCAGGAAGCAGCGGACATCCCGTTCGGAATAATAAAGACGCTTCTCCGTTTCGGGGTCGAAGGCCATGCGCTGCCGGATCTCTGTGGCGAACGCTGACAGGTCGATCTTCCGCACATCGACGAGGATGGGGCTCTGCAGCGCTGAATCCTCGTCCATCTGTTGACAAGCGGGAAAGGGACTGCGCTCTGACGCGGTCTTGATGCGGGTGTCGATCTCGGTGCGTAGCTCGGCAATCTGCTGATGCGCCAGATTGACCCGGCCTTGTAGGATGTCCCGGTGATCTCGCAAGGACTCAAGCTCGGTCACGGAAATCTCGAATTGGGACAGCTTTCGCTTGAGAGCGAGGTTCTGTTGCTGGAGACTGAAGCGCTCTGCGTTCCATTGCTCCTGCTCTTTCTCCAGTTGCTGGAGGCGAGAAAGCGCCTGATCGTCGGGCCGTCTGGACAGCTTGAGCTGCAGAGCGTCTCGCTCTTTGCGTAGGGCATCAAGCTCGGCATGAATCTCTTCCGGCGTCCGACTCCCGAAGCGCAGATCCGCCTCTTCACGGCGGTGCAGCCGCTCCTCTAAGCGCTGGCGATCGGCGCGTGCGGACTCCAGACGCTGATCCAACGCCCGCAGCGCGTGCTCGTGCTGCTCGCGTTCTGCCGCGGCCCGTCGTTCGACCAGGTCATCCAGGTCCGCTTGTTCCTCCTCGAATAGCTCACGCTCGTGCTTGAGCTTGGTCGCTGCGCGTGTCAGAGCCTTCTGCTGCTCCCGCAGTGCTGCCTGTTCTTCCGCTAGTTCCTTCCGTCCTTGAGTCAGCTCGCCCGCTTGCGATTGGGCTTCGTTCTGAAGATGTGCCTCGAACGCTTGCCGGCGCTGCGTCAGCTCAGCAGATAGCTTCTGCCGTTCTGCTTCCTGCTCTTGCGCCCACGCCCTCTGGGCCGCCGAGAGACGGGCCTGATGTTTTTTTTCATCTTCACTGCGTCGCTGCCGGGCACTTGATAGCTCCTGCAGAAGGGCCGCCGCCTCTTTCTCCAGGAGGTCCAGGGACTGTCGCCTTTCTGCGGCGAATCCCGCTTCGGCGTTTAGCTCTCGTCGCTTCAGCTTCTCTTCCCAATCCAGCAGCCTCTTCTGTTCTTGCTGATTGGCGTACTCTTTTCTCTGCAACTCGCTGCGCCCCGTCTCGAGGCCCCGCTGAAGCTCTCGCTGGTCGTTGGCAACTTGCTCCGCACGGGCTTCGCGTTGCTGAAGCTCAGTCTCTCTGCGATCCCACGCCGCTTTTTGCGCCGCGAGCTCGCTCTGTTCCTTGCTCATGCGCTGGCGCTGGCTCGCTAGCAAGGCGCTGGCTTCATTGGCTCGCTTCAGTAGCTCGTCGAGGCTTGGCGTATCCGGCGGAGGGGGATTCGCCGCGGCCTGAAGATCTTCCTCGGTGGCGTGTTTGAGTGCCGCATCCTCCACGGCGGCCACTTTCTCCGCCAGCGAGAGCTCGCTCGTCAGCGGGATTTCTGTGGCGCCCGCCGCGAGCGGGACGGCCGGGAGGGCAGCTGGGGGCGGTGCCGGCGGCAGGGCTGGGGGAGCGGAACGGGTGGCCTGCCCGACAGGCATGGGACTGCGTTGCGATGGATGGTTGCCTCTTCGGTCCTTCCTCTTCGACATGGCTCAATCCCTCTGGGTAGACAGCAGTTCGACGATTCGATAGGTTTGGTCTACGGCCTGATAGACGCGACCGCTATCCAAGGGGTCTCGTCCGGCATGGGCAGCCGCTCCGCACAACTCGGCGAGCTGATCGACCTCTACGAGAAAGCGCGGTTCCTTGCGCGCAGCATATCTCAGGGGGTGGAGGGACTGCTCCGGCGCGGCGGCACACAGGAGCGTGGCCATGATGAGGGGGCGCAGCCTCCAGCTTTCAGTACTTTGGCAAGCAGCGCGCACCTGTCCGGGCTGGACTCCGGCCAGACGATCCGGAATCGGGGCGGCGAATCCCACGTCCTGCGCTGCCCTCTCGTAATGGGCACGGACTAGCACTTCCTCGGTGAGCGGTCGATCTTCCAGGTAGAGTTTTTGCCAGGCCAGTCCGAGCGGGTGGCGCTCCGCCAGCAGAGCGAAGGACTCCTCCAAGACACTCCGTACCTCCATGAGAACAGCGCGCAGCTTATGGGCTGGAAGTCTGTCTCCAAGAAGCTTGGCCTCCTGACGAACCCACTCCATCTCGACCAAGCGCTCATACCCCGGCCAATTGCGGACCGCGAGAGTCAAGTATTTCTCGACCTCGTATTGAGCTACCGTCCGGAGCTCATTCGCCAGCTCTTGTTGCTCCTGCTGACGATCTTTCAGCGGTTTTCCGATCATGCGCTCGATCTCCTCCCGTAATCTTTCCGACCGCTCCATCGCCTGCTCAATTCGGCGTCTCAACGGTGGGCTTGCCCCGAGACCAAATGGATCGCACACGTACCAGCCGTCGCCGAGAAGGTCGTCCTCACTCCCTTCCGGTAGGTATAGATAGGTCGTGAGGAACACCGGTTTGGGATACTCGTCTACATAAGAGATGCGCGAGAGTACCTCGTGTGATTCGCCTGACTCCTCGCCTTCACCATCGTCATCGAGCTCTGGAAACAAACTTCTCTCGGAAGCATGGCGCAGCCATGCGCGGTGCTGTCGGCTGGCGCGCAAGATGTCTTCGGGCGCCGGGCGGGGAGGTGGGGAGAGCCGCGGTAGCAGATGCATGAACG
This sequence comes from uncultured Myxococcales bacterium, assembly GCA_937952145.1. Lineage (GTDB taxonomy): Bacteria > Myxococcota_A > Polyangia > Palsa-1104 > JAEUJZ01 > JAEUJZ01. The sequence continues at coordinate 4,311 of CALFYE010000406.1, forward strand.
GCCGCTCTCTATGGGGCCTTCCGTCCGTGCCGAGCTCCAGCGACGGGTACGGCCCGTTGCCGAACTCTCTCTTGGCGAAATCAAGGCGCTCGACGAAGCGCGGCCAGAGCTCACCGGTGATCGGATCCTGGAACACGTGGCCAACGCGCATCTCGTCGGTGCCGGCAATCTCCTCAAGCAGCAACTCGCGTCCACGTGCCGTGGGCTGGGCATTTTCATCGAGGATCCCCCGCTCCATCAGGTCGAGTAGGATGTGGGCTGCCAGGTCAGGCTCGATGTGGAGGCGCGGTCCGATGAGCTCTGCTCGCCGAATCCCGGCGCGCGAAAGGCCGAGCACGGCTTTCTCCAGCACGTTCAGGCGGCGTGGGCGAGGCATCGGCGCGACCACCCGATACACCCAGGCAGGCCAGAGCAAGTATTTTCTTGGTGGCCGCCAACGCGCGTGCGCCCGCGGGCGGAAGTAGAGCACCTCGGTCGAAGGACTAAATTCGCTGGCCATGCGGGCCTCCGGACAAGGCATGGAACTCAACGAGCCCACGGATATGACGGGGCGCCACCTCGGATCTGAGCATCGCGACATCGCCGACGACGATTAGGAGGCATTTTTGGCGGCTCATCGCCACGCACAAGCGGTTCTCCAGCGTCAGGTGTCCCCATTTTCGGCGGACGCCTTGTTCGTTGTCCGGAACAATGTCGTTGCTGCGGGTCATCGACAAGAGAACTACATCGAATTCCTTTCCCTGGAAGGCGTCGACTGTACCGACTCGCAGACGCTCACTGCGGCGGCCCTTGGTATCGCTGCGTTCCCGATAAGGCTCAGCGATGTATCGCTCTCCATCCTCGCGCTGCTCGGCCAGCCCCACGCGCTCCATGCAAAGGAACAGCTCGTCGACCTGAGCCGCATAGAAGCTGATAACCCCGACGCTGAGCTTGGGATTCGACTCGAGGATGCGGCGGCTCTCCTCAGCGATCCATTGCGCTTCGACCGGGCGGCGCTTACTTCGAACACCGCTCTCGGGCCCTGTGCTGTGCGGGAGGTCCTTCCATACGGCGACCGCCTCGCCATACTCACTGATCCCATGCCGACGCTCCTCGGCGCTGACGCCGGACTGGAACCCTTCACCGTAAGGCTCGTAAAACGTGTTGCTGACGAAGTCGCCGAGCACCGGGTGCATGCGGAACTGGCGGTCCAGCGTGATCACCCGCTGGATCCTATCTTCCTTCTCTCGCTCGCGCAGCGACAAGAAGAGGCGCTCGAACAAGCTGCGTTTCAGCGCGGTCTGCGTGGCCTTTGATATCGACTGCTCCAGCTGGGCTTCGACATCGGGTTCCAGGATGTGGGGAAGCTGGCGGTGGTCGCCGACCAAGATGATGCGCCGGCGCGCGGTGGCCATCGGAATGAATAAGTCCAAGGGATTGGCGCGCGCTGCCTCCTCGATCACCACGTTGTCGAACTCGATGTCCCGATCAAGCCCTTTGAGCGCCGCCATCGACCTGGCTACGGCCTGCTGGACCGTTGAGGCGAGGACCGCGGTGTAGCGCATGATCGCTCTGCGTACACCAGCGGCGTCCTTTTCGAGGTCGTGCAGGTACTCTTCTAAGGCGGCCTCCTCACCTGCGGCTGAGTTGCGGACAGAGGTATGCAGGGCCTGGGTAATTTCGGCGAGAAGATCGGAGACCGCTGCCAGAACGGGTGGTGGCCCGCTGTTCTGTTCCGGTACCTGAAGTCGATCTAGCAGCGCTCCCTGCACGGACTTGAGCGCGTCGAGTACGGTAGCGGGAGGCGGATCCGCTTCCAGGTACTCGGCGACCCTGGTCAGTACCGCCGTCTCGGCTTGAGTGAGCTCCACGACTCCAGTGAGACGCTGCAGCGCGCGGTAGGCATTGCGCGAGCCGTCGTCTGCGAAGGAGATGGGCTCGGTGCGCAGGCTGCGGACTGCCTGCAGCGCCCGCTCGCGGGACAGCGTTGCCACATCGAGCACTGGGCCGGGTGCGCGGCTGAGCTCCTGCCTCAGCGCGAGTAGTCGATCGAGCAGCGACGAAGGAAGGAACTCGCCGGCCAGCTCTTCGACGTCCCGCAAGACCTCCTGTCCTTCCTCGTGACTCCGCGCGGATTTTATATAGGCGACCGCACGGTCCCGTATTCGACGATATGCCGCGGTCACCGGCCGCGGCGGCAGTCGGGCGAGGTCGGCGCGCACCGCATCTATGCGCTCCAGGCGCCAGTTGTCCACTGTATCGCGCTCTTCACCTCCCCCGCGCCGCTGGCCGAGCTTCACGGCTGGGAGTCCAAATACGGAGGTGGCGGCAGCCGCATGCTCGACCGTATCGTGCTGGAAGCTGGAGAGCAGGGTCTGGCCGGCGATACCCCGCACCTGTTCGGTCAGCTCGGCTAGGCGCGTCTGCAGGGCGGCCTGCGTGCGCGTCTTGCCCGTCCCCGGCGGGCCTTGGATCAGAAAGATGTCCGGCGTGGCCAGCGCCAGGCGTAGCGCTTCGATCTGACGCGCAGTAGGCGCTCCCGCAAAGTGTTTCAGGGCCGCTGGCGAGAGCGGCTCTGCATCCGCGGTTCGGCGGGTCGGGACGGGGGCACCCTCGATAATCATGCCGAGCTGCGGCATGGGGCAGGCAGCAGCCGCGATCTTGGACCAAGCGTCTTCGCGGCGCCGCAGGCGAACTCGGTCTCCAGAGAGACTGACGAAGAGCAGACCGCGATCGGGAGGTGGTTCGGAGCGCTCTTCGTCCTCACGAAGGGGGCGCAGATCGAGCGTCTTGCGCTGGCGGTCGCTTCCACGGATCTCGCCCACCCACGGCCGATTCTCGCTGCCCTCCATGGTCGGGGATAAATCGGCTCCGCGCAGTTCCGGCGGCAGGCTGGTGGCGGCTTCCAGGCAAAGCTCTGCTTCCTTGGCCAGATCGGTTAGCGTGCCATCCAGTCGCTCCCCATCCTCCAGCGCAAATCGCCAGCTGTTATCCGGCAACAGCATCCGCCTGGAGTAGCGCAGCCATCCCAGGGCACGGGCGCGGCGCACGATGCTCTCGTGCTCGAGGGCGTTGTATTCTTTCCAGATTCGCAGGTAGCTGCCCGCGTGCTCGACGAGCTGGTCTAGCTCCGTGCGCGCTCGGCCACGAAACTGCCCAGCAACGGTGACATCGCAGAATCGGACCGGGCAGGACAGAAGCTGCACGGGACGTCGCGTGCTTGATCGCCCGGCCCGACGAGATTCAGTGAACCGCGTCACCCGCAGGCGATCGTCGGCACCACAGGCCACATCCACGCGAATCCCGGCGCCCAGCAGGCGAAATGCGATGGTACGCCCACTGCCGGCGTCGGCCTGCCCGGAAAACAGCATGCGCGGCCAGGCATCCTCTTGGTTGGGCAGCGGAGGCAAGAGCAAGTGATCAGCCAGCCACCGGCTCACCTCCTCGACTCCGGTCAGCTGCGGCTGCCGCTTCTGCACTTGCTCGATGACCCTTTCGTCGATGCCAATTTCCATCGGCACAGCCAGGGTCAAGAGCGTCGGGAACTCATGAATCTGCAAGGTCAGCCGTTCGGTCATGCCCCGACCGGGCCGGGGCCACACCGCGGCGATCCAGGTCAGGCGAGGAAGACCCCGCGCCAGAACTCGCCCAAGCTCGCTCTGACTCCGCGGGTCGCTGCCATCTACGAGAAAGGCGCGCTCGGCGTCGCCGTCGAAGATGCGCAGCAGCGGCTGATTCGCGGCGTCCGAGAGGTAGACCGCCGCTTCCCAGCGAGGGCGCAGCTCGGCGCCGAAGTGGGCGGCCTGGCTCGGGCTTACGTCGAGGACCCGGATCTCGCCGTATTCGACTACGTCAACCTGCATCGCTCGCCTCCGGCCACAGTTCGAAGCGCACGACACGGTGCTGCTTGTCGCGAGCGTCGACATGCAGCCGCCACTCCGCGTGAGCGGGCGATAGCGTCAGACGCACGGGCTCACTCTCGACCCGACGCAGCCCGCCCTGGACGGTTCGCAGCTCATAGCTGCATCCATCCAGTGCCCGCACCGATGCCCCGCTGCCCGTCGTCTCGACGGCGATGCGGTGCGTCTCTTGCAGGCCATGCCGTCCATCGAGCAACCGCTCTCCGAGCAGCAGCGGGTCGCGCGCCGTTGCCACGGCGAACCCAATCGTGCGGGGTCTGCCATCTGGGCCTTGCAAGAGATCGCCGCCATTGCCCGCCTGGGGATCCCATAAGTGGATGCGCGCCAGGAGCAGCGGCGGGCGCGAGGCATCACATCGCGGACACGTCGCGAGCTTGACGTAGTACGACCAGCCGCATGCTGGGCAGGTCAAGCAAGCATCGGACGCCTGGTGCAAGCGCTCAACCCAGCGCGATACCCCTGGACGCTTAGAGACGCCCTGCAGCCCTTTTGCAAAGCACTGCTGGCAGAGGTCCATGAGGCGATCCGAGAGCACCACCTCGCGCGGGAGGCCAGACCGCGAGCGGTTTTGCACCTCCGTCTCGTGCTCAATCCAGGGCAGGCGCCCGGCCAAAGCCTGCTCCTCCAGCTCCGGTTCGCCGTCGGCTACCAGGTCTCCGCACAGCGGGTGGACGAGCGCCAGCGTCTGAAATACCATCACCGCCAAGGCGTGGGCATCGGTCAAGGTGTTGACCCCACTGCGCCCCGAGACAAGCTCGGGCGCTCCGTAGCCCGGTGTGTAGAAAACCCCTTCGTCGGGCACCGATGTATAACGAAGGTTATCGGCGTCGAGCAAGCGAATCTCTTCGGCATCGACGGAAGCCGAGACGAACAGATTGTGGGGCGATGGATCGCCGTAGACCAGCCCGTGGCCATGTAGGGCAGCGAGCGCGGACGCGATACGCCCTAGCAATCGCAATCGGCGTCGCAGCCCGCCTCCTTGCTGATACCACTCGAGTAGGCGTTCGCCAGCAAGTTTTGCTGGGGGATGGCAGAGGGAGGACAGCGGCAGCATCCCGGTGACAAGCTCCATGACGTAGCCAAGGTCTGGCGGACGCAGCATCTCGAGGGGCGCGGCGATCGGCAGGTCTCGGAGATCCAGCCGCTTGACCAGCGTGAGCTGGTTACGCAGCCGCTCACGCCGCGCCGAGGACTGGTCGCTGCCCCATATCAGCTTCACCGCCAGCTTGCGTCGGGAAACGGCGAACACCACGCCCTGGCCACCGCGCCCGAGCTCCTTCCCAAGCGTATAGCGAACGCCTTGTTGGTCCACGACGGAACGGGACTCAGTGGTCATGGCGCACCCTCCAGCCGTCAATAGTCCAGATCTTCGAGTGCTGGCAGCTGCGGTGCAGCGAGCAGGTTGGGGTTGATGCTGCGCGACCGGGTGGTCACGGTCATCGTAACCCAGCGGAAGAACTGTTTGATCTGGCGGGCCTCATGGGCGCGGAAGACCCGCGCTCCGGGTTGCCCAAGGAAGCGCTGAAGCATCTCGCAGTCCGCGTCATCGCCAATGGCCAGGGCGAAGCGCTCGGCCTTGGATGCCCGAGGCGAGCCATGCAGGCGACCGAGCGGCTCTTCCCACTCGTCGTTGGGCTGTCCGTCAGAAACCAGGACCACGGTGGGCCGGTAGGCGCGGCTGGGAATCTGCGCCTGATCCTCCATCAACTCCGTCGCCAGACTCAGCGCCGCACCGAGCGGCGTGTTGCCCGCGGCGGCCAGGGCTTGCCAGCTCATTTGGTGGGCCGGGACAAGCGGCTGATGGAGCTTGGCGCCGCCGCCACCGAACGTGATGACGGCAACTGTGATGATGGCGCGGCTTCGATCTTCCTCGGCGACAGCGGCCACCATCTCAGCAACCGCCTGGTTGAGCGAATCGATCTTTCCGGCGGTGGCCATACTTCCGCTCACGTCGGCCAGCAGAACCACCGGTAGCGGACGAGCGGCGACGAGGGAGACCTCTTGCAGCTTACTCATGGCGCGGCGGCTTTTCTCTTGAGAGCTCATAGGGCGGGATCCTTTCTCTATTGAGGACGGGATGCAATTGCATTCTGGTCGCCGAGTGCGCAGCTCATGCGGCTGCTCGCCGCCGGGCAGCGGGGGCAGCGTCACGGCGGCGCGACATGCCAGCCCGTAGCCCCTTCAAGTGCCGTCCCCGGTAGACCGTGAGGATGCGCCCGTCAGGTGAGCAGACGACTTGCACGCCATCGAAGCTCGAGAGGTCGAGGCCATCCTTCGCGTAGTGGCGGACCTCCTTGCGACCAATCGCGTAGACGTCGGCGCCGCGGACATGGGCCATCCGGCCGTAGGTGAGCACGGCCGCGAGGGCGGCGGCACTTACGCCGCGCGGTCGCATGCGACGGTGGGCATGGACCGTCAGTTGATATCCCGCAAGGGTATGCGACCGAGCGAGAGCATATTGCACACCGGCGCCCGGTAGGTCAGTCTGCA
>CALFYE010000407.1 GCA_937952145.1 uncultured Myxococcales bacterium
CATAAAATCCTTTTCCACCAACCGGTTGATGTCCGCCACAACCGCAGCTACTTCCTTGCGAACCCGTTCGGTCATGATGCGGGCATTCTGATTCGGCGCTCCGTCGGAGGATTCGAGGTAACTGCGCGTCCGCCAGATATTGTCCATAATATTGTCCGGGTCGCGCTGGATGCCTTTTAAGCCATCCGGCATCATGTACCGCCGTTCGAGGGCAGTGATGCTGTCCTGCATGGATTTTGCCAATTTGGTAATGTCCTTTTTCAGGCTGTCCGGCACGTTTTCGAGGGCGGAACTGACCAGTTTGATGTTGTCTTTTAACTCCTGCAGGCGATCAAAACCTGCGGTTGCATTTTTTACAATTTTGGCCAATTCGTCATACGCGGCCCGCTGTGCCTGCCGGTTGGCCAGGGTGGTGCTCAAGCGGGGGTCGGCATGGACGGTGACCATCGTGCTGTCTGTTTTGCCCTGGTAGGTGAGCAGCAACTTGTACGTGCCGGGCAATACCGGATACCCGCCGGGCTTGTCGTCTTCCGGTTTGGGTTTGCGGCGGCTGGGAAAGCGAACGCCGTCCTGCTCTAATCGCCAGTAAATGCGCACCAAACCGGTATCCACTTTCGTGGAAAAAGTGCGCAGGGTATCGCCTTTGGCATCCACGACCCGGATTTTCACTTTGTCGTCGCCGTCTTTTTTCGCTTCGCCGCCCGCAGGCTTTTCTTTGTCAGCAGTTTTTTCAGCTGCCGGTGGTTTCACCTTGTCCGTTTCAGCCTTCGGCGCTTCTTTTTTGGGATCGGGTTTGCCTTTCGGAGCTTTGCCCTCTTTGCCCTTTGCTCCCCCGCTGGTGCGGGACAGGCTTTGCCCTTTGGCGACCGGTTTTACCCAAAGCGAAATCATGGCGCTGGGAAAGCGGTTGTTGCCCGCGTAAATGGCATCGCCGGCAAACCGGGGGCCGTCTACGGAGGCAAATTCGGCTAAGTAGGCATCCGGCGTCGGGAAAACTTTGAAGTCCGCTTCCAGCACTTTGCCTTTGGTTCGGGCTATTTCCCGAAGCGGGCGAATGTCGTCCAGAATCCAGGCAGCCCGGCCAAAGGTGCCCACGATCAGGTCGCCTTCGCGGGGGTGAATTTTCAAATCATAAGTCGAAACGGAAGGGTAATCGTTCGTCCATTTGTTCCAGGTATCGCCGCTGTCTATGCTGAAATAAAGTCCTGCGTCGGTGCCGAGGAACAGCAAATTGGGCACTTCCGGATCCTGCACGATGCTCAGGGCGTGGCCGCTCACCTTTTTTTCATCGGCAATTCTCCGGAACGTGGCGCCGTAGTCGGTGGTATGGTAAGCATAAGGTTTCCAGTCGTTGCGGCGGTAGTCGCTGTAAATCACAAACGCTTCGCCCGCATTTTTTTTGTTCACCTCAATGAACGGGATCCAGCCACCTGCCTTTGCGCCGGGCAGGCGATTGGCGAGGTTGGTCCAGGTTTTTCCGCCGTCGCGGGTGAGTTGCAGGTTGCCGTCGTCGGTGCCCACCCAAATCACGTTTTCGTCAATCGGACTGGGCGCAATGGCTACGATCGTCGTATTGTTTTCGGCGTTGGTGGCGTCCAGCGTGAGGCCGCCGCTTTTATCCTGGTGCTGTTTGGTGGTGTCGTTGGTGGTGAGGTCGGGGCTGATGATTTGCCAGGTTTGCCCGCAATCGAGGCTTTTGTGCAGGAACTGGCTGCCGTAATAAATGCCGCAATTCTGGAATGGATTTTGGGCAAAACCCGCATTCCAGTTGAAGCGCAACGCGACGCCCTCCGGGTGCACGGGCATCAGATCCCGGGTAAATCCGGTGAGCATGTCCACGTAGCCGAGGTTGCCGCCCTGCGACATGGCGTAGCAATACCGCCCGTCGTCTGGTCGGATGGCCACGTCGAAGCCATCGCCAAAATACACCTCTTTCCAGTCTGCATTGCGGATGCCGCCCGCTTTCCAGACCGCCGACGGACCCACCCACGAGCCGTTGTCCTGCATGCCGCCACAAACGCGGTACGGGATGCTCATGTCGTAGTTGATGTGGTAAAATTGCGCCAGCGGCAGGTTTTCGGCGAAGCGCCAGTTGCGGCCCCCGTCGTGCGAAATATTGAGGCCGCCGTCGTTGCCCTCGATGATGTAATCGGGGTCGTTGGGACTGATCCAAAAGGCGTGGTGGTCGGGGTGTATTTTCCAGCCCACCCAGCTTTCAAAGGTTTTGCCGCCGTCTTCGCTTTTCGACAAAATGCTCCAAAGGCTGAAGATGCGGTTTTCGTTTTTGGGATCCACGTAGATTTCGTGGTAGTAGAAAGGGCGGTCGCCCACATTGCTGTCGTCCTTGTCGGAAACGGCCATTTTGACCCACTTGAAGCCGCCGTCGTAGCTTTTGTACAGGGCGTTTTCTTTTGCTTCCACTAAGGCGTAGACGATATTGGGTTTGGAAGGCGCAAACGCAAGGCCGATGCGCCCGAGGTCGCCTTTGGGCAGGCCGTCTTTATCGGTGCGTTTGGTCCAGGTTTCCCCGGCGTCGAAGCTGACGTAAAGGCCGGAGCCCGGGCCGCCGGAGTGGAACGTCCAGGGTTTGCGGCCGTATTCCCACATCGCGGCAATGAGTTTGTTTGGGTTGGAAGGGTCTACAACGAGGTCGGCGCAGCCGGTGGAGTCGTTGACATACAGCACTTTGCGCCAGGTTTTGCCGCCGTCGGTAGTTTTGAACACGCCGCGCTCCGGGTTTGGCCCCCAGGCCGAACCGGTTGCCCCGGCGAAGACCGTATTCGGGTCGTCGCGGTGGATGATGATGCGGTGGATGGTGCGGGTATTTTCGAGGCCCATGCGCAGCCAGTTTTTGCCGCCGTCGAGGGTTTTAAAAATGCCTTCGCCGCTGTTTTGCGAGTTGCGCGGATTGCCTTCGCCGGTGCCCACCCAAATTTCGGCCGGGTTGTTTTGGTTGATTTTTACCGCGCCGATGGATTGCACGGGCGCTTCGTCGAACACCGGTTCCCAGTTGATGCCGCCGCTTGCAGAGCGCCAGAGGCCCCCGCTTGCTGCTCCGGCGTAAATCACGTCGGGTTGCGACAATACCACGTCAATGGCCGTCACCCGTCCGCTCATGCCCGCCGGGCCGATGTTGCGGATTTTCATGCCTTTGAGTTGTTCAACGTTTACTTTTTGCGAAAAAAGCGGGCTGCACAAGAGCAGCAAAAGGAGTAGCACCGGATGTTTCATCTTGCCCAAGTTAGGTAGTGAGTGTTGATTTGATTGGGTAAAATAAAGAGGTTCTGCGAAAGGAGAAAATGTTTTTGGGGATTGTGGCGGATTATCCCGTGGATGGGGGGAGGTTTTTGGGGGGGGGGGTTTTTTTGGGGGGGGGGGGGGTTTTTTTGGCGGGTGCGGGGGGGAATATGTAAACGCTTGCTTAGGGGTGGCGGAGGAGGGTGGCGGAATCGCCGGAGAGGTGGAGGGTGGGGGTGGCGGCGTTTGGGGTGGGGGTGCCCCAGAGGCCGCGTAGGCCGCTCATTCCGAGGTCTTGCTCGGTCCAGGTCTTGCCGTCGCTGACTGCGAGGGTGCCGGCCTCGCGGAGGACATAAATGTGGGGGCCGGCGGGCGTGGTGCTGCCCCAGATCTGGGCCTGGCGGTGGAAGTAGCGCGGGGCCTCGCTGGGGCGGGGAGAGCGACAGTCGGCGGTGGTGCGGCGATGCACTTCCTGCCAGGCGCTGCCGTCCCAGCGCAGGATGCTGCAGCTTGCGGTGGCGGCGTAGATCTGGGTCGGGCCGGTGCCCCACAGGCCGTAGATGCCTTCACCCGTCTGGCTGGGGACGGGCTGCCAGGCGGTGCCGTCGAAGTGCAGGAGGGTGCCGCCTTCGCCTCCGGCCCAGACGTCGCGCGGGCCGGTGCCAAAGAGCGCATACAGCGACTGCGAGCTGCCGGTCTTTATGGCTTGGAAGCGCTGACCGTCGAAGTGGGCGATGGCGCCGTGCTCGCCAGCGACGAAGACATCGTTGGGTGCGCTGCCCCACAGAGCATAGAGAGACGGCTCGGTGGGGAGACCGGAGCTGACTGGTCTAAAGCGCGCGCCGTCGGACTGCAGCAGCACCCCGCCATAGCCGGCGGCGTAGATATTCTTCGGGCCGCTGCCCCACAGGGCGTACAGCGAGCGGGTCGTCGGACTCTCTTGCGCCTCCCAACCATGCGCGCCCTGCCGAAAGATGTCGCCGCTGCTGCTGACGGCGTAGAGCGCCTCGGGGCTGCCCCACAGTGCCTCCAGCGTGGCGGTGGTCCCTGGCGTGCGAAAGCCGAAGCTCGTGCCGTCGAAGCGCGCGATCTGCGAGTTCTGCCCGACGAACCAGGCCTGCCCCAGGCGATCCCCGGCGGCCCGCACGCCCCAGATGCCAAGCTGCACCTGCATGTTTTCGCGCTCGCGCGGCAGCAGGCGTTTCCAGCGCTGGCCATCGAAGCGCAGGAGGATGCCGTTGATGCCGCCGCCCTCTTCCGCCGGGGCCTGTCCACCGACCAGCACATCCTTGGGACCGGCCCCCCAGATGGTGTGCAGCTGTCGGGCTGGCACGGGGGTCCGCGTCCAGCTTGCGCCGTTCCAGTGCAGCACCACGCCGACCTGATCGGGATACTGCGCACCGACGACAAACACATCGGCGGCGCTGCTACCCCATACTGCGGAGAGCTCGTGATCGTCGCCCACACCGGTGGTCAACGCCCGCCAGGCCCGACCGTCAAAGCGCAGCACTGTCCCGCCCTGGCCGACGGCGTAGACATTGCCCGGTCCGCTGCCCCAGACACCTGACAGGTCGGCGTCGGTTCCGCTTTTTTCGGGCCGGAAGGACGTGCCGTCGAAGTGGACGATGGTGCCTTGCGACCCGACCGCCCAAGCTGACTGCGGGCTTTGGGTGTAGATGGCGCGCAGGTTGGCGTGGGTGCCGCTTTCCTGCGGGCTCCAGGTCTTGCCGTTGTAGCGGACGATGGTGCCGTCATCTCCGACGGCGAAGGCATGCTGCGAGTCGCTGCCGTGCAGGGCCACAAGGCGCTGCTTGCAGCCGCTGTTTTCCGCGGCCCAGGTGCTGCCGTTCCAGCGCCACAAGATGCCGGCGTTGTCGGTGACAAAGACATGGTCGGGGGCGCTGCCCCAGACGCCGAAGTGCCAGCCGGCCTGGGGCAGGCTGCTGCTGTGGCGAGTGATGCCGTGCTCGTCGACGCTGACCACCAGCCCGCCGCCGCCGACGGCCAGCGCCGCGCCGGGACGCGGGATGGCCCAGGCCTGGATGCTGGGGTGGCCGGTCCAAAACGGGGTCCAGGTCTTGCCGTCGTGGCGAGCGGTCCGGTCAAACCGCCAGGCCAGAAGCGGGCTGCCCGGGCTGCCGGTTACGCCTTCGCTCAGGAGATCGAGCGCGGGGTCTTCTTTCCAGGACTTGCCGTCGAAGCGCAGGGTGGGCGAGCCCACCACGACGACCTGATCCGGGCGGTCGCCGTAGACGCCGCCGAACGACAGCCGCCCGCGGACGCCGTGCTTGACGGGCGTGCAGCTCGTGCCGTCGTACTGCAAGAGGGTGCCGTGCCTTCCGCTGATGAAGGCGCGCGTGCGACCCCAGCCGTAGACGCTGTCGAGGTGCTCTTTGGTGCCGCAGGGGATGGCGCGCCAGGCTTGACCATCGAAGCGCAGCAGCGTGCCGTCGGTCCCGGTGGCCAGCACATGGCCGGCGTCGCTGGCCCAGACCGCGGCCAGGTTGGCCCGGCTGCCCGTCGTAAGCGGCTGCCAGCCGCGGCCATCGAAGCGCAGGGCGGTGCCGGCATCCCCGACGGCAAAGACGGTCTCGCCGCCGCCGCTTGCGACCCCGAAGACGGCGCGCAGGGTGGCGCCTCCGGCCAGGCCAAAGCTGCCCTCGACCTGTCCGCCGTCCCAGCGCAGGGCGGTGCCGTGACTGCCGACGACGTAGAAGCGATCCGGGCGGACAGCCCACACCCCCCACAGGTCGTGTCCGACGGGGCTGGGGTGCTCGATGCAGAAGCCAGCCGAGTTGCAGATTTTGGCGGCGGCAGGCGGTAACCACAGGGCAGGCAAGGCCGCGCCGAACAGACAGGCCACGAGGGTTGGGCAGCGCATGTTATCGATCCTATCGAGGAATGAGGTCGATGGAAAACATTCAATGATTAGTGGGTAGTTATTTTTGATTTAGTAAATCGCTTAAGTCTTGGACGCGATTAAAGGTCTTTTTATCCTTCATGATTTCCCATAGATCGAGGACGCGACGACGCGCCGCGACTCCGACTAGCTCTGAGGTGTCGACGGCCAGCAGGCGGCGCAGCTGATCCGGCAGATCGGCGATATCGAGGGCCCCGTCGGGGAGCTGGCCATAGGCAGCGAGCAGGCGGCCAGCCCACAGCGCCCCCGCAGCATCGTCGGACTGAAAGACGGCGGCGGTCCACAGAAGGGCCCACAAGAACACCTTGCGCGCGTCGCGCAGGCCGGGATGGGGGGCCAGCGCTTGGAAGGCGGCTTCACCATCGGCGAGCGCCTGCGCGAACTGGCCGCTGATGACGCGACGGGCCTGTAGCTCCAGCCGGAAGCGGGGGTCGCTGGGCTGCAGTCGCAAAAGCTGCTCGTAGCAGAAACGGGCGGCATCGGCGCGGTCGAGGGTGCGCTCGGCGAACTCGGCCAGGGCTTGGTAGCTTGCGACCTGGCTTGCGGGGTTGGCGCTGCCCCCGGCGATCAGCGTCGGAATCTGCGCCCAGGCGGCCTCCCGTCGGCTGGCATCGCCGAGCAGCCGCGCTTCAGCCAGGGTCAGCATCGCCAGGCCCAGCCCATCGCGATACTCCGTCAGGTCACTGCGGACGCGGGAAAAGTGGGCGCGTGCCGTCTCAGGACGCTGGCTGCGCAGGGCCCAGATACCGGCCCACAGGCCATCTAGGCGGTCGCCATAGGGCGTGCGAAGCAGGGCGGGCGGCGTCGCGGAGTCGTCGGTCGGCGGACAGGCAGGGGCAGGCGGTCCTCCGTCCCGGGTCGCCCGGCGGGGGGCAGACTGGCGACAGCTCACCTGGGCGGCAATTGCGATCGGCGTCTGCGTCGTGGCAGCGACCTCGAAGCGGCGGGCCAGGCCGTCCGAGCTGACGGAAAAAATCTGCCGGCCATCGGAGGAAAACGACACCGCCAGGAAGCGCTTGCTCGTCGCCGGCAGGGTGGAGAGCAGGCGACCCTGCCCGGTCTCCCAAAGCTGGAGATCGCCGTCGAAGTCAGCGGCGAGGATGCGGCTTCCGTCGGGGCTGTACTGCACAAGTTCGAGCGCACCGCCGCCCGAGCGCAGAGAAGGCCGGCTCTGTCCCGTCTCGCTGTCCCAGATCTGCAGCACCGAGCCGCTGATGACCGCGAGATCGGTGCTGTGCGGACGGAAGGCGGCGTGTGTGATCAGATCTCCGCCGCCGGTGAGCTCACGCAGGAGCTTGCCATCCGCCGCGCGCCAGATCTTTACGGCGTTGCCCTTGCCACCACTTGCCAGGCGCGAGCCATCAGAGCTGTAGGCCACCCAGTACACGATGTCGTCGCTGGCCGTGATCTGCTGCCGGATGCCGCGCTGGGCCAGCGAGACCAGGTAGACGATGCCGTCGCTGGAGGCCAGTGCTAGCTCGTCGCCCTGGGGCCGGAAGGCGATGTACAAAAGAGCGCCAGCGACGGTGAATTGAAACTTCTCCTCCCCGGTCGTGGTATCGAGCACGCGCAGCCGACCATCGACGCTGGCCGTCGCTAGATAGCGGCCATCGGGGCTGAACAAGAGGTGCGTCGCTGAGCTGCCCTCGGGCGAGCCCAAGGTGGCGAGCGGCCGGCCATCCTGCCCATCGGAAAGCTGCACGGCCCCATCGAGCACCGACGAGGCGATGCGCAGGCCATCGGGGCGAACCGCCGCCGCCTTGGGCTCGATGCCGAGCGGCAGGATGCGCCGAATCCGGCCGGCTTCCAGGCGCCACAGCCGGACCCGACGATCTGAGCTGACGGTGAAGACCTGGCGACCATTTCCGGCAAAGCCGGCCAGCTCGACCGAGCCCTCATGTCCCGGCAGCACCGCCAGGGGATCGCCGGTCCGGCTGTCATAGATGCGCGAAGTGCCATCGGCGCTGGCGGTAATCAGGCGGCGGCCGTCGGGGCTGAAGGCTGTGCACGAGATCAGGCTCTTGTGTTCGCTTAACACCAGCGCTTCGCGGCCGGTGCGGGCTTCAAACAGCCGGGCTACGCGATCCCGCCCCGCCGTTGCGACCCACTCGCCGTCGGGGCTGAAGGTGGCGTGCAGCGCCAGATTACCGGCCAGCTCACGCGGCTGCCCGCCGCGCGAATTCCACAGGTACACCTGGCCTTCGAGACACACCGTCACCAGCGAGCTGCCGTCGGGGGAAAACTCGGCGTGGATGCTCGTACAGCGGGCCTTCACCAGGTCGCTGATCTCTTTCCCGGTTTGCACATCGGTGAGGCGCGCACTGCCGCTCTGCGCCCGCGACAGCACGGCATCGCCCTGCGGCGAAAACTGCACCGCCGCCACCGGCTGGCTGCGCGAGATGGTCTGCAGCAAGCGACCGCTTGCGGTGTCCCAGATGCGCACTGTCTGGTCGCTGCCCCCCGTCGCGACGCGCGTGCTGTCAGCGCTGAAGGCACAGGCCAGGACGACCCCGGTGTGACCCTGCAGGCTGCGCAGCGGCCGTCCGCTGCCCGCGTCCCACAGCACGGCGCTGGGTCCCTCGCCGCAGGTCAGGATCTGTCGCCCGTCTGAGCTAAACCGGGCACTGACGATCTCTTCGCTCTGGCCGATCAGCTCATGCACCAGGCGGCCACTTGCGGTGTCGTAGACGGAAGCCAGCTGTCCCGCGCTCGGCACGACCAGCAGCCGTCCGTCGGGGCTGAAGCTGTCGCTGCCCATCCGCAGCCCGCCGGTCGGCTTGGCGGCAAAGGTCGGCTGATCGATCTGCAGGAAGCGTCCCGCATCCGCAATGAGGTAGCGCAGCGATGGGTCCGACGAGCCGTCTTGCAGGCCCTGCTGCAGCGCCTCCAGGGCCTCGGCCGGGTGGCCGGCCAGAAGCTCGCGACGTCCTAGCTCGACGCGAGTGCTCTGCAGGTTTTCGTGCATCTCGCTGGCTCGCTGTCGCTGCTGGACGGCGATGATGCCGAACAGGGCCAGCGAAAGGAGCAGCCCGACCGAAAGAAGACCATAGGCCCCGCGCTGCAGCCGCTGACTGGCTTGCAGAAACTCCGACTCGATGCGGTTGAAGCGTCGGGGGGCTCGGCGCGCTTCGGAGAGCGCCTGCGGCAGCAGCGGATCGGAAAGCCACAGCCGCGAGCGCGAGCGACCGCTGTCCTGCCAGCGCCCGGCGGCCTCGCGCAGCTCTTGTTGGATGCGGTGCGCGCGATCGGCCATCAGAAACTGCGACAGCTGCGGCCAGCCCAGCACCAGCTTGTCGTGCACCGGCTCGTAGAACGTGCGCCCTTGCGGATCGCGATCCGACAGCAGCAGCCGCTCGTGGATCAGGTGATCGCGAATCTTTGCGACCTGCGCCTCGGTGGTCTTGTCGGGAAACAGAAGCTCGCTCTCCAGCACGCGCTGTCGTGCCACCTCGCCGGGGGCCACCATGCGTAGCATCAGGTAGCGGAAGGCCTCTTTCTCCTCGGGCGTGGCGTAGCTTTCGTACAGCCGATCGGCCCGCTGCGACAGCGCACCGCTGACCCCGCCCAGGCTCTTGTAGTCGGCTTCCGACAGCGTGCGATCGCGCGGCCGGCGAATCGAGGCGCGATACATCTCGCTCAGCAGAAATGACAAAAGCGGCAGCGCCCCCGGCAGATCGGCGACCTCATCGAGCAGCTGATCGACCAAGCTTGCGGGCTCGAAGAACAGCGCGCGCTCGGCGGCGGGGCCCTCGATGATTTCGCGCAGCTCGTCGCGGCTGAGCGGCGGCACGACGTAGCGCGGCGACTCCTCTTTCCCCCCGGCCAGAAGCTCGCTGAAGTGCGGCTCGTAGTCCGAGCGCAGCGTCAGCACCCAGTGCACCCGTCCCGCCCCGGCCTGCCTTACCGCCTGCACCTGGCGCAAAAACTCGTCGCGCTGTGCGCCGCCCAGCGTCACCAGCTCTTCCAGCTGATCGATGACTAAGAGCAGCCGCTCACCCGGATGGCTTGCCAGCCAGGCAGAGGCGGCGGCCGGCAGCTCACTCGCGCTCGGCTCAAGCTCACGCGCGAGCTGACTCAGCGCCATAAGTGGCTGCGCTCCCGGACGCTGCGTCGGCGGGATGGCAAAGCCACCCCGGTCCGCAAGCCGCGGCAGCAGGCCGGCCCGGACCAGGCTCGACTTGCCGGTCCCCGAGGCGCCCGAGACGACGATCAGGCTCTGTCGTCCCACCCGCTCGGTGAGGGCAACGATCGCTGCCTCGCGGCCGAAGAACAGGTTCTTTTCGGCGGCGGTGTAGATCTGCAGGCCGCGGTAGGGGTTGTGCGCCTCGCTCATCTCCTGCGCCGACGGCAGCACCACCTCGTGACCGGGGCGCAGGAAGACAAACTGTCCCTTGTCGCGTCCGCCCACCGACCACAGCATTGGCCGCTGCAGCGAGCGCTCTAGCCGCTGTGCCAGCTTCGAAAACGCATCCTCCAGAAACAGGAACAGCTCCTGCGCGATGATGACGCCGTCGGCCCGCTGTCCCGAGATCTCCAAGTCCGCCTCGCCCTGCAGGCCGCGGATCAGCGCTGCGGCAAACGGCGAGTTGTGCGCCTCCCCACCGCGACTGCCCAGCACGCGACCGGCGACGACATCCAGCGCCCGTTCGTCATAGGCGGCCGAGGTGATGACCTGCCAGGCCGGCTCGCGCAGGTAGCGCTCGAAGCGCTCGCGGTACACCGGCACGCGGCGCGGGGCCAGGCTGCGCGTCGTCGACCAGCGGAAGGCGCCGGCGAAGCAGCAATCCAGAAACAAAAGCAGGTGGCGGGGGCGCAGACCCTGCAAGCGCCGCTGTAGCTCCAGCATCGGTAGGAAGGTCTTCACCTCATCGCGCTGCGCATCCTGCAAGAGCAGGTAGCCCTGCGGTCCATCGCCGGGATCGCCCAGCTCCTCGGCGATGCCGTGGCCGGCGAAGTACAGCAGCAGGCGGTCGGATGCCTGCAGCGTCTGACTCAGCGTATCCAGCTGGGCTCGCAGCGTCACCAGCGTAGCCCCCTCGTCGCAGAGGCAGGTGACCTCGTAGCCGTAGATCTCGCGGAGCACGGGCGCTAGACCCTGTACGTCGGCGACGGCGTTGCGCAGGGGCGGCACGCCGTTCTGGTAGTCGTTGATGCCGACCAAGAGCGCCACCCGGCGCCCCTCGCTCGCCGTCGCTGCCGTCGCTGCCGACGGGGCTATCGCCATGGCCCCACCCCTCGCCGGCCGCCCCCGCAGCCGTCGCTGCCAAGGGCCTGCCATGATTGCCGGGGGTGACCGCGGGTTCGCCTGCGCACCATAGGAATAGTTGTATCCCGACAGGGCACCGTGCGGATACACTCCATCCGAGGATGTGCCTGAGTTCATTCCCCCGGGCAGGGGCGCGGGAGAATCGTCTGGGAGATCAGGGATTTGAGCGCCCGGTATTTTATTGTGATTTATAAATTGAATTGTGTTTCAATTTAACTGCGGCGCTCCTTGACTTTTGTATAATAAAGATCTCAACGATATTCCCATTGCGTGGCGGTGTTGAGCGACCTAACCCCATCCCTCAAAACGACGGAGCCTTCGTCATGACCCTGCACGTAGATTTGGCCATTACCTCCACGCTGGCCCTGGGCGACCTGCTGGCCGAGCTCACCCTAGAGAATGGCGAGAGGCGGCGCGTGGTGCTGCGGGAGGGACGCTTCGTCGGCGAGCTTCCGGCTCGGCCGGTCCGTCTGCGGCTATCGGCGGCGCCGGCTCCGACGGGGGAAGCGGCGCTGCGGACGGCCAGCGAAGACGAAGAGGGCAGCGGCGACGAGCTTGGCCCGAGCGTGGCCTATGAGGAGCTGTTTGAAAACGGTGTCCCCCTGCCGCCTGGCGACGGGCCGATCCGCCTGCGCCTGGTCTGGGGCCTGCACTGCCATCAGGGCGCGACCATCGCCCCGGCCACCACCGCCGAGCTACACCCCACCGCCGGCACCCGCTTTGTCGCCTGGGAGCACATGCTCTGCGCCGCCCAGATTGGCGTCGATGGCGACGGCGAAAAGCTGCGCCTGCCCGACGGCTCGCTGGCCATCGAGCCCGAGACCGAGCTGCCGCTTGGCGATGGTCGGCTGCGCCTGAGCTTTGGCGCCATCATCGCCTTAGCCGGTGACTACTACGCCTACTTCGATGCGACCGCGCGGCAGGACTGCGCCGAGGCCTGGCCGCCCGCCAAGGGCCTCGCCAAGCTGGCCGGCGACTACACCCTGCCGACGCTGGTGGGGGAAGACCCGCGGGTCTGCGCCGACATCCTGGCTGCCGCCGCCCGCGACCGCGACGGCGAACGCGACAAATCGACAGAAGCCAGCCTATTGGCGAAAGATGGCCTGTTCGGTCGATATCCAGTCCGGCGCTATCTTGCTTTGGCGAGCCAGAATTTCTGTCACTTTGCGACGGCTCCCGGTACCCCGCCGGCCGAAGACGTCGGCGCGCTGCGCTGGTATCGCTACTATCACCGCCGCGCCCTGGCGCTGGCCACCGAGGCCGCCAAGACCGCCGACCGGGTGGTGCTGCAACAGGCGCTGGCCCTGGATGCCTTTGGCTGCCACTTCCTGACCGATCTTTTCGCCACCGGGCATATGCGCGTGCCGCGGCGCGTGCTCGGCGAGCAGCTAGGTATCTGGCGCGGCTCGCTGGGCCTGTCGCACGAGATGCACTGCGAGGACAACAAGCGCGGCCTGTGGTGCACGACGCTGGGCGCCGTGTCTGGTTCTGGCTCGGGCTCTAGTTCCGGTTCGGGCCCGCGCCCGGTCTGGCTGGCGTTTGGCGATGCCCTGCTGTTTTCGCCGGTGTCGCAGCTTCAGCACGTCGGCATGGTGCAGGAAGCGGTGCGCCGCTCGGTGCACGAATTGGTCGCGGCCTTCGCGCTTGCCAGCCTACCCCCCGCCGAGCGGGCCGAGGCGCTGGTGCCGGTGCCGCTGCCTCCGGGGGCGGGTCCGTCTGCCGAAGACTACCTACCGCTGTCCCCGCTGATTGCCACACAGGACACGTATCCCGGATATGGCGTCAATCACTATCCGTTGATCGTTCACCTGCGCAATCCTGAACAAATCCTGCAGCGTGTGGGCGATGCAAATAACAATCGATATTCCGATCTAGATGAAAAACTTCCGGAACTCGTGTCGATAGACTTCAGCGGATCTTCCCCTCAGCTGGGGCCAGAAAGATTCCCGCGCGAGTCCGCGGATCAGAAATCCAATCATTCCTAAGGACTAAGTTGATGTTGGCTCTGCCGGCGGACGGACGCTATCACGTAATGGTGGTGGGCATTGACCAGTATCCGCCCAGCCTGCCGTCGCTGCGTGGCTGTGTTCACGATGCCGAGCGGCTGCTGCGGCTGCTCGGGCGGCTGGGGCTGCCCGCTACGGCGCTGACCGACGCAGTCTTCCTGGCCCCGCGGGCTGGCCAGCGGCCCTCGGTGCCCTTCTTGCCGCCGACCAAGGCCAACCTGGTGGCGCGGCTGCAGGCGCTGGCTTCGCAGGTGGCGCCGGGCGACTCGGTGCTGATCTTCTACGCCGGCCACGGCACGCAGCGCACGCCGGGGGGGACGCTGTCCTCGGTCATCGTCGAGGCGCTGGTGCCGGCCGACGCTGGGCAGGCCGGGGGCGACCTGCTTTATGACTTTGAGCTGGCGCGCTATCTCGACGCGATCAGCGAGGCCTGTGACAACGTGACGGTCCTTCTGGACTGCTGCCACGCCGCGGGGACGACGCGCGGCTTGAGCAGCGATCCACTCCACCCCAAGCGCGAGCGCAGCGTCGAGCTGAGCCCGGCGTTTCTGCACAGCCTGCCACCCCTTGCCGCGCTGCCGATGTTGCCGCCTGCGGACCGCCAACCTGCGCCCGGCCGTCCCGGCTTTGCCGAGCCCGCGCGGACGATCGTCGCCGCCTGCCACGCCCACGAAAAAGCCCAAGAGACCACCGGCGCCGACGAGCCGCAGGGCCTGTTCTCGGCGGTGCTGTTCGATCTCTTAGAGGCTGCCCTGCCGACGGAGGGAGGCGCGGAGAGGCGCGTTGAGGCGCGGCTGCGCTGGGTCGATATCTGGCCGCAGCTCTTAACCGGCATCGAGGCCCAGAATCCCGAGCAGCACCCCAGCCTGACCGGCTCCCCCGCCCGCCCCGTCCTCGGGGGACCGGCAGAGCCCTGCGACCTGGGCCTGGCGCTTCGGCAGACGTCGGCGGGGTTTCAGCTGGCCGCCGGACGGCTGCTGGGCTTAGAGCCGGGGGCGCTCCTCGGCGTGTATGGCCCCAGCCCGTCGCGCTTTTCTGAGCTCAACTCACCGGCCGATCAGGCGGCCCGCATCGCCACCCTGCGCGTCGAGCAGGCGGACCTGCTAACCGCCGAGGCGCAGCCGCTTGCGTCCCCGCTACCAAGAGCGCCTATCAACACCGTCGAGAGGAACCCCAGCGGCAAGGAGGAAGGAGCGAGCGGCCTCCTGGCCGTGACCGACGACCGACGCGGCCGATGGGGTCCACAACAGGTTTTGATAGGCGCTCTAAGCCTGCCCCGCGGGGCCCGGGCCCGCCTGCTGGGTCGGGCGCTATCGCTGTATCTCGACGAGACAGCGGCGGCGGCGCTTTCACCCGAGCGCCTGCTGCGGCGAGCCAGCGCGGCCGGCCTGCAGCTTAGCCTGGCGGCCAGCCCCGATGCGGCCGAGCTTCAGCTCGTCGCTGGAGCCCCGGGCTGTCTGCTTTTGGGTGACGCCTGGAATCCGCCCACGACGGAAGGCGGGCGGGGACCCATCGCCGAGCTTCCCCTGCCCGCGGCTTCGGCAGAGGGCCACGACGGCTCAAGCGATACACCGACCGACAAAGCGACCGACAGAGCGACCGACTCAACGATCGCCGCGCTTATCGCCGCTGGGCTGCACTATGCCCAGTTCGCTGTGCCGCAGCGCCTGGCCGCGCTGTGTGCCGTCCCCGCTGGCAACCGCCAGATCTTGCCGGCGGCTGGGCTGGAGGTTGATCTGATCGACTGTGGCGGGCTGTCCCAGGCGGACTTGCAGGGCCTGACGAATGGCCTCTTCCCGCGCCAGGCGATGCCGCGGACCGCGGGCGGGCACTACGCCCTGCGCGCCCGTCCTGCCGACGGCACGATGCTGGCGCAGCCGCCGACCCGCTTTGCGCTGTGGCTGAAGAATCGCGCCAAGGTTCTTCTGTTCGCGTCGGTTTTTCTGTGCAACCGGCAAGGCCAGCTTGAAGAGCTGATCCTCGACGAGCAGATCCCGCCGGGGGCCGCCGGCAAGCTGATCTGGTCGCCGGAGGGCCTGGGCGAGCCGCTGGAGCTGAGCCTGTCCGCGGGGCTGCAAGTCGGCGTCGAGCGGCTGGCGGTCTTGGCCTGCACCATCCCCGGCACGCACGGGCTTGAGACGCTGCGGCAAGCACAGACGCTGCAAGAGGTCATCTCCGCCTCGCTGTCGTTCGGCGAGAGCGCTCGCATCCTCGCCGCCCCCGCCCCGCGCCTGCCCAAGCCGTATGCGGCCTGGCTTCTGCAGCAGCGCATCCTCGAACTATCTGTCACCCAGTCGTCGTCGATGGCGATACGCTGAGCTACCACCCCCGGCGCTCTCCCGACGCCGCCGACGCAAGGAATCGCTCACGATGGAGACCGATCCTCCCGCCCCGCTGTCCGCTCTGCTTATCGGCATCGACGGATATCGCAACGCCCCGCTCAACGGCTGCGTCAACGACATCCGCGCCGTGCAGCGTTTCCTGCTCGATGAGCTAGCCGTCCCTGCCGAGGCGATACAGACCCTCTTGGCCCCTAATTCGGCAGCGGAGGCCGGCGATCCCGCCCCCGAGCTTGGGAGCGTCGCGGCGGAGCCCACGCTGAGCGCGATCGTCTCGCTGCTCAAGGGCGTCCTGGGCCGTCCCGTGGTACCGGGCGAGCGTCTGCTTATCTACTACTCGGGGCACGGCTCGTTCCAAAAAGTAAACAGCGCGCAGGCCTACTTCGAGGGCCTGGTGCCCCTCGATTACGAAGACCAGGGGCTGCTATTCGATCTTGAACTGAATCGCCTGCTGCAGAACATCGCCGACGCTGGCATCGATCTGTCGGTGATCCTCGACTGCTGTAGCTCGGGGGGCGCGACCCGCGACCTGGGGCCCGAGGATCCCGACAGCCGTCCGCGCACCGTGCGCCTGCAAGGCGCCGCGCCGCCGAACGCCGAAGCGCGTCTGCAGCCACTGCTGTCCGGTGCCTCGGACTCGGCCGGAACGCCGGGCCGCTACACCGTCCTTTGCGCCTGTCACGCCGACGAAAAAGCGACGGAGTGTCGCCGTCCGCCGCGCATCGGGCGCAGCCATGGCCTGATGACCGCCACCCTGCTCGACATCCTGCGCTCGGTCGTCCGTGACCGTGGGCGCGAGGCGCTCCACGCGCTGCGCTTCGCGGACGTGTTCACGACGCTCAATACCCGCGTCCTCGCGGATAATCCCTCGCAGCGGCCGCAGCTTCTGGGTCCGTCAGAGCGGCGGATCTTCGGCGGTCCCTGGCGTCCCCGCGACCCTGGCTATCGCATCCGGCGGGATGCCCAAGGCGGTTACCTGCTTGACGCCGGCACCCTGGCTGGGCTCAGCCGCGGCGCCGAGCTTGCGGTATACGGTCCAGAGCCGGATCGCTTTCCGGCGCTCGACTCCGACGCGGATCGGGCGGCTCGCTTGGGTCGCCTGACCGTCACCCAGGTCTCGCCCGGCGCGGCGAGCGCCGTTCCTCTCGCCGGGGGACCGGCTCCTGAGCTACCGCTGGGGGCACGCGCCCGCCTTGTTCGAGCCGGTGAGCTCAGTCGGCTGCGGGTTTCCGCTCTGGACAGTGTCGCCCCCGCGGTGCGCGCCACCCTCGACGGATTGCAGGACATGCACAGCTTCCTGCTCTTGCCCCCTTCCGAGTCGGGCGCCGAGCTCTTCATCGGTCAGAACCGCCGCGGCGAGCTATGGCTGGGCGACGACCTGTGCGGCTCTGGCGAGCCCGCCGAGCGCAGCAGCCCGGGCCCGATGGCGGTCATCGATCGGGCGCTCGTCGAAGACGACTACGTGCTAGGCAAGTGCCTGGGCGGCGCGATCCGTCACTATGCACAGTACGCTATCCCGCTTAGAACCTATCGCAATGGCGGATTCAGTCTGCCCAGTAAGTCAATTTCGCTCCGCTTGATTAATACCAAAGAAGTCGCCGATAAATCTCAACTTACGCAGCAATATTTCCTGCGCATCGAATCCCCTAAGAACGACAAGGGAATTTATCAAATTGAGCCGGGCGACGAAATGGTAATTGAGTTATCTAATGACCTGAATATTACCCTTTATGCGTTTGTTTTTCTGTGTGGCATGGATGGCTATGTGGCGGAGTTAGGGAGCGACGTCGTCTTGCAAGGTCGCAGCCGGGCCCTGGTCTGGTACGAGGGCATCGACGGTCAGCCCTTCCCGATGGGGCTGCCCGAAGGGCGTGCCTGGGGTATTGACCGCCTGATCGTCCTCGTCACCGACCAGCCGGGCCTGGACCTCAGCATGCTGCGGCAGGACGAGACGCTACAGCAGATGATCTACATCTCCAGCGAGGCCAAGAGCCCCCGCCCCCTGGTCCGCAAAGTCGAAGGCCTGCGCTATGTCGCGCAGCAGTACTTGGTCCAGATCGGCAGCCCGGGTTAGCCCCCTGTGGCAAACCTGGCTGCGGAGTGGGCCATTGTTCGACCCCTTCGGGTTTCGTCGCGCGGCAACGGAGAGCCGATTTTGATGGATATTCAATCTACGTAGCCAAGCCACTTAGCGCGCTTTAGAGTGCGCTCCGCACGAGTACGAGTACGAGCACGAGGAGACGAGAGCATGGCCACATCCCGCAAGTCAGCACCGGCTAAGACGGCCGGCGCCAAGAAGGCACCCGCGGCCAAGTCCCCACGCCGTCCGGCAGCGGCTGGATCGGGCGTCGAGGCCGACCACGACGTGACCGCCGGCGAGCCGGTCACCTACAAGACCTCGGGCCACCCGCCGCGCACCGACAGCCCGGAGTATGTGAAGTCGCGGGCCGCGCTGAAGGCAATTGCTGGCACCCTGAAGGGCTGGTACTTCGGCGAGGGGCCGTACCAGGACCACCACGGCGGCGGCCTGTGGGTGAACGACGGCCGGGGTTGGTTCTTCCTGCGTAACCTGGTCGGCATCGAGTGGAGCGGCCAGTTCTGCGCCGACCCGGCCAAGGTGGACGCGCTGCGCAAAAACGCCGCGCGGCTGTATGCCCGCTTCCCCGAGTCCTTCGCCGCGTTCACGAAGATCGGCGTCGACCTGAAGTCGCTGCTCGACTCGCCGATCACCGATGCTGAGGGCGTCTCGCGCTGGACCGACTCGATCTGCAACGCCAGCGTGCCGCTGCCGCAGCCTCTGCATACCGGCAAGGTGCCCAAGGGCGGTGGCGTGCACAACTATCCGACGCCGGTGACCGACATCGACCGCTTTCGTCGCGATGACTTCAAGCTGTGGGTGACCGACGACGAAGGTCAGCCGGCCGCGGTTGTGCCGGTGGCGCCGCTGGGTTCGGCCGACCGCCGCGTACGCGTCGTGCACTCTACGCCGGGCACCGCGCTGCACGCGGCGCATCAGGCGAGGGAGGCCAAGGGGCGCTATCACGAACTGGCCGCCGACCACCCGCTGGCCCGCCAGGCCTTCCGTCGAGTGGCAAAGGCGAGTGCGGGCTAACGGCAGCGACGAGTCCTAACGAACGGGCAGCGTGAAGGAAAGCTCGGGCGCTTCGACGCGTCCTTTGAAGAAGCTGTCCACGGTCTGAAAGTGGGCGGCGTATGGCTGGGCTGCCTGTTCCGCGTCGTCGGCGGTCTTGGCACCACGGGGGCGACGCGCCGGACGGTTGATGCCGGCGCGGTACTGCGCGATCCACATCTCGCGCGTGGTGGGCGTCAGGTCCAGGCTGGCCGTGATCACATAGTTGCCCGCCGGCAGATCCCCGCCGCCGTGTGGCGCCATCAGGTGATAGCCTCCCTCGGCGCGGCCAAGGACGGTGTAGCTGCAGACGACGTGGCGCTGCCCGGGGGCAAGCGGCGGCAGCGGTGGCGGTGGACGCTGCGGCGGCGCGAGTCCCGCGAAGGCGCGCCAGTCACCCAGCCCTACCTCTTTGCCGTGCGAATCGCGCAGGCGCGGCATCACTCCGCTCAGCGTGTGCACTTCCACGGGCGAGCTGCCGGCCTCTAGCACCAGCTTGATCTCCATCACCGGGGTGGCGGTCGCGCCGGCCGGTGCCTTGTCTTTGATGGGCACGGGCTCCAGCCATAGGCGTGGCGGTTGCGTGGCGGCGTTGCTGCACAGGGCCAGCAGCACGGCGGCCCCAGTTCGTGTCTTTTCGCCCCTGGCCATCTGTTTACGATACTCCCGCTCGCGGCCCGAACGTGATTAGGGGACCGGCTGATTGTGCAGGGTAGGGCAGGTCAGGTCAGAGCAGGGCATGATGCAGAGCGAGTCGCCATGCCCGATCAAGCCCCGTGTCTTGGGAACCTTCAGGGCGCCAAGTTGAGGATGGTGCCGGTGGCACCGGCCAGCCAGCAGTTGCTCTCGTTGATGACGAAGGCGCTGTGCAGGCCGGCATTGGTGTATGTGTTCGTCGGCGCCCAGGCTCCCTGGGTCCAGCGCAGCAGCGTGCCTTGGTCGCCGACCGCGATGACTGGGCCGCTATCGCCAACGCCGTGCACATCGTCGACGTTTTCGCCACTGACGACCGGTGTGCTGACCGTACGCCAGTCGGTGCCGTTGAAAAACAACCCAATGCCACCGGTGCCCACGGCCCACACCTCGTTGGCACTGCGCGCCCAGACTCCGCGCAGATCGGCGGTGGTCTGAGTCGGCACCGGGGTCCACTGCGAGCCGTCGTAGCGCAGCGTCGTGCCCTTGTCGCCCACCGCCCAGATGAGGTTCGGCGACAGGCCCCAGACCGCGCGGAGATGATTCGAGGTCGAGGTGGCCTCGGCCTTGAGGGTCCCCGCCTCGTACTTGAAGATCTTGCCGGTCCCGCCGACGAGCCAGAAGGTGCGGTCGTCCGGCCCCCACAGGTCGTCCAGATCCGTCGTCGCTGCCGGCGTGCTGGCCAGCGAGATCGAGGTCCAGCCACTCCCGGTGGTCTCAAGCAAGTGATTCATCCCGACGCTGGCGTCCCCGGCGGCAAAGACATGGCCATTGGGGAAGCCCACCACACGGTTCAGGCGCGTCGTCAGGCCGCTGGTCTCGGGTGTCCATCCGGTAGTCTGCCGCCGCAGGATGACGCCGCCATCACCGACCGCATACGCCGTGCCCCCCGCACTGCCCCAGATCGAGCGCAGCGCCGCCTGGGACCCTGACGAGACCGGCGTCACGGCAGTACCCACCACTTTCAGCAGCGTCCCTTCTTGACCGACGCCCCAGGTGGCCGCCGAGCGATCGTAGTACAGCCAGCGCAGATCGCGCGTTGTCCCACTGGTTACGCTGCCCCACGCCGTACCATTCCATCGGAGCAGCGTGCCCGCCGCCCCAGCCGCCAGGGCCTCCGTCGCGGAGAGGCTGGTGACGCCATAAAGCAGCTGCGTCGTCCCCGACGTACTTCCCGTCCAGGCCGCGCTCATGTAGCGCCGGATCGTGCCGTTGTTCCCAACCGCCCAAGCATTGCCCGAATCCAGAGCAAAGACATCGCGCATCTGCGCCGAACCCGCACCAGAAACCGCCTTGGTCCAGCTCACACCGTCGTAGTGCAGGATGGTGCCGCTGGTGCCAGTAATCCAAGCATCGTTAGACGCGGTGCCATGCACGCCGTTGAGATCATCCGTCACTCCGCTCAACACCGCGGTAAACGATGTGCCGTCCCAGTGGACGATCCTCAAATCTCGATATTCAGCGCGACATGCGCACACATCAGCAGACAAACGCACCCAAAACCGCCATCGGATACGTTCGTGTCAGCACACAGGAGCAGGCCACCGACGGGGTGAGCCTGGGCGCACAACGCGATAGGCTCCGCACGTATTGCAAGCTCAATGCGATCAAACTTATCGACATAAAAGCAGACGAGGGTTATTCGGGTAGCACTCTCGATCGACCTGGCCTGCAAGCCGCGCTACACATGCTGCGTCGCGGTCGGGCGAACACACTCCTCGTCGCGAAGCTGGATCGGCTCTCTCGGTCGCTGCGCGATGTCTGCACGCTCGTCGAGGAACTATTCAGCGAGGAGCGAAACCATCTGCTCTCGCTGTGCGGCATGGTCAACACGCACTCCGCGGCGGGGCGCATGGTGCTGATGAACCTCGCCAACTACTGCCAGTTCGAGCGCGAGATGATTTCTGAGCGGACCCGCGACGCGCTTCAGCACATGAAGGCGCAGGGGATTCGCCTCGGACCTGCGCACTACGGCTACGCGCTGGGAGATCAGCTCGACGAGCAAGGACGACGCGTGCTGGTGCCCGTCGATAGTGAGCAGGCAGTGATCGCGAAGATGGTCGCGCTGCGCAACGAGGGTCTGAGCTTTAGCCAGGTGGTGCAGCGACTGAACGACGAACAGGTGCCCGCGCGACGCGGTGGCCTTTGGCGCGTCAACGGAGTTCGCAACGCGCTGATGCGCGATGGCAAGCATACGTCCCGCCCCACGAAGCCCCACGGCCCGCGCCTGCCGCTGCGCTACGACCCCGACACCGCGACGGAGCGAGCGACCGAGCTACGCGCCCAGGGCCTGAGCTACCACGCCATCGGCGTCCAGCTTCGCAAAGAGCGTCTGACCCCGCTGCGCGGCGGCCTCTGGCACCCCGCGCAAGTCAGCCAGCTTCTGCAAGCCGCTACTACCAGCGACCGCGAAGCCACCGCGCGCCGCGCCGCCGAACTTCGCGCCCAAGGCATCCAGCTTCGCGAAATCGGCATCCGCCTGGCCACCGAAGGATTCCGGCCCCCGGAAGGCGGCCTGTGGCATCCGTCGCAGGTGCACGCGCTGCTGGCGCAGAGTGCGTCAGAGCAACCGACGGAATGACCACTACCCGGTTCGACTAGGCCGACGGTGCGGGCGCGGGCGGAGTATCGGATCGCGGGCGACGGCGAGCCGGCAAGTCGGGGCTGCCCAGACCAAACGCCATCCAGCAGACGGACACTTGCAGCGCCTTCGCAAGCTGCTCCACCTTGGCGATGTTCGGGACCGTCGTGCCCGTCTCTGTCATTTGGACGAAGTTGTCGGACGTGCCCGCCATACGGCCCAATTCTCGACGAGACAGACCGCGTTCTTGCCGCAATCCCAAAAGCCGAGCGGGCAGCCCACCGACTCCGGCATTCTCCGCAGCTTCGCAGGGTAGCTCGACGCCGTAGGCCAGCCAGCACGGCGACACCTTGAGTACGCTGGCCAGCTTCTCGACGGTATCGAGTCGCGGCAGTCGCCCGCCTGCCTCCAACCCCCACGCCGCATTTACGCTCATGTTCACGGCCAGCGACAGCGCAGCCCCGGTCATGCGCGACGCTTTGCGAGCCTGCGCCAGCCGACCCGCAAAGCCATGGTGCAGGGGATTTTGACGACCACGAACCACGGTACTCGGTAGCATGCGGTCATTAGCGCCATCTACTTGCCGACGTATTTCCTCAATGATTTTCCATTTTTCTAGCACTTTCGTGGCCACGCACGTATACCTCGCGTGGGCATAACCAAGCCCAACAAGAAAAAAGGCCCCCGGCACGAACCGGGAGCCCATCGCCCGCGTCAGACCGCCGCCGTGGAAAGTAGTGGTCCGACGCGAAACAGGAGGAGTCTATGTGCTTTCGTCCGAATAGTGCAACTGCGTCTCGTCGTCGTTCGCCACGCCGTCGTCAGGCACCGACTGTGGCGCCGCTGGGAATGCTGGATCTGAGCAAGCCGGGGGAGCGGCAGGCGCATGATTTCTTGTTGAGAGCGACGAGCAAGCAGGAGCGAATGTGGGAGTTGCTCACTCTGCGCCGGCAAGGCGACGTGTTGCGGTGCGTTGTGCGGTGGGTGCATCCCGACAACCGGGCCAAGCCGTTCTCGCTGGCAGAGGTGAGTCTGACGGGAATCGCTGTCCACTGGCGGGACTACGTAAGCTCTGCGGCTGCGAGGGCGGAGATGTGCCGACTCTCCGCAACGCCTGAGACAAGCCAGGGCGCAGCGTAAGCGACGTCAAGCTACTACGACGAGCATCGGCGGGAGCATGATCTCTGCCGTTCATCATTCCTTGCTGGCGCCTTCTCGCATCCTCTAGCAACTCCGCCCCGCCCACCAAAGTCCACCGGGCCCTAATTAGCCATCCACCTTGCTGCGCTTGGCAAGCGATTGGTGATAGGTGGTGATGCAGACCACAATGGCAGCGTTCAGCTCCATGCCGCCCAGGCTCTCCGCGATGTCTTGCAGTTTCTGCTCGTTCTGTGGGGTCAAGCGTAGCGTGTGCCGGTAGCGTCCGCGCTCGTCATCCAGTTCCGCTTTCGGCTTGGGTTTGCGCGATCGCGTTAGCGCATGCGTCGTACGTGCTGCTGTAGATGCATGATTGGGCGCGATTAGCTGGACGTCCGCTGGACGTCCAGAAACCATTGCGTTTGGGGCTGCCTCACCGACGGATGATGCTGGCGAAATGAGCGCGACGCTAGCAGTGGACGTCCCACGGACGTCCACCGGACGTCCAGAAAGTAGTGGAGTTTGAGGCTCGCCACCGACGGATGATGCTGGTGAAACGGGCGCGGCGCTCGCAGTGGACGTCCCGCGGACGTCCGCTGGACGTCCCACGGACGTCCGCGAGGTCGATGGTGCTGCGGATGGAGGGAACAAATACGGCGTTTCAGGAATCGCACTGGACGCAGGTGGCGGCGGCTGAGCTGTAGCTGCGATCGGGTTTGCGGTGGGAGGTATGATCAGAGGAAGCACCCCACCAGGTGCCCGGCCTGTGGGAACTGGACGTACTCGCGCGGCTGGGTTTGGCGGACCCGGCGCTCTACTATTGTCACTCATCGAAAAGAGGCTCCCTGGCTGTGTAAGCCGGGCGGATTACTCGTTGTCAGTCCGCTTCTGGTAGCGGGCCCCGAAATCTGCCCGATCGAACCTCTCGGCGCGCCTTAACGTTTTGCGTCGAGCGGGAGCGGAAGCGGGGGCGGGAGGGAGCTTCTTAACTACGGACCGCCTCGCCGGCCCCCCCAACCCCGCCGACGCCAACAC
This sequence comes from uncultured Myxococcales bacterium, assembly GCA_937952145.1. Classification (GTDB taxonomy): domain Bacteria; phylum Myxococcota_A; class Polyangia; order Palsa-1104; family JAEUJZ01; genus JAEUJZ01. The sequence continues at coordinate 24,345 of CALFYE010000407.1, forward strand.
CTCAAACATGTTCTGCGAGACTTGGGCTGTTGCCGGCGAACGCTCGGCGTTGCTCACGGCGACGCCTGCCAAGCTAGCGCCGCCACCAATCCCTGCGCCAACGGCGGCCCCTTTCGCTCCACCAAGCAATGCGCCGCCGACCGCCCCCGCTACGGTTCCAAGGGCTATGGCAGTGCCAGGTGACTCCGTGAAAAGGGTGGCAAGCCACTCGAAGAACGATCTGGACTGCGCCGGCGCTGACTCTTGCTCAACTAGAATCGTCGTCAGAGAAGCACTCCGCCGAGCGATCAACGCATAATAGCAGTCGGTGTACTCGCGAACGGCCAGCCAGGTTTCGCCGCCAATGCACCGAGCTTAGTCCAAGTATGTGCCGTCCGCGGCCGTGCCGGTCTGCACAAAGCCATCATCGAGTGGATGCCCGATGTGATCTGACCCGATGTAACGACACTGATTCTCTCCCTCCGCCTGGAGCAGGTGAGTCACAGAGGTCCAGGTCAAGGCCGGTACATTGGCAGCCATCGGGCGACTCCTCACAAAGACGCGGACTCCAGCGTACCATGGCTCTATCCGTCGAGAACCGGGGGAACTTCATCGTCAGTCCATGCAGTTGCATTGATTGCGGAATCTAGGAGGGGTGGCTGCCCAGCACGATGCACATCCCCGCTGACCAACTGAACGAACCTGCTCCCTGGGCGGGGGGGCCGCACCTTGTCGTGTTGGAGCTATTGGATCGGTAAGTTTCGCGACAAGTCATCCTGTGCAGTGGGGCTGGCCTGCGAAAGCCGTCAGCACCGTCGGAACTCTAACCTCGTCATCCGAGCCCGCTCACCCGTATAAGATTTACTGATGACCCGAGAGCGGAGCTTGGGCGCGATGGTCGCCGCGCTGGCAGCCTTGCTCATTACAGCGCTCGTCTATATCGCCAAAGAGCGACAGCGGACGCGACCAGCCGCCACCAATGAACAATGCTCAGCCGCACTCGCACGGCTCACCGCTGCGAACGAGCGAACTCATGTTCAGCTTCGGAAGAGCTATGTCGACCGGGGGAGGGAGCTGCTGTTTGAACGCGGGAAACCGAGCGAGGGATTGCTGTGGTTGCATCGAGCGCAGGAAGAAGGCAGCAAGGATCCTGCCTTGCCCGACTTGTTGACGAGCGCGCTGCGTGCACCCGGCATGCCGCGTATTGCCCTCATCGGCCATGGGG
>CALFYE010000408.1 GCA_937952145.1 uncultured Myxococcales bacterium
ACCCCACCACCCCGCAAACCCGCCACCCCGCCACCCCGCAAACCCGCCACCCCGCAAACCCGCAAACCCGCAAACCCGCGCAAGCTCATCGACACCCCAACCACCCCATGATACGGGTGGTCATGCTCAAACTCTTCGTCGGAAACAAGCGATATTCCTCGTGGTCCATGCGCCCCTGGGTGGCCCTCAAAGCCACCGGCGAGCCGTTTGTTGAAGAGGTCATCGCCCTCGACCTCCCCGACTCCTCCGAGCGCATCCGCCGCGTCAACCCCGCCGGCCGTGTCCCCGTCCTCATCGACGGAGATCTCAGGGTCTGGGACTCGCTCGCGATCTGCGAGTACCTGGCCGAACGCCTCCCCGACGCCGGCCTCTGGCCATCCGATCCCACCGCCCGGGCTGTGGCCCGCTCCGCCTGCGCCGAGATGCACTCAAGCTTCCTGGCCCTGCGCAACGAGCTCCCCATGCGCATCTATCCCCCGTCGCAGCCCGTCCCTGCCAGCACCCCGGGCGAGCAAGCCCAAAGCGACATCGCCCGCATCACCAGCCTGTTCGCCGAGCTGCGCAGCCGCTATCAGGCGCAAGGACCTTATCTGTTCGGCCGCTTCAGCATCGCCGATGCGTTCTTCGCGCCGGTCGTCATCGGTCGCTTCGCCGCCTACGGCATCCCGCTTGCCGGCGCCGCCGCCGAGTACGCCGCAGCGCTGGCCAACCACCCTGCCGTCGCCGCCTGGGTGCACGACGCGCACAACGAAACCCTGCGTGCTCCCCGTCACGAGTAGGCCGAACTCGCGCACGGATTGCCGCGCGCTTTGTTGTACCGTGCCGGGCGCATGGCCCCCTCTGCTGACGTTCCTTCCCCCGCTGTGGCTCCGTCGCGCCCCGGTCTGCAGCGCACGCTGCGGCTGCGCGACCTGATCTTGTACGGCGTCATCGTCATCCAGCCGGTCGCACCGATGTCGCCATTTGGTGCCATCCAGGGCGACAGTCGCGGCCACGCCGTCACCGCCATCCTGCTGGCGATGTTGGCGATGCTGCTCACCGCGTTTAGCTACGGTCGCATGGCGGCCGCCATCCCCAGCGCCGGCTCGGCCTTCGCCTACGTCGGCCGCACCCTGCATCCGGGGCTCGGCTTCGTCACCGGCTGGAGCATGCTGCTCGACTACGTGCTGAATCCAATCATCTGCGTCGTCTGGTGCAGCAAGGCGGTGGCGCAGGTGACGGGCCTGCCGTACGTCGTCTGGGCCGCCGGCTTCTCGCTTTTGTTCACCGGCCTCAACCTGCGCGGCGTGCGCGCGTCGGCTCGCTTTAACGCCGTGCTGGCCGCCGGCATGGGCGTCGTCATCGTCGCGTTCTTTGTCTCGGCGCTGCGCTACATCGCCGCGCACGGCGGGGGGGCTGACTTCTACCTGCGACCGTTTTTCGATCGTCAGACGTTCCAGGCCCGCGCGCTGCTCACCGGAACGTCGCTGGCGGTCCTGACCTACATCGGCTTCGACGGCATCTCGACACTGGCCGAGGAAGCGCACAACCCGCGGCGCAACATCCTCCTTGCCACGGTGCTGTCGTGCCTGTGCATTGGCCTACTCGCCGCGGCCGAGGTCTACGCCGCGCAGCTCATCTGGCCCCCCGGTGCCGCCTATCCCAGCGTCGAGACCGCCTTCGTCGACACGGCAGGGCGGGCCGGCGGGCCGCTCCTGTTTATGACCCTGCTTGTCACGCTGACCATCGCCAACGTCGGCTCGGGCGCGGGGGCACACCTGGGCGCGGCGCGAGTGCTTTACGGAATGGGTCGCAGCGGGGCCTTGCCGCCGCGCTTCTTTGCCGCCGTCGATCCGCGCGCCCACATTCCGCGCAACAACGTCCTTCTGATCGGCGCCGTCGCCTTTGTCGGCGCCATGGTGCTAGAGGCCACGGGCGGCTTCGAGCTAGGCGCGCATCTTCTGAACTTCGGCGCGCTGCTGGCGTTTATGGGCGTGAACCTGTCCTGCTTCGTGCACTACTCGCTGCGGTCGCGCGTACCGCTTGCCGGCGTGGCGCCGCTCATCGGCTTTGCGGTCTGTCTGCTGCTGTGGCTGAACCTCAGGCCGGTCGCGCTTGTCGTCGGTGGTAGCTGGCTTGTGCTCGGTCTGATCTATCTGATCTATCTGATCTATGGGGGGGCCAAGACCGGCGGCTTTCGTCGCAACCTCATCCAGTTCGATCGGCCGGCTGACCTGGCCGCCGACTCCGCCGACCAGGCCGACCCAGCGAGCCCGGGGCACCGCCCCCCGACCGGCGCCTCTCCCCAGCCCTGAAACGGAGGATCCCATGTCCTTGCAATGTCCCCTGGCCCCGGCCCCGGCCTCGTTTGCGGGGCGCCTCTCCGTCGCGCTCTTTGCGCTGGGTCTGCTGCTGGTCGCGGCGGGTCCGGCCCGCGCCCATCACGAACCGGATCCGCGCGACGACTTCACCGTGCGCGAGGCGATGGTGCCGATGCGTGACGGAGTGAAGCTGTTCACGCTGATCCTGACCCCCAAAGAGCGCACCGCGCCGCTGCCCCTTTTGCTTGAGCGCACGCCCTACGATGCCAGTCGCGCGCTGTCGACAAGCTCGACGCGGCTTCTGGTTACGCGCGGCGTCAGAGCGGTCGGCGGCGGCTTCATCTACGTCGTGCAGGACATCCGCGGGCGCTTTAAGTCAGGCGGCGAGTTTCATATGTATCGCGTGCCGCGCGGCGCCTTCAACAAGACCTCCACGGACGAGACCACCGACGCCTGGGACACGATCGACTGGCTGGTCAAAAACGTCGCCGGGCACAACGGCAAGGTCGGCATCTGGGGCACGTCGTACCCCGGCTGGCTGGTCTTGGCGGCGCTGCGCGATCCCCATCCCGCGCTGGCTGCCGCGATCCCGGCCAATCCCGTCGTCGATGTCTGGAAGGCCGACGACTGGTTCCACTGGGGCGCGTTCCGCATCGGCTACGCCTTCGACTACATCTACGCGATGGAGACGCGGCACGGTACGCCGGTGCAGTACCCGTATGAGACGCGCGATCTGTATAGCTGGCTTCTGCCCCTCGGCTCGGCCGAGCTTCTGGGGCGGCGCCTCGGTGGACAGCACAAGATGTGGGCCCGCCTGCTGGAGCAGCCAAGCTATGGCCCCTACTGGCGCGACTGCGCCGCCGACCGCTGGTTCGATTCGCCACCGCGCATCGTGCCGACGCTGCACGTCCATGGGCTGTGGGATCAGGAAGACATCTACGGCGCCCCCGCGGCCTACGCTGCGCTGGAGCGACACGACCGCGACAACCGTCGCAACTACTTTGCCATCGGCCCCTGGTATCACGGCGGGCACTACGACGACGGTGGCTCGCTGGGCGCGCTGCGCTTCGACGAAGATACGGGCAAGCGCTTCCGCAAGGACGTGCTGATTCCGTTCCTGCGCGCCTTCCTAAAAGGCGATGCGCAAGCGCAGGAGAGCCTGGCCCCGGTGAGCGCCTTTCTGACCGGCGAGAACCGCTGGCAGCGCCTGTCGGCCTGGCCGCCGCCCGTCGAGACGCGCCGCCTGTACCTGCAGCCCGAGGGGGGCTTGAGCTTCAGTCCGCCGACCGCTGCTACGGCCCACAGTGAGTACATCTCGGACCCGCGCAAGCCGGTGCCGAACGCGCCGCGCCCGCACCTGGGCTTTGACTACGATGTGCCCGATTCGATCCATGCATGGCGTCGCTGGCTGGTCGAAGATCAGCGCTTCGTCGATGGGCGACCGGATGTGCTGACCTGGGTGAGTGCTCCGCTTGAGGCACCGCTGACCCTGCGTGGCCCGGTGGTGGCCAAGCTGTTTGCCGAGACGACAGGCAGCGATGCCGACTGGGTGGTGAAGCTGATCGATGTGTTTCCCGACGAGGATCTGCCGCCGGTGGCCATGTCGGGCTATCAGCTGATGTTAAGCGCCGACATCTTCCGCGGTCGCTATCGGCAGAGCTTTGATGAGCCCAAGCCGCTGGCCGAAAACACCGTGCTGGCCTACAGCATGAGCTTGCCCGTCGTGAATCACACGCTGCAGCCGGGCCATCGACTGATGGTGCAGGTGCAGAGCAGCTGGTTTCCGCTGTACGACCGCAATCCGCAGACGTTTGTGCCGTCGATCATGCGCGCCCCGGCCAGTGCCTATCGGCCGCAGCGGCATCGCATCCACCACAGCAGCGCCGCGCCGACGCATCTTGAGCTGGGTGTGGATCTGACGTCGCGCTAGTTGACAGTCTCGCGCCGACTGCTCGACGATGCCGGCGCCAACCGAGGAGAGCTGTCATGCAAGTCGTCGCGCCGTTCACTGAGATCGAGTACCTGGCCGAGGGCGAGATCCGCATCCTGCGCCTGAACCGACCGCAGGTCCGCAACTGCATCGGACCCGTGACCGGGCGCGAGATGATCGAAGCCTTTACCCTGTTTCGCGACGATGATCAGGCCAAGGTGCTGATCCTGACGGGGGCCGGCGAGCTGGCCTTCTGCTCGGGCGCGGACCTCAAAGCGGCCGAGGGCTTGCTTAGCGTGAAAGACAGCGAGCGCGCCGCCCACCGTCGCGGCGAGCGCCCCGGCATCATCGGCCCCTCGCGCTGGACCGACATCTACAAGCCCATCCTGGCCGCGGTAAACGGCGTCGCCTACGCCGGCGGTCTGGAGTGGGCCTGCTTCGCCGATCTGCGCATCGCCGAAGAGCACGCCACCTTCGGCGTCACCTGTCGGCGCTGGAACATCGGCCTGGGCGATGGCGGAACGGTGCGCCTGCCGCTGATCGTCGGGCTGGGACGCGCCATGGACCTGATCATCACCGGCCGCGTCATCGATGCTCGCGAGGCCGAGCGCATGGGCCTGGTCAACGAAGTCGTGCCGCGCGGTCAGTCGCTACAGCGCGCCGCTGGCCCAGCTCGCGCGCATCCGCAGCGCCGGCGTCACCTGCCGGGACGCCGACGGCGTGTGCGACGAGCCCGAGGTCTGCGACGGCGCGAGCGCCTCGTGCCCGGTCGATGCGTTCGCGGCCGGG
>CALFYE010000409.1 GCA_937952145.1 uncultured Myxococcales bacterium
TCACCCGGGAGCGTTACCACGAGTTCCGCAACCGGCGGGACGCCGACGCCGGCGACCAGCCGATCATTGGCCTTGGGAAGCTCCAGCGCCAGCAGGCTCTGTAGGCTCTCATTGACGTCTGGGGTTAGCGGGTCCAGCGACCGGGCCTGCAGCGCTTCTTTAATGCGATCGCCCGCCGCTCTTAGCGTGGTCTGGACATCCTCATACTTATCCTGCAGAGGGCCTTGCATCATCGTCTGCAGGAGGGATTCAATCTTCGTACTGGCATCGCGCAGATTCGGGCGAATGGTGGGGAATGGCGGCAGGACCGCCCCGCCTTCTTTTTCGCGGGCCATATCGATCTTGTCTAACGACAGGCGCAGTGCGGCTTCCAGCCCCTGCAGGTCATCGTGAATCTGCTTGTGTAGCCGGATAAGCTCCATTTGGCTCAAGCTGCCCTCGAATAGCTGCCGAGCCAAAAGGAGCTGATCGCGCAGGGCCTGCGGCAGGGTCCCGCTGGGGCTGGCCGGGGGAGCGGGCGCGACGAGCGACGAGCCACCGCCGGACGGCGGCGGCGACGGCGCCACGATAGGCGGAACCGCCACGCCACTTAGCGCCGCGGCGCTCATCGTCCCCGAGGGCTGGATCTCGACCAGGCGCCAGTCCTCGGGCCGCTGCCCCGGGGCAGCCAAAAGCTTCAGCGCCTCCTGCCGAAGCTGCTCAAGTCCCAGGGTACTGCGCGCGAGCTCGAAGGCGGCCCCCAGCGACAGCCCGTTGCCTAGCGCGGTGTAAAAGACATCGGCAAAGGTGTTGGCTTCCTCGCCGTTTATCGCCTGGCTCGCTCCGACGACAAACAAGATCCCCTCGGTCAGCATCTTTTCCGACTGCTGCTCGGAATAGCAGGCACTGAGGACCACGCACTGCGCACCGGGAGCCGCGTTGCGCAATAGCCGCGCCAGATCGACGGGCGGCACCGGGGCTGGCGTGCCGACATTGGTGTCGCGGAACTGCAGCGCGCCCGCCTCGTCGCCGTGGCAGGTGACGTGCAAGAGCCGCGGTCGTCCCTTGGTCAAGACCTCGGCGAGCTCACCGACCTTGACGTCCAGCACGCCCTCGACGCCGGCCAGATCGCGATACTGGCCCTTCTGCACAGCTTTCTCGATCGTACGCAGCTCGCGAATCGCATCGATGGGCGGCAGCGTCTCGGGGTTGGCGGCAATCAGCAGGATCTTCGACTTAGGCATCAGCAGTCCGTCGCAAGCAGGCTCTAGCCTATCCAATCAATCGCAGAATGTGCGAATACATCGCAGGTCCGTACAAAAACGTGCCAGTATCTAGGGTTACGTTGGGGTTGCGATACACTGGGATAGGAGGTCCTCATGAGCTTTGTTTCTGTAGCCAAGACCAAGCGCGGTAACCACGTCTGGCGCGATGAAGGCGGCGCCGGGCCCATCATCTACGTGAGCGGCATGGCGGTGGATGGCGACGGCAGCCCGCACTGCTATCACCCAGACAACAAGGGCCTGGACGCGCTGGGCAACGCACACGAGGGCGATCGCTGGTTTGGCGTCGTCACCAAGAACAACGTGCCGGTGGTGCAGGGGGCAGGCGATCCCGCTCCCGGCTACTACGTTTCGCCGACGTCGCTGAACGACCCAAATATCAAGGATGCCAGCAACCCACGGCGCTATGTCGATTCCGAGACCATCCCCTATATCGCGTTCCCCGGCCGACTGTTCGCCGAGTCGGGGGGCGACGTCAGCCGCCTGGGCCTGGGCGTCAACCTCGGCGACTACGTCGTCGTCTACGACATCAAGAGCGGCATGGCGGTCGGAGCCTTCTTCGCCGACGTCGGGCCGGCCTACAAGCTCGGCGAGGCATCGATTGCCGTCGCCAAAGCGCTAAACATTCCGTGGAGTCCCCGGAACGGCGGCGTCGACTCCCCGACACGCATCGCCTACGTCGTGTTTCCCAAGTCCTTCACGCAGTTTCAGGCCGACCCCTATCCGCAGAGCGCGGAGCTCATCAAGACCCGCGCCCGTCAGCTGTTCGACGCTTGGGGGGCCGAGGAAGGCAGCGGCGAGGCGATGCTGGAAAAAACGCTGGCGGCCATCAAGCTGAAGTCCGCCTCGTTCGGCGTCGGCGCCAGCAAAGAAGATCTGGCCCAGGACATTCCCAAGCCAGGTGACCGCCGCGACGATCCCGAGCTTCACTATCACGAACCCAGTCCCGCCGAATCGGCGAGCTAGCTGCCCCGGCTCGGCAGGCAAAGACGGCCGCGCCCCGCCTCCGCTCTCCCTCTCCTATCCACGTTCTCCCCCCTTTTGTTTCGGCCTTACCCACGCGCTCGCAGCGAGGGCCAGGTGCTGGGCGGAATAAAGCGCAGCGCCTGCCGCGGCCCGTTCCAGCGCAGCTCCAGTGCCTGCCGGTTCGAGCTGGGCAGGAGTGGCCGCAAGAGCGCCTGCTGCACCGTCGGGATACGCGTCGGGTCATAGCCCATCGCCTCGGTCGCGACGTAATCGACGAGCACCGGATCAACGCCAGCGAAAAGCAGCCCGGCCGGCTTGGGAGTGGCAGCCAGCGGCCCTTCGCCCTCGCCGCCCAGAATGCCGTCGACCAGGGCCAGGTGCCGTCGCTGCGGTGTGTCGCACAGGCGGCCCTGGCGATCGACAAAGTGCAGCAGGTGACACAGATCCAGCGTGGTTCGCCAGATGGTGTCGTTGCCCTCCCACGAGCCCTCGACGATGTAGCCATCAAGCATGCCGTTTTGCGGCTGTGCCAAGGCGGGAGCCCGCACCACCAGCGAGTGATCGTCAAGCGGCGGCGGCAACGAGACCCGCTGCAGCTGATTGCGCAGGCGCACTGAAAGCGGCGGCCGGAAGGGGAACTCATCGCCCCCTTCTGCGACGGTGCCCAGCGTGTAGTGGGGCAGCCAGTACTTCTGGTTGCACAGGCCAATCGCCGACTTCAAAGACAGCGTCACGCCCGACTTCTTGTGCGTCTTTAGCTTCGCGATGGTGATGACCGCGTCGGCGGCCAGCACCGTCTTAGGCAGCGAGTACTCGTGGCGTCCCCCGCGATGATGCGGCACCGGCGTATGCGGATGGGCGCGATGAAAGGCCAAGCGCGGGCTGCGCTCGGGCACGTCAGCGAAGCGCGAGCGGTCGCCCAGATCGACGACGGCATAGCCCAGCGGATCGCCCGGCAGCGGCTGCCGCAGCAAGAACCCCAGGTTCAGCGAGCGCCCGACCGCCTGCACATTGTCGAGCAGCATGCGCGGCACAATGCAGAAGTCGCGCAGGTCGAGGAACTCAACATCGTGACCGGCGGCGCGATACTCCCGCAGCAGATCCTGAACCCCAAGCGCCCGCAGCACTTCATCGACATTGCAGCCCTCGACCGGGGCATCGACGATCTGCACGCGCCCACGCGGGCCAGCCGCCCGCAGCGCATAGTCGACAAGCGGCCGCAGCACCGCCGCCGGTGTGGACGAACATGCCAGGTGCTCGCCGCTCAGCCGCTGGTGGAAGTTCTTGTTGCTGACGAAGTTCGGCTTCAGCACCACGCGCTCGCCGGGCTGAACCAGCTCACCCAGCGGATTCCAGTCCGCAGTCCCCGCCCGCGCCGCATCCAGACCTAGCTCGGCGAGAGCGGCTTCGACCATGCGGTAGACGGACTCTGGCGAGGAATCCCCGCCTGCCGCCGCCCCCCCGGCGGTACCCCCACCCCGATCCTGATAGCCAATCCCGGGCCGGGAAACGACTGCTACGACTGATGGCGATATCGTCTTAGCCGGACGACTAAAACTCAACCCATTCCCCGTTATCACAGGCGATGTTTTCACGTTCCTCGGCGTTAATCGTATTGCCGAAAGCGACGCACATTTCCATGCCAAAGGTCATGGGTTTATCCGTGGTGTTGTCCCATTCACAGTGAACCTTGACCTGATCGCCCGCCTTCATCAGAAGCGGCTGCTCAATGGGCCAGGTCTTTTCTGGAGCATGGAAAGTGAAGTCATCCTGCCACGGCAGATCGAAGAGTCGCTGGGTCACGCCCCCCACGACGATATCGATGCGCGTCGTCTGCCCCCAGCGATGCATATGGGGAATCAGCCGCCATACCTTTTCATCGCGCTTCATCGTGCACAGGATGTCCATCGAGGACTTGCCGACCGGTATTCGCAGGTCCGTATTCACATACGCTAAGTGTCCAGCGGTGACCTGCGGCGTACCGGGATTGGCAAAGCGAATATTCAGCGCCGACTTACCAGTCAGCACGTTCTGCGTCGCATTCAGGTAGTGGTGATTGACGACTAGTTGAACGCCTTTGGGAATCTTGTAGACCAGATTGCCGGGCACGACGCTCTCAGCCCCCTCGCCTGCCGAGCCGCCGGCAAAGCGGAACGAGGCCATGTCCATCTCTGTGCATTCCCGAGTCGTGCCGGGGGGCTGCATCTTGGTCGTGTAGAACATGATCACGTGGTGACCAATCTTGGTCTGAAAGCCCTCCATGGCTTTCACGCTGAGCTCGGTCGTCGTGATCTGATCCGTCCAGGTGCAGTACTCGTAGCTGGTGCCAGGCTGCAGGCCCTGCACTTCCTTGAGCTGAATCTGCATCCCGTTTTCTGGAGCCGGCGGCGGCGAGAACTCTTCCTCGATCATCTCCATGTGGCTGCAGGCAGCGGACAGCAGGGTCAGGACAGCGACAGCGGTGAGGCGTCTCATGAGGGACTCCTTGGCAGTGGGCCAGCGCGGCCGGCCCGGCAGAAAAGGCAGTTAGGGCCGCATGTCGTTGGCGGCGAGATCGGGGGTCGATGCCGCATCGGTGCCACCGTCTTGTGGCTCGTCTCCCAGGCAGCGGGCGGGCATGCAGCCGCAGCCGCCGTCTGAACAGGCACAGCGAGCATCCTTGCCGCACTGATCGGCGGGGCCGGTCTTCGAGCAGCGGAAGGTGCAGAAGAAGTTCTCGTTGTCGCCCAAGGTCGTGCACATGATGGCCTTGGGGTTGTCGCCGCAGTCTTCGATCTTGAGGCAGAACTTGCCGACGCCTAGCTCGTTGCCCTTGTCGCCTGGCCAGCCACAGTTCGACTTGAAGCCGAGGAGGTCGGGCGGTGACTCGCCAGGATCGATGCCGGCATCCGATAGGGCGGGCGCGTCGCTGGTCTTGCAGTTCAAGGACAGCGAGCAAAGGAACACAAGGCCCCAGCTGCGAAGGCGGCTTTTCATCGGGCTCACTTGTTCTCGGCGCCGGCTTCGATCCAGGCGCGAATCTTGGCGATGTCGTCTTCGCCCAGTGGCTGACCCGGCGGCATACGCTTACCGGCGCTGGGCTTGTCCTGCGCAATCTTTTCAAACAGGAACGAGCTGTCCGGTGCCGATGGCACCACGCGCAGCTTTTCGGAGGCCAAGCTCGACTTAACGTTGACCAAGCGCTCGTAGGTGCTGCCCGCCAGGCTGAGGCCACCGGCCGGCGACACCCCGCTGCCATGGCATGAGCTAAAGGCGCAGCTTCTGGTGAAGACCGACTGCTCGATCTCGCTGAGCGGTGGCGACGGTGCACACGCAGAGCCGGTGAGCGCGGCCAGGGCTGCACCTAATAGCAGAGCCCCAGAGCGGCGATTTGGCAGAGACATCGAACCACTGCGAGACATAGCTACACCCTCTCTCGTTGGGTAGTTAGAGACTCAGCGGCTATCGCCTGAACCGACGGCCTTGTCAAGCAGGACGCGCGGGGCTGCGGTCCCCGCTTGGCGGCACCCGAGGGCGCTATTCATCCGTCGGAGCGCTGGGCTTCCCCTTGCGGTAGAGCAGCAGCAGCATGGGGTAGGTATCAACGGAGTAGCGATAGGTGCGCACCGGCGACCAGCCGTTCTTGGTCATAAAGGCGTTGAGGGCGTCCGGCTCGTAGCGACGGCTGTAGTAGATCGAAAAGTCGCGCTCTTCGCCGCGGACCAGCCGCACACGGGCTCGCACATCGACGGCGTAGCTGCCGGGGATGTGGCAGCTCTGGAAGTCGAGCTGATTTTCGACGCGAACGCCGCGCAGGCCGCGCACGTGGCGCTTGAAGATGCCGCTCAAAAACTCCGTCATCCGCGGGGCGGGGGCGCGCGTCCCATCGGCGGCGATGCGGTTGAAGGCGCGATCCTTTTCCATGATCTCTTTCGGATCGCTGGACGTCGTGAACACCGCCGGCAGGTTCAAAAGCAGCATGTCCCCTTCGGAGAGCACGCTGAGCGTGTGGCGCAGGAACGTCTGCTCGTGGCTGAGGTTCGAGAAGGTATAGCCAAACATCGAGACCAAGCGCCGTCGCCCCGCCGAGTGCAGCAGGCCGGTATAGCTGGGCAGGTTGTGGAAGTTGCCCTGGATGGCATAGACCGCGACCCCGCCGAGGTCCCCCAGCACCTGCGCTGCGTGCCGGTAGCCGTTGCTGAGCAGGGGCTGGCTGATGTCGAGCAGGAAGAGGCGGATGTGACTTAGGCCCTCCTGCGAGAGGGTCTGGACGAGACGGACTTCATCGCGCGCCTCGCCCGGTCCCAGGCTGATGATGTCCAGCCCTGAGCCATCGACGAGCTCTTTGATGTAGCGCACGCACTCGGTCATCGCGACGTAGCCCGGTCCGCCCTGCCAGGCCTCCTGCGCCGTCACTGCGCACCAGGCCGCGGCGCTCGCCGGGTCGATGTACAGGTGGGTCTGCTCAACGTGGCCACCGCGACCGTTGAGCGACTGCACCATGTCTTGCGCCATCTGGATCGAGTCGTACTCCGGTGCGAACCAGCAGTTGCAGGCGAAGCTGCCGATGCCCTCTTCTTCGCCAGGGGAGGTGGCGAGCGCCGCCGAGGGATCGGCGACGGGCGAAGGGATGCCGAGGTCGGGCACCGACTGCAGGCGCATCAAGATCTGGCGGGTTGGGCGATGGCGGCCGGTCTCTAGGTTGCGAATCGTGCTGTCCGCCACCCCGGCCAGGCGAGCCAGCTGATCGCGGGTCAGCCCGCCGGCTTCGCGCCGCGTCCGCAGCCGAGCGCCCCACTCGCGCAGGCTCTCGGCATCGGTCGGCGGCGTGATGCCCATATTCATCGCCGGCAGAGCGCCCCGGTTCTTATAGCGCCGCTCGATCTGGCGCTGCGCCTGCGACAGCACGCGCGCGATCTCGTCATATACCGCCTGCTTCTTGGGGCCGGCCCAAGGACGCAGCTCCTGCGTAATGAGCCGGATTGCGGCGGGCAAGACATCCATGGGGGACAAGGTTTGATTTTGCATGGCTAACGCTGGAGACAACTCCTAACACGCTCCGCGCAGTGTGCCAATAGCCCGGGTGGGCTTTTTTTTGCAAAAACGGACTAATTTTTCCGGGGCTTTTTTAAGCCCGTTTTCCACCCGCCGAGAACCCACATTTTCCGTCGGTGAATCCCAGTTTTTCCAGAAGTCCTTTCCTCAGCCTATCGAGCTTAAAAATCTTGTTGCATCAACCTATCTTAATATGATAAATAGCTTAGCAGTACTTAGGGAGCAGCAGTGAATTTTCCCAGCCTAACCGCCTGTTTAGGCCCATATCAAAATTTGATTTTTGCCTCGTTTTACCCATCAAAATAAGACTCAATCCTATTATTTTAAGTATTGGTGTGTTCAGCTACATAAAGAACGTTGTGAACGGGGGTAAACGGAGGCAAAGTTTGCCGTTATGGCTGAGCCGCTCCCTCCTCACTCGCAGTCCCCGCCGGCGTCGGCCGCGCCCTCCCACGAGTCCGCTTCGCCAGGGCAGTGGGCTCTCGGCCCGATCGCTTGGCTAGAGCACTACCTACCCGACGCCTTTGTCTTCGCCCTGCTCGCCACCTTTCTGGTGTTTGGAGCCGGGCTGTTTAGCACCGGGGGGAGGATGGCGCCGCTGCTCGCCGCCTGGGGCAAGGGATTTTCGTCGCTGCTCGCCTTCACCCTGCAGATGGCGATGGTCATCATCACCGGCCATGTCGTCGCTAGCGCCCCGGGGGTGTCGCGCCTGCTCTGGCGGCTGTCCAGCCTGCCCCGCTCGCCGCGCAGTGCGGTGGCTTTCGTGACGGTCCTGGCGCTCTTGTCATCGTGGCTGAACTGGGGGTTCTCGCTGGTCTTCTCGGCGCTTCTGGCCCGGGCGGTGGCGACGCGGTTCGCCGAACGCGGCGAGAAGGTGGACTATCGCGCCCTGGCGGCCGCCAGCTTCTTGGGTCTGGGCAGCATCTGGGCGCAGGGGCTGTCGGGATCGGCGGCGCTGCAGATGGCGACGCCGGGTGCGATCCCCGATTCGCTGGGCCACATCCTTCGCTGTGGACGAGAGACCTGTGGGGCAGAGGGGGCGGTCCCACAGATGGTGCCGGGCGCGGCGCTGCTGCCGCTGTCGCATACGATCTTCTTGTGGCAGTCGCTGGTGTCGGTGCTGGTCGAGACGCTGGTGGTGACGGGGACGATGATCTGGCTGATGCCCACCGGGGGGCAGGCTCGCTCGGCGGAGGACCTGGGGATCACGCTGCCGACTCATGAACCGACCGGCGGCGCCCTCCCCGGCGCGTCGCGACCCGGCGAAATTCTGGAGCACCACCCGGTTCTGAGCAGCCTCATTGTGGTGCTGGGGATCGGGTATCTCGCCCTGCACTTCGCGACGGCCCCGCGCGTCATCGAGGCCATCACGCTAAATACGGTGATCTTGATCCTGCTTATGCTGGGGATGGCGCTGCATCGCACACCGGCCCGCTTGCAGCAGGCCTTTGCGGCGGCCACGCCAGCGGTGTGGGGCGTGATCTTGCAGTTTCCGTTCTACGGGGGAATCGCGGGGGTGCTGGCGAGCGCGCACCTCAACGAACGGATCGCGGGGCTGTTTGTGGGGGCAGCGAGTCAGGGGACGCTGCCGCCGCTGGTGGGGCTGTACTCGCTGGTGCTTGGGATCTTTGTGCCGTCGGGGGGCTCGAAGTGGCTGATCGAAGCGCCGTACGTGCTGGAGGCCGCGTCGCGACTGCACGTTCACGCGGGCTGGATGGTGGCGGTGTACGACCTGGGGGAAGCGCTGGCGAACCTGGTGCAGCCGTTTTGGATGCTGCCGGTGCTGGGGATCTTTGGACTGCGGGCTCGGGACGTGATGCGGTACACGGTGATCACGTTTTTTGTCTTGCTGCCGGTGGTGATGGGGCTGACGTATGGGCTGGGGCTGACGCTGACGCGGTAGCTCTCGGAGCGGGGCCCCCCTTCCCTGCGACGCTTTTTTGTCGTGCCGCAAGCGTCCCGAAAAAAGGTCTCTCTACGGCCCACGCCTAGTGGTCTTTGCGGATCGGTACGCGGTAGGGTGCGTCGCAAAACATGACGGACCAAGGACCTTTTGCGATGCGGAACGCCGCCCCTGCCGCAAAT
>CALFYE010000410.1 GCA_937952145.1 uncultured Myxococcales bacterium
GCCTATCGTGGCGGCGGATATCAGCGATATCAATGGTGATAAACTGCCTGACCTGCTCACCATGCGGAATGGCAAAATCCGGGTGATGTCCTACCTCGGGCGGGGGCCCGGTCAAACGGTCCATGACTTTGCCGTCTGGCCGTTGGATGTGGCTACCGTGATGGGGCCAGAAAAGGTGCAGCGGTTGGTCCTCGAAGACCTGAATGCCGACGGCTTCCCAGACCTGATTGTCGAGACGGACAAGAACCTCCTCTTTTTTCGCAACGTGGCGATGTAATGGGCGGTGCAGGATGGGGTCGCCAGCCGCGATCGCAGCTTGGCCTTGCAATGTGAGATGGGCTTGCCAATGGCGCTTTGCGTTGGGCCCCTCCAGAGCCTTCCTACCCCCAAACCTCCGTCGCTGAGTGTACCTTCCTGCGCTGGCATATCCATTGCTTTACCGCGCGACCAAAGGTGGTCGACGATGAACACGCTAGAGCTGGTTTCAGAGGAACATGATCCGTGGTTAGGCACGCAGCTAGGCGGTCGCTATCGCATCGATGCGCTCCTGGGCCGCGGCGCGATGGGAGCGGTGTACCGGGCCTGGGATCTGTCACGATCGGCAGCCTGCGCCATCAAAGTGCTGCGCGTGGACAGCGAAGTTCGCGCCGCGGCTGCACGTCGCTTTGCCGATGAAGGCAGGCTGGTGCGACAGATCTTCCATCCCAACATTGTTGAGATCTTTGACCAGGGGATCACCGAGGATGGCTCGCTGTTCTTGGTGATGGAACTCCTGTGTGGGCAAGACCTGGATGAGATCCTAGGTGAGCGTCAGCGCCTGTCCCTGTCACAGACTCAGGACATCCTCTCGCAGATTGGCAGCGCGTTGCACGCGGTCCATCAAGTCGGAATCGTCCATCGCGACATCAAGCCGCGAAACATCTTCCTGCTCAAGTCGGCCGCCGGCGGCTTTGACGAGTCGCTGCGCGTCAAAGTCATCGATTTCGGACTGGCCAAGTTCCTAGAGGAGCGGCATGTTAATCGCGGCTCGGATGGCATGCTGATCGGAACTCCGGAATATCTCGCTCCGGAGTCTTGGACGGGGGTCAGCTCGCAGGTTGACCAGCGGGCGGACCAGTGGGCGCTGGCCGTGCTGACCTATCGACTGCTCTCGGGACAGCTGCCGTTCGATCACCAGCTCGACACGCTGCGGCTGGGGCGCGAGATCGTCTCGGGAACACCGCGGCCACTGCGCGAGCTGGTACCGGAGGTTCCGGAGTATGTCGAGCAGGCCCTCATGCGGGCGATGTCCAAGGAGAAGCACGACCGTTTCTTGAGCATCCGCGACTTTGTCTGGGCCGCTACCGGCCGGCCCCTAAATCCGTTCTCACTGTTTAGTGGCGATACCGCCATCCGCCCCCGTCCTCCCGAGCCGGACGTCTCACCCGAGACCTGCCGGATTCTCGTGGAACGTTCCAGCGAGCCCGCCTACGAGAGCATTCTGGTCGACACCGATGGGCCGGCGACGCGGCTCCTGCCTGGCACATCGGCCGAACCCGAGGGGCTGCTGACCCAAGCGATGCCCGTGGCAGCGCCGAGCGCCGAGATGCCGGCCATTGTCCGCAAGCGGTCGCCGTCCCGTTTGCTGCACCCGGGCCTGAACTATGGCCTGCATGGGCTGCAGGCCATGCTGACCCTGTGTCTGGGACTTCATCTGAGCTCTGCCGAGATGAACGCGAAGCGGGCAAGCTCGTTTCCCAGCATGCGGTCGGCTGCGGCGGCGCGGACCGAGGAAAGCTCGCTGGCGACCCCGCAGGGGATGCCCACGTCTCCTCCCTCTGCGACCACTGCAGTGCCGCGAGCCAGCGGCGAGACCAGTCAGGGCGCAGAGAGGACCAGTGGGCCCGTGTCGCTGTCCACCCTCCAGTCGCCTTCTGCCCCCTCGGCGACGGCAAGCCGGCCGGCGGATGACAAGGGACTTAGGAAGAAGCCGCCCAAACCGCAGCGTCCGATGCATGCCACGATACTGGCGGAGATGCAGAACGACGGTTCGCTGCCCCAGGGCTCGTCTGCAAATGGGCGAGGCGGGGCCCCCCGCGACGCGTCCCCGGGCCGGCGAATTGCGACGTCTCAGCTATCCGAACAGCACCGATAACCCCCCCGTCCGCCAGGGACTGCCCCCGCACAAGCAACTTGCCAATTTAAACTTTGCTTGCCTATCCGATTGTGGCCGGGGCCTGGCGCGATCTGGTGTTTCCCTCGGATGGTCGGGACAGGAGGGGATGATGAGCGTGGCATGCTATTTGCGATAGAAATTAGAAAGCGCTGAGAGGTCTCCGCCGGCTATCGATTCCGTATGCACTCGTTCATGCGATAGGTGAGCTGAGGTAACCCGCTGAGCGGATCCGGTAAACGCCCGCCTTGAGTGTGGGGATGTCGAAATCGTTTTTCCACGGGCAGTGGGCGGGGGCCGTGCCGACTGCAGAGATGAATCATGAGCAAAACGATGCAGGCAGAAAGCCAAAATGTCGTCGACTTGGACGTCATGATCGGTGAGATCGTAGATGGATATCGGATAAAGCGCAAAATTGCCAGCGGCGGGATGGGAATCGTCTATGAGGCGATTCACGAAAACTTGGGGCGAAAGTATGCCATCAAGATGCTGCAGCCGCACTATATGGGCAATCCTCAGATTGTCTCGCGATTTATTGCCGAAGGGCAGAAGACCAACCGTCTTGATATTGACGGGGTGGTGGCTGTCCATCACCTGGGACGGACTTCGCGCGGGGTTCCGTTCTTGGTCATGGATTATATCGATGGTGAGTCGATCAACAGCTATCGGCATCGCCTATTCGGTAAGCGCGAGCGGCGCCTGCCCGGGTTGCGTGGCTCGCTTCGAGCGACGCCCAGTCCGACCGTGGTGCTGAACGTCCTGCGTCTAACTCGCCAGCTGGCGCAGACCCTGTGCTTGATTCATCAGCAAGGTGTTGTTCACCGCGATCTCAAGCCCGACAATATCTTTGTCGTCCGCGATGCCTGCGTATCTGGCGGTTATCGCGTCAAAGTGATGGACTTCGGAATTGCCAAATACACCGCCTCGGATCAGACCCAAACTGGCCAATCCGTACCCTGGGCTCCGCCGTTTGAGCCGACGATGAAGGGCACTGTCCTGGGCACGCCGGCCTATATGTCACCCGAGCAATGGCATGCCAACGGCATGGTGCATCCCAAGACCGACGTTTATGCCTGTGGAGTCATCTTTTATGAGCTAATCAGCGGTCGTCCACCGTTTACGGCGGAGTTTCTGGCTCAGCTAATGGACCAGCACATGACGCAGAAGCCGACGCCGCTCAGTACGGTCGAGCCCTGGGTGCCGGCTGCCTTTTCTGAACTTGTGGACAGCATGCTGCGCAAGAATCCCGACGACCGCCCCGACATGGCCAAGGTGCTGGAGTCGCTCGACAGCATTCTCCGGGTGTTCTTGGCGCAGCGGAGCTCTCCCGGCGAGCGCAGCGGCAGCGGTATCCAGACCCTTATTGACGGGGTCTTGGCCCCGGACTCGGTATCTCTGTCGAGTGTGGCGGGCGGCGCTGTTGTCTCGCATCATGATCTCCTGCCGTGGCGACGGCAGCGCACGCGTCGCTGGGCGATTGGCTTCACGCTGTTTAGTCTGCTGGGCTTGGGGGCGCTGGCGCTGCTCGTCCCTTCGACGGAGTCGCTCGAAGGGCCAAAAGACCCAACGGAGAAGGAAGGGCCGCAGAGCGGTGAGACGTTCACCGTTCACTCCGATCCCGAGGGGGCCAGTGTGTATCTATGGAACTCCGGCGATGACTTGCTGGATACCCTCCTGCGGCCTCGCTGTGCGGCAACGCCCTGTGTCCTTAAGAAAGAGGAGCTAACGAAGGACCAGACCATGTTGCTGATGACTAAGGCGAAGTATCACGGACTGCGGATTTCGGCCTCCGATATCCGTAAAGACAACTATCAAGTGCTTGTTCCATTAAGCCCGCTACGGCGGGCCGATTCAGCCGCCAAGCGACGCTAGCGCGCGGTGGCGGACAGGGCCACGCGGGGCGCAGGCCGGTCGGGGATCGCGGGCACGTCGATGCTGGGCTTCGGGATTTTTGCCAAGGAGGAGGGATGCGCTACAGGACTCTGGAGGGCGCGCGGCCTCGGTGGCCGCTGGGTCGTTGGCTACATCACGGGGGGGGGCTGCGAAGGGCCGTCTGGGGGGCGGTGCTGGCCTTCCTGCTCCTGAGTCGGTTCTCCCTGGCGGCCCACGCCGAGAGTAGCTCGCCGCCACCCGCACCGCTTACGCGCGTGCTGGTCTTGCATGTAGAGCTTGGCCATCGGTCGGACGATCGGCTGCGGGGGCTGCTCATTGACTGGCTGTCGGGGCGCAGCATCCCGGTGGTCCCGGCGAGCGCCATCCCGGTGGATCTGGGCGCCTGCGGTCGCCTGCCGTGCCTACGCACGCTGGCCCAGCGGATGGGCGCTGGACGCGTGCTGCTGGCGCGCATCCATGAGTCCGGTCGCCGCACCGCAGTCTGGCTGTTTGATGTCGGCAGCAACCAGCTTCATCAGGTCCACGCCGACTGGGGGGCCCAGAATCTGTGGCAGAGCCTGACGCAGACCAGCGAGTCGCTGCTCCGCTCGCACATCGGCGATAGCGACTTAGGGAGCAGCGACGCCCTCGGTGCCCGAGCGCCACGGGCGAGCCTGCCGCGGTTGCGCCTCGGACTTGCGATGGGGTTTGGCGCGCTGTCGGCGCTGAGCCTGGCCATCGGGGTCGGCGGGGCCGCCAAGCAGGGCGACATCGGTCCTGGCGTCTGTTCGTCGCCGGGCTGGACGAACACCTGCGCCTACGATACCCGGCCGCTGTTCATTCCCATGATGCTGGTCTCGGCGGTGACGGGCATCGCCGCGGTTCTGTCGATCGCCTGGCCAGACCGACGCCCAGCACCCAAGGAGCGAGCGCCCTGACGGCGCTCCGGCGGGCAGTCCGCGGGCTGGGCACCCTTGCGGCCAGGCCGGTGACGGCGCACCCCCAAAGGGGGAATCGGCGAGCGGGCGGGTCATCATCGAAAGAGCCCCCCACGAAGAGAGAAACATTGAAGCGCAAAATTTTGCATTGATTTATAGAGTCAGCAGTCGCAATTCGGAAAACCGGGGATTTCTTCCTTGCAGAGGAGCACGCGATGGGGCGCCATGGGGCTTTTGAGGTCGGCTATGTCTTTCACGGCAACTACCGGGTCGTGCGGGTGTTGGGACGTGGCGGCATGGGGATCGTGCTGGAGGTGGAACATACGCGCCTGCCTCGCCGCTTGGCGCTGAAGGTGCTGACGGCCCCGGTCAGTGCTGCCAACGACGACATGCTGCGCTTTCGCAGCGAGGCCGAGACGCTGGCCTCGCTGAACCACCCGAACCTGGTGGTGGTCTTCGACTGGAACGTGACCGAGGACGAGCGTCTGCCCTACCTGGTGATGGAGCTTCTGTCCGGCGAAGACCTGGCGCAGGTGCTCAAGCGACGTGGCGCGCTGCCGCAGCATGTCGCGATTAGCATCTTTGCCCAGACGATCAATGCACTAGAAGTCGTACACAGCCATGGCATCGTCCATCGCGACTTGAAGCCGGCCAACCTGTTTCTGTGTAAGAACGGTGTCATTCCACACTTTATCAAGGTCTTGGATTTCGGCATTGCTAAGTGCAGTCGGCCCGGTTCCGCGCTAGTTACCAATAATCTGGTGCTGATGGGCACCCCGGCCTATATGGCGCCAGAGCAAGCGCGCGGGGATCTGGGACCGGTGGGGCCGCGGACCGATCAGTTCGCGCTGGGACTGGTGCTGTACGAGATGCTGAGCGGCCGCCCGGCCTTCTATCGCTCGGGTGAGCCGGCGATGAGCACGCTCTTTCGTGTGATGCACGAGGAGCCCGAGCCCCTGGCCGATGCGGCGATGAACGCGGTCGTGATGCGAGCCCTTCGCAAGTCACCCGATGAGCGCTACCAGTCGCTGGCTGACTTCCTGCGTGTCGTTCTGGCGGCGGCGTCGGTGCCCGTCGAAGCGATTGAGATCCCGGAGCACACCGAAAAGCTTGCGGTGCGGCCGGTTGGGGTGGCTGGATCGGAAAGTGAGGTCCGCGCTGGGGACGCGAGTGAAGGCGGGGCGCCGGCCGCCAGGTCTGCGCAGGGGGTGGCGAGCCCCGGCGGTGGCTCTCGCCCGGGGCGCTCGGTGGTGGCTCTGCTGCCACTGCCGGGGGCTCTGTCCTCGGTGCCGATTGTCGTGCCGGCGGCCCTGCACACCGGCCCGGAGAGTCCGGTCAGTAAACCGGCCGCCGCGGGTCCTGCCGAGAAGCCGGGCGTGACGGCGACAACGCCTGGGGCCACGGCCGGCCAGACGCTGCCGGTCCGGCGCGTCGGTCGCTTGAAGTGGCGGGCTGCCCTGGTGCTGCTACCGCTGCTCCTTGCGGCGTTGGCTGCCCCGGGCGAACGGTCAGTTTGGGTCGTGGGTCACCTGCGGAGCGCGGCCTCATCCCCCCCGGCCAAGCCGGCTGAAGCGGACCTTGGCCTGGTGCCGCTTGATGGGGGCTCGGTCCCCGATGCGGCGAGCGTCGCCGACCTGGGGCTGTCCCTGCCCCCGAGCCTCGATCTGGGGTACTCTGCGCCGCGACCGGATGGGGGCACGCCGGCCCCTGCGAAGGCGGAGCCCGCGCCCCCTGCCCGCTGTGCCAGTCGGGCCGCCCCACGATACCCGCTTAAGTTTCAGAACTTGGTCGCGGTGACTCCGGCGGATAAACATGCTGTGGAATGTGCAGAACAGCATATTAGCCGCGAAGACCGACAGGCCTTATCGCGGGTGAGTCCGATGGAACTATGTTGGACAGCAAGGAGTAGCTGGCGATTAGTGACATCGGCCTGGATTAATAAGTTCAAATCGCGGGTTGTGTTGGAACACTGTCTAAACGGCATTCTGCAACAGCCCGAAAACGAAACCGCCTGTTTCTTTGTTGGCGCAGAAGAGGAGCGCAGACCATGTCCACACTGATCGCATCCTGTCGTATCGCGAACCCTCGATTCCCTCGCCCCATGGCCTTGCTCGGATTGTCGCTGAGCTTCCTTGCGGCTTGTCAGCCCTTGAGCCCACCGCCGGTGATCGCCCCAACCACCCAACATACCCAGTCGGCGAGCCGGGGCTCGACCGAGGCCAACGGCTTGCCCGAAGCGTTCAGTCGCATCGAGCGACTGGAGAAGGCCCTGACGCTGTTTGTCTGCGGTCCGCAGCTAAAGACCCTGCTTAACGAGGCGCGGGCGATGTGCAGCGCAGAGGAGTCCGCCTCGAAACAGACCGTGCCGATGTGCGATGAGGTCAAGCTGAAAGTGCCACTGGCGGTTGCTGCAAGTGAGCTTCTGTCCCCGAACCCGGTGGCCCGCCCTGGCCGCGGCGGTGCACGGCAGAAGGATCGCGAACTGAACGAGCAGAATATGGGCGGCAAGCTGATGGCGTTGCGGCACGAGGTGCTGTACCTCGATAACGGCAAGCCCTCGGACTATCGCAAAGACCGGCTGCGCACCTTTGCTGAAGAGAACCGGCTGTCCTTCACCCGCTTCCTCATCATCGCCGATGGCGAAGGTGCGCAAGGTCGCGCGGAGGCCGCCCGTCAGGCGTTGGAAGAACAGCTTCGCGAGAGCGGTGCCGTGGCCGATCATCAGAAGATCGACACGCTGTTCGAGCCGCCGTGGATCATTCCCATGCGGGTCAAGCTGTACGGCCCCGACAGCCGTCAGGAGGGCGCTGATCCCAAGGGACCGGCAGTATTCATCTTCCGCACCGACTGTCCAGAATAGGACTCCGCTCGCGCCCTACCTTCCCTGCCGCGACCTGCTTCCGACGCCTTCGGGCCTCCGAGTTCTCCCCCCGCGGGGAGTCGAAAGAACCGTGCTATGTCGGCGGCTGCCATCGAGGGAGTCTGACCATGAACACCACGGTTTGTGGTCTCTGGGCGCTGGGCGGTCTGAGCCTCGCGCCCGCTTGCCAACCTGATGCACGGGTCGAATCGGGCGACGAGGTCGGGAGTGCCGCCCCGACATCGCTGAGCGCGCAGGCCGCGCTGAATCCGCGGGTGACTGCAGTGTCCCCGCCCCTGGCCTCGAACTTGGGGGGCCAACCTGACCCTCAACGGCCGCGGCTTTGTGCCGGGCGTGCAGTTCATTGTCGCCGGTCAGCCGGTGGCCTAAACGTCGGTGCTGTCGTTGAGCCGGATCTAGCTGCAGCTACCCCGCTGCAGCTATGCCGCAAGTCCGGTGGCGGTCAAGGTCGTGAATCCCGACGGTCGCCAGAGCGAGCGCAGCGAGGTCCTGACGCTCTTTGATGACCGCACCCAGCTTGGCGGTCTGCGGGCTCGGGTGAGCCCGGGCGGCCCGCCTACGGGCTGCAGGCCGTTCGGGGCGGTCGATGTGAATCGGGATGGCCGCGCCGACTTGTTGGTGCTGACCTCGTCAATGGGCTCCATGTCGCCGTTTAGCCCGATGGCCTTCTCCGGGGGGCGGATGGGCGCTTTTGCAGCAGCCTGGGGATGACCAATCTAAGCGAGACGCCGCGGCTCTTGGTCTGCGACGTCACGGGCGATGGGCGTGCGGACCTGGTGGTTTCGACGGGGTGCGGGGGGCCGGCAGTACGGTCCTGCTCTACGGATTCCCGGGCGGGGTGTTTGCGTCCTTGGCACGCAGCCTCGACTATGCCGGGTCGCTGGCGGCGGTTGAGCTGACCGGCGATGGCAAGCTGGATCTGCTCATCGTTTGGCTCGGTGGCCAGGTTCTGCTGTACATCGGGCGCAGTCTTTAGTCCGCGGGGCGGCGGGTCGCCAAGTTGGGTGCCAGGCGAGAGCACCACCGCTTGGGCCCCGCTTTACTCCCGGTGCCCCCGCGTGTGGGTCAGCGGCTGGAAGCCGCGGATGATCGGCGGTGGTGGCGGCTTCTTGTCCTGCTCTGGCTGCCGGGGGGGGGGCGCCGCGTCGGCGGGGGGCGCCGTTGGTACGGTGGGCATCTCGTCCAGGGACACTGCGACTACGCCGGCCGCCGGCTGAGCGGTGTGTTCGATAGCCCCGCCACGGTTGCGCAGGGCCTTCGCTGATTGCTGTTTTTCTTTTTCCATCGCGTCCTCTTGTTGTTTTCCTTGATGAGTTAATAGGTTTTTTGTGTTTCTGCGATTACAGACAAAATCAATCAATAATTACTGAATTTGATACTGAATTATTTCGTGCTTACAACTCAATATCCCCTCTTGGTGCCGAGGGAATTGCCATTTTCTTAGTGCCACAAGAATCTCTTCGTGCAGACCGAGCATCTCGCGCTTGGTTTCGACGCTGTGTACCG
>CALFYE010000411.1 GCA_937952145.1 uncultured Myxococcales bacterium
GACGCCGAACGCGCGCTGAGCAGCGCCGAGCTGTTCTTAAAAGCCGGCACCCCGATCACGCAGCTCACCCATCGCGGCGGCACGCGCGAGACCCTGATCAGCCGAGCGAGCGGCGCCGTTAACTCTCCCCCCATCGCCCTGCTTATCGATCACGAGACCGCGTCGAGTGCTGAGCTCCTGGCGGGTGCACTGCACGAGGGCATCGGCGCCCACCTCATCGGCGGCCGCACCTACGGCAAGGGCACCGTGCAGCGCGTCGAGGAGCTGCCCAATGGCTACGCCTACAAATACACCGCCAGCCACTTCCTTTTGCCCAGCGGAAAGCCCATCGAGGGACGCGGCCTGACGCCCGATATCGAGGTCAGCCTGAGCCTGCCCGACGGCCAGGGCTACGAGCGACAGCTCTCTCGCGTGCAGCACATGCCGGGCGATGAAGAGCGGCTGCGCCTAGATGCCCCGCTGCGCGCCGCCGTCCACATCCTGCGCATGAGCCAGCGCTAACCCCGGTCGCGACGCAGCCAGCCTACGCCGCAGCCATCGTCCACTCCGTTTCTTTTCCCCACGCAAGGAGCGACCCCATGCCATCCCGTCGAGAATTTCTCGCCACCGCCGCTGCCGCCGCGATCACCGGACCTTTGCTGAGCAAAACCGCCGCCGCCGGCCCCCAAAAGGCTGGCCCCACTGCGCGCTGGCTGATCATCGGAGGCACCAGCTTCGTCGGCCCAGCGATTGTCGAAGAGGCACAGCGGCGCGGCGTCCACATCACGCTGTTTAACCGCGGCAAGACCAACCCCGGCCTGTTCCCCGACATCGAAAAGATCCACGGCGACCGCAACGCCGACATCGCCGCGCTGACCAGCCTGTTTGAAGGCAAGAGCTTCGACTCGGTCATCGATACCTCCGGCTACTTCCCGCGCCAGATCCGCAACCTGACCGCAGCGCTCAAGGGCAAGGCCAAGCACTACGTCTTCGTTTCGTCCGTATCGGTCTACAAAGACATGAGCGTGCCGCTGCACGAAGACTCGCCCCTGGCGACGCTTGCCGATCCGACGATCGAAAAGATCACCGAGGGCAGCTACGGCGGACTCAAGGTGCTGTGCGAGCAGGCCGCGCAGGCCGCCTTCCCCGGTGCGGCGCTGGTGGTGCGGCCGGGCTACATCGTCGGTCCGCGCGATCCCACGGATCGCTTCACCTCGTGGCCGCTGCGCGTCAGAAAAGGCGGCGAGATGCTTGCGCCGGGGAGCGAGAACGATCTCATCCAAGTCATCGATGTCCGTGACCTAGGTAACTGGATGGTCGGCATGACCCTGGCTCGCGAGAGCGGCGTCTACAACGCCGTTGGCCCAGCCGACAAGCTGACGATGGGCGAGCTCCTCAACACCAGCCGGCGCGTCACCAAGTCGGATGCCCGCCTCGTGTGGATCTCGGCCGAGAAGCTCAAGCAGGCGGGCGTCATCGATCACGTGCCCATCTGGATCCCGCCGAGCGAGATCGGCATGGCCCAGGTCAGCCACGCCCGGGCCCGCAAAAAAGGCCTCAGTTTCCGCCCGCTGCAGACGACGGTGAGCGACACGCTGGCCTGGTGGGACACCCTGCCGCCCGAGCGGCAAGCCAAGCTGCGCGCCGGCCTCAAGCCGGAACAGGAAGCCGCCGCCCTCAAGCTCAAGTAGCGCGTCGCGCTCACAGGGGCTGCGCGAGCAGGTGGGCGATGGCCTCGGCTTCGTCGAGAAAGGCCTGGTGGGTCTCGCCGCGCTCGCGCGCCATGCGCAGCACCTGCAGGCGCCCCACCGCCGAGGCCACCAAGGTCGCCTGCACCGGGAACAGCTCGGTTAAGTGGCGACGCAGCCGCTGGGCTTTTTCTTCGTGCAGCGGCGAGTTGTTGCCGACGGTTGCGCGCAGGTCCGTCAGCAGACGCTGCCCCCGCAGCGGTCGCAAGATGTGCAGGACCTGGCGCATCGTCTCGTCGGTCATTGCCTGATCCAGGGGCCTAGGTTGGCGACGCGTGATCACCAGCTGTGCCGCCGCATCGTGCTCGATCCGAAACAGATCGTTTTCGAATAACAGCTTCACCGAGTGCTCATATTAGTCCCTGTGAGCCGTCGCTGGCTGGCAAATTCCGGCGCTCGTCGCCCGCCCACGTTTGCACGGCGCTCAGCCTGGGCCGGACGGAAACAGGATCCGCAGGAGCTCGTCTTCATCGGTGGCCACGATGCGCTCGACCCCGTCGCTGCTGACCCAGCGCCGAAGCTGCAGGGCACCGACCGCGCTGCGCACCAGCACGCCGATGCGCAGGAAGCCGGCATCGATGCGGGGCCGCAGGCCGGCCATGACCTGCTCGAACTCGGGATCGTTGCGACCGATGGGGGCACGGGTATCAAACAGCATCGTCCGCCCCTTCCGGCCCACCCGATCGAACGCGGCGATGACCCCGGCGAAGGAATCACGCACCGCCTGCAAGTCGGCATAGGGCGTGGCCGTGCGCGCAAGTCGCAACAGCTGACCCTCGCGCTCTAGGTGCACGCTGATGTAGCGGTCGCGATAAAGCTCGCGACGAGCTCCGTCGCCCATCGGCCCTAGTGTACGGCGATCGCGGCGAAAAAAACGTGACACCCTGCGCGATCGCTCTCCCTCGCCTGCCGCGCGCGCCGGCCCCCAAAAAGCCGCCCACCCACGGGCCTCGACGGTGTACATAGCTAGAGATGTGCGCCGTGCTCGCTCGCCGGTCTTCTCTCGCTCTCTGGGCTGGTCCGTCCGCCCGACGGTGGCGTCAGCTCTGGCGGCGTCCGTGGTTGCCTCTGTGGTTGCCGCTGTGGCTGCTGGGAATGCTGGTCGGCCTCGGCTCAGCGCAAGCCGCGAACCCCTACCTGCAGGCTCCCGATGACCAGCCCGTCAGCGTCGAGCTACAAGGCAGCGAGTGGGGCGATGATATCGATGGCGGCGAGCGCCCCCTGCGAGCCCGACTGACCACCACCCGCGTCGCGGTGCTGCCCTACGGTAGCGTCTATCGGCTGGAGTTCGTCTCGTTGCCCGCCCCATCGGCGATGCCGCGTGCCATCGCGCCGCTCTTGCTCTTGGCCACCGAGAGCGAGCTTGTCAGCCTCGCGAGCGAGGACTGGCCGACGACGCTGGCTCGCCTCCAGGCGCAGCCGCAGGCCCCACCAAGCGCCGCCTCTGACCTGCGCGCCATCGATCGCGGACGGCGCCTGCTGCGTGGCGAGCGTGGTGCGCAAGAAGAGCTCCGCGTCGTCGGCAGTCGCTGCACCTATCGCTACCGCCACCCATCCGGTCACTTTACGACCCTGGTCTTCCAGCGCGGACTTGGGCTCATCGAGTACGCCCAGGGTCGTGGCGCCCGCGCCGATGGCTTTCGCCTGCAGCGAGCGCCGCGTCCGGCCGAAAAAAAGCCGGGCCGCTGAGTCGCCGTCGAGCCCACGAATCTGCCATGGCCCCCGAAGCGCCATCCTCCCCTGCCTCGCTACCGGCTGTCCCCCGGCCCGTCACGACCCGCCGGCTTCTGGCCGGCCTAGTGCTGATCCTTTTGCTGTCGCTAGGCGCGCTATTCCGCCTGCAGCTGGCCCGCGGTTACCACGTGCCCGCCGTCGATGGCCGCCAGTACTTCGCGCTGTCGCAGCAGCTGGCCGCGGCCGGTCGCTTCGCCTACGGCCCGCCGCCGGCCCCGCCCAGCTTCACGCGCCTGCCTGGCTATCCGCTGTTCCTCGCTTTTGTTGCCGTGCGGCAGGCCCCGGTCGATCTCGAAACTCACCTCGTTCGCACCACGCGCATGCAGGCCCTGCTCGACGTGGGAACAGCGCTCTTGGCCTTCCTGATCTTGCGCGGTCTGCGCGCCTCGTTCGCCATCGCGCTTTTGGGCGCCAGCCTGGTGATCGCCTCGCCGCTTCTTTTCATCCTGGCCAGTCACGCACTGACCGAGACCCTGGCCACCTTCCTCGGCACGCTGGAGATTTACCTCGCCCTGCGAGCCACTCGTGAGCGGGGCGTCCTGTTCGCTGGCCTGGCTGGCCTCGTCGCGGGTGCGGCTCAGCTGGTGCGCGCTGATGCGCTGATGTTGCTGCCGGCAGTGCTCTTCGCCCTGTGGCGCGTACCAACGCGGCGCAGCCAGGCCATCGCCGCCTTCGGACTGGTCGCTGCGTTGATCTTTGCCCCCTGGCCAATCCGCAACCTGCTGCAGTTTGGTCGCCCCTACCCAGCGGCGTGGCAGTGGCGTACCGCCGACGGCCAACGACCGCTGCCGACCGGTGTCCTCGACTGGGCGCGCAGCTTTGCCCGCGCCACGCCCGACGAGAGCTTCCTCGATCCGCTGTTCGCGTTCGAGCGTCCATGGCGACCCATGGGCCTGCTGCCGCAGATGGTGGACTCGGACGCCGAGCGCGCCGAGCTGAGCGCACTCATCGACCGCTACGACCGCGAACGCCTAAGCCCCGAGGTCGACGCCGGCTTCCGCCAGCTTGCCGCCCAGCGAACGCGCCGCGCCCCGCTGCGCACCTTCGTCTGGCTGCCGCTGCGACGCATGGCCGCGCTCTTCGAATCGGTGCCCAATCGCGAGCTGTCGATGCACTCACCGCTGCTCGGACTGCCGCGCCATCGCCACCTGGTTCGCTACTGGGATCTGGCCTTGTACGGCCTGGCCCTGCTCGGTGCGCTGGGCGTGCGGCGCCACGCAGCAGTCGGTGTGCTCTTGCTCGCCATCGTCGCGCGCTGTGCGGGTCTGGTCCTGGCGGTGCCGCTCGGTCTGTCGCAGCGCATGCTGGTCGAGGTCTTTCCCGTCCTCATCTGCCTTTCGGCTCTCGGCTTGGCGGGACTGACTCGGCTGCGCCTCCCCTCCGCCCGAGCCCGCAAGAACGCATCGAAACCCGGTACCGTATAGCCATGTGCTGCTTCTCACGCGCCGTGTCAAGCGTCGGAGCCACGCAGATTTTTGCACGTCGCCTGGACGGCGGTCCGCGGCAAGCTCTGGTCTATTCCATGACCCTGTCGTTCAGCGAAGAGCTGGCGATGATCCTGCCGCTGCCGGTCGCCCGCGAGGGGAACAACGAGGTCGACGGCGTCGAGTTTCTGAACCTGTCGCACTACCGCACCTTCTTCAGCGATCTTGCGAAGTGCTTTCCGCCGCCGAAGCCGCCCCCGGGTGTCCTTGCCGCGACGGTGCGAACCGCGCCAGCGCCCCAGCAGCTGGTTGTGCATGACGTCGGCGACTATGTGGCGTCCTTTGTGCCGCAGGCGCACGACTTCGACCGGCTCGATCCACGCTTTCGCTTGCCGACGTCGCTCGCCGAACTACACGACGAGTACGCCGACTGGGGCTTCGCGGTCTTTCAGCTGAAGCCCGGCCGACGGCCCAGCCCAGCACAGACCGGCCAGACAACGCAGACGGTTCAGCCGATGGCCTTCACCTTCGCCTCGCGCCGGCCCGACGCGATCTTCTTTCCAACGCTGCACATCCACGACGGCCAGTCGGTCGAGGCGCTGGCGCAGTTCGATCATCAGCTGACGCTGCAGACCGCGGATCCGCTGCTGGCCCAGACGCTGCGCTGGCGACAGTCCGAGCACCGCGTGGGCAAGTTCGTAAGCCACGCCAAGACGGGCGTCCTCACCGCCCCCAAGGACATCGCGCATCGCACCCTCTTGAGCGGCAAGCTACCCAACCAGGACACCTGGATCGAGCCCCCAGCTTGCTCTGGCCTCGATCGGCTGAGCGGTCGCGGTGAGCGCTTTTCCTTCACCCTCGATGTCTCGGCCGTGTATCGCCCTGCGACAAGCGACAAAGAGCGCCGTCAGAAGCGCGTCGCACAGTCACAGATCGACGCGCTCCATGCTGGCCTGCAGACCGGTCTCTCCGAGCTCTGCCGAGCAAAGAGCGACGCGTGGGGACTAACTACGCCGCCGCCGCCGACCTTCTGGCAGCGCTTGCGTGGCGACGAGATTCCGCGCCTGTGGCTCTCCGGCCGAACCCCCTTCGTGCTCGGCCCAAACGGTCTTTTGGCGCTGCCCGCCGGAACGCCGGGGCCCTACGAAATCGAGATCAGCGCGGAGACCGAAGCCGTGCCGCGACAGGCCGTGTCCTTCCTGTTCGCCCGCATCCCCAGCGCCGAGATCGTCGAAGAGATCGAGCGCGCGATCGCCGCTCTCCTCGACCGCAGCCTCTGCCCATAAAGCCGCCACAGCGTCGCTTGCAAGCGGGCGCAGGGCTCCTCCCCTTCACATCTAGGAACGTTCCCGCGCCGAGTCGGCCCATGCCTCGCAGCGTCTACGCTGCTCTCAGAGATCTGAGAGTCGGAGCGCGCTAAGTGGGCAATTTTACTGTCGGCTGCTCGCGGTATGCCGATTGCTTTTGCATCGCCGCCATGCGCACACGCGATCTCCTGTTGCTGTTCTTTTTAGTCCTGACCGCCTGCAAGAGCCTCGGGGAGGAGTGTGGCGGCTGCCGGCTGCGCTACTGCGACGAGGCGCCCAGCCGCTGCGACTGCGACTGCTTCGACGGCGATGTAAAGAGCGGCGCGGTCTGTAAGAGCGGCTGCTTCCAGCGACCGGCCGATCTGGGGACAACACAAGACTGCAGCAACGTCGGCTGCGCCCCGCCCCCGCTGTGCTCGACCGGCTGCACCGCGACCTGCGGCTGCTGCCCGTGCAGCGATGGAACCCAGAGCGGTAGCCTGCGCTGCCAAGGCGGCTGCTACGTCCCTGTCGATATGAAATAGGAACCAGACTTGGGCAGCAATGGGAACGCTGGCGGCGCCGCGGTGTGCAAGTCTGGTCCGCTTGCCGCCCCAGGTCTCGCTTGCCATGACGGCAGCGCTCGCAACGATCCCGGTACGAGCTGCCCTCATGCCACCTTGACTCGTCGGGCAGATGGGGTCGGGCTCCCTCTGGCCCGACGCCGGCGCGAGGGCTGAAGAAGGCGTCAGCGCCAGCAGTCGACGAGGGGCCTTCCGTGATACGATGACCCTCTCGGCATGGCAGAAGATTCCGGCAAGGGGGGAGCCCAGGTTAACTGCCCAACCTGTGGCCAAGACTATCCCGTGTCCGAGGTCCATCGCTGCCTGTACGAGCGCACGACACAGCGACGACAGAAGCCCGGCACCGACAGCGGTGCAGCCGGTCCCGTGCTGCGAACCACCAGCATGGAAAACGGGCAGATCATCGGCGAGAAATATCAGATCGTGAAGCGCCTCAGCGAAGGCGGCATGGGCACGGTCTACGTCGCACGACACACCGGTCTGGGATCCTTGGTCGCCATCAAGCTGCTCAAGAGTGACGGTGACCCGCAGTTCGAGCAGCGCTTCGTCCAGGAGGCTCAGCTGGCCTCCAGCGTGCGCCATCCGAACATCGTGTACCTGTCGGACTTCGGCTCGCTGCCAGACGGTCGCTCGTACCTGGTGATGGAGTATCTGCAGGGCCGCACGCTCAGCGATGCGCTGAAGCAAGAGTCGTTCACCGTGCAGCGTGCCTGCATGGTGGCGCTGCAGCTGGTGCGCGGCATCTTGGCGGTGCACGAAAAGGGCATCGTCCACCGCGACTTGAAACCAGACAATGTCTTTCTCATCGAGCAGAGCGGTGTGCAGGACCTGGTCAAGATCATCGACTTCGGCATCGCCAAGCGAGCGAAGGAGAGCGGCCATAGCACGACCCTTCTGCTGCCGCAGCTGATGCTGGAGCAGGCGCGGGCGGCGGCCGAAAAACCCAGCGAACCCGACGACGCGGAGGAGCCCGGGCAAGATCGCCTGACGCCTGAGGCCGCGGTCGAGCTGACGCGGGCGGGGGCGCTGCTGGGCACCCCGGGGTACATGGCGCCGGAACAGATCCGCGGTGCCAAAGTCGATCGCCGCGCCGACCAGTACGCGATTGGCTGCATCTTGTACAAGATGCTCACCGGCCGCGCGGTCTTCGACGGCAAGACCAGCGTCGACCTGCTGGCACAGCACTTGATCGAGACACCGCTGCCGCTGCGCGAGGCCGCCCCCGGGGTCGAGATCTCCGAAGCGCTTGAGCAGCTGGTGATGCGGCTGCTGGAGAAAAAAGCGACCAAGCGTTGTCGCAGCCTGGAAGAGGTCGAGGCGGCGCTGCTAGCCGAGCTACAGGCCCCAAGCGACGGCCTCAACCTGGTGACCCGCAAGGTGCCAGGACTGCTCCTCAGCTCAGCCCCAACGCATCAGCTAGCCCCGCTGCCGAAGCGCGTGCTGCACCGGCCGACCCTTATGGCCGGGGCCTGCGGGCTTTTGCTGCTGCTGGTCGCGGCAGCGTGGCTGCTCTTGCATCGCCGCAGTCCGGCGCTGCCCAGCGAGGAAGCGCTGCTGCAGATGCGTGAGCTGGCCACCGCGCGACTTTGGGAGGATGTTCGCGACCCGGCGGTCGAGGTTCGCCTGGCGGCCATCAACGCGATTGGCGCCAGTCATGAGCCACTCGCGCTTCCCCTTCTGGCGGCGGTGGCCCAAGGCAACGGCTCGGATCGTGAGCGCAGCGCAGCCCTGCTGGCGATTGGCGAGCTCGGCGAGCACAGCGGCGTGTCCATCCTGTCGAACGTCTTTAGCCGCGCGCAAACACCGCAGATCACCGACGCGGCAGCGCAAGCCCTGCTGCTCTCTGGCGATGAAAAAGGGGCTGCGCACTTTGCTCGTCGTATGGCAGCGAAGGACGCGGTGATGGCAATGCGCAGCGCGGTGCTGCTGTGCGAGCACGAGAACACGCCTGCCATTGTGCAGCTATCAGCGCAGCTCGCAGCGAAGCAGCTGCCCGAGTTCTTGGAGCTAGACGCGCTGACCTGCCTCTCGCGAGCCGGCAGTGCGCGGGCGACCGAGCTGCTGCGCGGCTTCCTGCTGCCGACGATCCCCGCCGAAAAAGCGCTCGCGGCGGCCGAGCGCCTGGCCAAGCTAGGGCAGCCGGCCGGCCTGAATTATCTGCAGCAGGTGGCGCAAAACGACGTCCGCATGCGGCTCAAAGCAGCGGTGCTGCTGGCATCGCCCGACGATCGTTCCGGGCTGCCGCTTTTTCGCAGCGTGCTCGCGCAGAAATCAGCGCTGCCAAGTGAACGCGAGCTGGCCATTTCTGCACTGGCCGAGTGTGGCGAGCTCACGGACCTTCCAGGACTCTCCACCCAGCTACAAGCCGAACGTTCGCCCCTTTTGCGCATCGCCGTGGCGAGCGCGATCCTGAAGCTCACGGGGAACCTGCCGCTGCTGCGCAACAAGCTGGATCTGCGCTGGGCCCGCGCCGGCATGAATGATCCCAACTGGATGGCGCGCCACTCTGCCGTGCCGCTCCTCGATCGCAACGCCGAGTCCGAGTCCACCGCACTGCTGTCGCGTGCCCTTTCGGATGAAAAGATCCAAGTGCGCACGCGCGTAATCCAGGTGATCAGCCGATCGAGTAGCCGCGATGCCCTCAAGCTCCTGGAAGTGGCACTAAAGAACGATCAGCCTGAGGTCCGCGAGGCGAGCCTGCGAGCGGTGGTTCAGGTCGCGCGGTCGGCCTACCTGCAAGGCGGCAGCACGGCGAGCGATGTCAAAAAGTGGCTGCAAGGTCTACTCAAGTCGACGAATGAGACGCAGCGCGCGGGTGCGCAAGCCGGCCTTTCGCATCTGGGCGACACCGCTCAGTGGGCAGAGCTCAAGAAGCTAAAGGGCTCGCCTGATCGCGTCCTGCGCGGACTGCTCGCGCACGCGACGGTCAGCGACCGCGATCTGCTGGCCAGCCTGCTTGGCGACTCCGCGATTTCGGTGCGGCTTGCAGCCGCGCAGCGGCTGGCGCAGCTCAAGGATGCGCGAGGCGTCGCGGTGCTGCGGGAAGGCCTAGGCCAGGGCGGAGCACCTGGGCTGCGCTCCGAGGCCGCTCTACGCAATCTCGGCGAATCGCTGGCGGGACAGACGGTAATCGAGCGACTACATCGCAGCGAATCGGTGGAGGAGCGCATGGCCTTTGTCGAGACGGCAGGGAGCCTACCGCCAGACGAAGCGATGAAGCTCTTGACCGAGGCCGCACACGATGCCGAGCCGTATGTCCGCCGGCTCGCGGCCGAGCTCGTTGCTGAGCTCTCAGAGTCCGTCGACCTGGGGCCGCGGCTGGCTCTGCTGGCTCACCTCAACCGCGATCAGTCGCCGATGGTGCGCACACGCGCCGCGGTGCTGCTGTCTCGCCTTCTTCACGAGACCCGCGAGACCAAGACGCCGCCGCCTAAGCGCGCCCCGGCCGCTCCCTCGCGGACCTTCAGCCCTGACGATGCGAAGCCGACCCCGCCGACGCCGGCCGCGCCCGAGAGCAAGCCCCCCGGTGAGCTCAGCCTGGCCGCCGCCAATCCCATCCTGTTTCGCATCGACGGAGGAAACTGGCAGCGCACACCGGCGCGTCCAGTGAAGCTCTCAGCTGGCGCGCATCGCCTGCGCTACGTCGGAGGACAGCAGGACGTGGAAGTGAACAGCGCGGGCAGCGTGCTGTTCGAGCTCCCCGAATCGCCGGCCGAGCAGAACCTACGAGCCGGCCGCGATGCCCTGAGCAAGCGCGACTATCGCCGAGCCCAAAAACTCTTCGAGAAGACGCTGGCGAGCTGCGCAATTGCCGGCGAGCTGGCGGTGCCCTGCCGCGCGCTACAGGCCGAAGCGGGCTATCTGCTTGGCGGCCTGTTCGAAGCGCAGGAGCGCTGGGGTGAAGCGGTGACCGAGTATCAACAAGCCGCATCCAAAGTGGCCGAGATCGCGGGCCGCGTCGACTTCCACACCGAGGCCAAGGCCGCACTTGGCGCGCTTATGCCGCGAGTGGGTCAGGTCATCATCCCGCAGATCAAAAAATCGAAGTGCGCGGAAGTCACCCTGTGGATGGCCGCCGGCAAGCACGACGTGATTGTGGGTGGCAAGAAAGTCAACGTGGTGGTCCGTCCCGGCGCGACCGCGCTGGCGGGTGAATGTCCGTCCGACGAGTGAGCGTTTGTGACGCCTAACCTCGAATAGGAACGTGCAATGTCTGTGGGCCGGCTGCTAATCGCGCTGCTCCTGTGGAGCTGGTTTTGGACGCCGCTCTTCCTGCCGGTCCGCTCCGCCGCCGCAGCTCCCGATGACAAAAGCCTCGACGGGCTGCGCAAGCAGTATCGCAGCAAGCCGACGCCCGAGCTGCTCCTGCAGCTGGGCTTGGCGCTGAAGCAAGAGGGACGCAGCTTGGAGGCCCGCGATCACGTCCGCCGCGCGCTGGCCGATCTCCCGCCGAGCTACGCTGGGCCCCTGCGGACGCAAGGCGATGAGCTCTTGCAACAAGCCCTGCCCGACAGTGCCGAGCTGCGGCTGACCGGACTGCGCGGGGCCATCGTCCTCCTCGACGGAGCAGTGGTGGGTGTGCTGCCCTTGGCGCTGCCGCTGCTGGTGTCGCCCGGTGCGCATCGGGTGCAGCTGGAAGCGGGCAGCAAGCGCTGGCAGCTTGATGTCACCCTGCCGACGCACCGCACGGTGGATGTTCGCTTTGCGCAGGACAGCAATGCCTCGGTCGTCACTACGCCGCCGGCGGTGTTGTTGCTGCCCAAGGCCGAACGCGAAGGCGAGCTCTCGCCCGGGCTGCTGCGCGGCATCGAGCGAGCACTGCGACGGGCCAAGCTAGCGCGCGTCGCTTTAGAAGGCGGACCCGAGGCACCGCTGGGAGGCAAAGGCTGTGTCGATTCTCTGCCCTGCCAGCTGCAGCTTGCCGAGCAGCAGAGCGTCGACTTTGTCCTCACTCTGCGCGGCCGCCTTTCCGGCACGAGCTTGCTGGTGGAGTATCAGCTGCTCGACGTGGCCGTCGGTGATGTTGCGCTGCGCGGCGATGTCGCGTGCCAGGACTGTGACCTGGCGGCACTGACCACCAAGCTGGGCGAGAGCTTAGAGAGCAAGCTGGTCGAGGCGGCGACCCGGGCCCGCGGCGAGATCATCGTCACGTCCGACCCCGCCACAGCGGAAGTCTATCGGGGCGAGCTACGCCTCGGGGCGACGCCACTCAAGCGGCCGGCGTGGCCGGGACCGATGCAGCTCTCGCTACGTCTGGCGCGACATGAACGGCAGACCATCACGCTAAATGTCGTCGAGAATCAGACCGTAAAACAGAACGTGAAGCTCAAGGCCCTGCCGCCTCCACCTGAGCTGGCCCAAGGCCCCGGCCGGGCGCCGCCGCGGCCCGCCCCCTTTCCGCGCTGGCGACTAGGCCTAGGCATCACGCTGCTTTCAGCAGGGCTTTTTAGCGTCGGTGTGGGCGCTGCGGCCCTGGCCATCGATGGTCGCTGCACCCAGGAAGCCGTGCCCCCCGCGCAGGTCTGCGATGGCGTGTTTCGGACGCAGACCCTGGGCATCGGGCTGACCCTCGGCGGCGCGCTCGCAGCGGGTGGTGGCATCCTCTTATTAGCCCTGCCCGCCCGTCGCTGACCCCGTTTGAACTCAGCCTCGCGGCGATTCAAGTACGATGAACAGATGGGGCAACTTCGTCGCGTCTTTGCTTCGCTTTCCCAAGGCCGCTGCGTGGTGCTGGCAAGCCTCCTCCTGTTCAATGCCAGCTGCGAGGCGTTCTTTGGTTCCTTCATCGGCCCGCATCCCGACAACTGCGTCAGCCTGCCGGAAGCCTGCAACGCCGATGAGGTCTGCAACGCCGAGACCCGCCGCTGCGAGCCGCGCATCGACTGTCGCAACACACCGTCGATCTGCACCAGCCAACAGATCTGCAACGCCCAGAGCGGAGCCTGCGAAGCCAAGCCGCTCCCACCACGCCTACCGTCGCCCACCGGCATCTGCCTAGGGCCCGGGCTGTGCTGGGAAAACCCCTTTCCCGTCGGCAACGACCTCTATGGAGTCGGCGGTACCGGGGCCAACGACGTCTGGGTTGTGGGAAACCTCGGCACCGCCATGCACTACGATGGCAACAAGTGGGCCGGCACCCTCCCCGGCGGGCCCCAGGATCTGCGCGGCGTCTGGTCAGCCAGCCCCAACGACGTCTGGGCCGCAGGCAATGGCGGCGCCATCCTGCACTTTACCGGCACCACCTGGCAGCCCGTCGCCAGCGCCACCACAGTCAACCTGCGCTCAATCTGGGGCAGCGGCCCAAAAGACATCTGGGCGGTCGGCCTGAATGGGACCATCCTCTGATGCGATTAAACCGCTCCCATTCCGAACGACAGCAGACTACGGAGGG
>CALFYE010000412.1 GCA_937952145.1 uncultured Myxococcales bacterium
CCCCTGGCTCGCCGGTGATCATGATCCGCCGGGAGCGCTTGAGCACCTCGTAAGTATCGATCTGTCCGCGCTCGCCGCCCTCGAGGCCCATGAGCGGCACATAGACCTCGCGCATGAGCAGCGACCGGTCGCCTCGGAACGGCATCTTGAGACGCTGGTAGTAGGCGATGAGACCCTCGCGATAGCGCCGGAGGGCCACTCGCCGAAACAACCGTGTTCCGGCGAGGTGCTGGTAGAACCATTTATCGATGGCGCTCCACGCATGCTTGAGCATCGTGAGGAGCCAGTCGCGCAGCCAGGCCACGACGAAGAGGATAACTACAACGGGCAACCCCTCTTTGGGTATCCCATTTTCCAGCACGCGCTCCCACAGCGTCTGCTTTCTGGCATCCTTCTGCCGCTTATACTCCTCCTCGTAGATGAGTGCGATCTCGGAGCCCGGAACTCGGGCGGCGTTGCCGTTGAAGGCAGAGATGACGTCGCTCGTGCTGCGCGGCGAGTCTTCGCGGACGTGGCGGGCAGCGAACTCCCGGACCTGCTGCCGGATCTCGTCAGCCGAGGGCACTTTGGCAACAGGCGCCGACGACTCGGCCAGGCTCAGCGACGAGATAAAGAGCCCGATTAGCCCAAAGAGAGCGAGATTAGCTGAGTACCAAGCTCGTACCCGATAACGCATCGTCGGGATTCTATGCCAAAATAGAATCGAGGAACATGATGATGAAGGTCAATACATTGCCGATGGATGTCGCGCGCCCCCCGAGGACACCAGGGTGGTTCGCAGGTCACCGCCTAAAGACATGCCGATGAAAGCTGACCCGGCATAGGAACTGTGACGTGTGCGCGTTCATCCACTTTGAACGACACCTTCGCTTCGCTCACGCTGAACAGCGTTCCGCGCCCGTATCTTAAGTTTGGGTACCCTTTGGCCCGCAGGAACAGGAACACTCTCTTGTGTATTTTCTAGGATGTGCTAGGCCGCGCGGCAAACTGCCACTGCAACACCAGCGGTGCATCATTCGGACAGCGCTGCGGCCCGGAATCGGTTCAGACGCGGCGCTAGCGCGGAGTTTCCGAGGATCCCTTGCCGTCGCTAGAGCGTCTTCGCTTCAGACTCACTGCCCTGAGAGTCGCTAGGAATGGCCCATCGATGATCCCAGCCGGAGCGATCCGGTTGCTCCCTTGACGCTCGGAGTCGCAGGTGGATCATCATCTATTCTCACCATACACGGCGCTTGTCCCCACGGTGGGGTGGAGACGGTGCCACGCAGCGCCATAAACGTGACGTGCCGAGCATTTGTCGGATCGAGCGATGAGAACCATGGCTCTCCGCCTCGTCATCTGGAGCAGACAGTTCCAAAAGGCCCCGATGTGCGAGATGAACGCCGGCCAAGGCTCCAAGCGCAGGATCGCTAACGCACTGCACAAGCTCAGGCTCGCGCCGCCGCTCTCCCGCTTTGGGGAGCGCGGATAGGACCTTGCCCGAGTGCGCGCATTCCCTGGGATTTACGAAACTCGAGCGCTTCGGCAACCAGCGTGTACTTCACTTCACCGGCATGGTGTTTGGTCACAACCTCGCGAATCTCGTCGAGCGCGACCCTGAAGAACTCCTTCTTGGTGTTCACGAGATTGACGCGGCGCTGGTCAAAGCTCCGGTGCAGCAGGTTTTCGAGGCCAGGCGCGTCTTCGGAGTACACCATGGCGTGAACATCGAAGGCGAAGGGCACGGACGCATCCCCAAGCTCGTGGACGCGGTCCATCGGGTCAAGGCGGCGCGTCATGCCGATTTTGTAGACCTCCTCACCGAAGGAGCCCACGTTGCTGATGATGTAGACGTAGCCGCTCTTGGTCAGTTGGGCCTGTGAGATGGCGCGCTCCTTGCGCGCGTTGGCATCGGTCACGAGCTGCGAGAGCCGCTCGATTTCAGCGTTCAATTTGTTCAGCTTCTCGCCCTGCGCTTTCTCGGCGTCACGCTGTGCTTTCTGAAGCGCGGACTGATATCGCTCGGCCTCGCGTTCCGCTTCAAGCTGAGCGCGCTCCAGCTCACGCTGCGCTTTTTCCTCCTCGCGCATCTGCTCGCGAATCGCTCGCTGTTCCTCCGCTTCCTGCTGTTTCTTCTCGGCGTATTCGTGCGTGAGGTGCAGTTCCTTGAGCTTCAACTCGAAGAACTCTCGGGTGATGAAACACTGCTTCTCGGCGCCAAGCTTGTTGAGCTTTTCGAACAGCTTTTCAATGCGTTCCTCGATGCGCTTGGCGTTGTCGAAGCGCACCTTGCTGATAAGCGCGTCGGTCTCGCCGTTGAAGGCCTGGAGCATCAGCTTTAGTTGCTGCTCGACCATTTTCCTGCCGCGCGCCTGACTGCCTTCGACGGTCCAGGTTGTCTGGCAACGGGCCGCACGGTCGGCCTTGATCATTTCTTTCTCAAGGTCGTAGATGCGGTCGAGTTCCTGTTTGTAGCTCGGCGAATCGGGGAACTGGTACTTGGGTTCATACAGACCGAAGTCCTGCACATGAGCGTCGAGGGATAGTTGCTCAACATCCTTTTGCAGGGAAGAAACCTGCGTGACGAGGTCCGCCTTGGTTTTCTCCGACAGTTTGATGAGATTGCGCAGGTGGTCGGCGTCGGTGGTCAGGCGCTGCACCTCCCCTTCGATGCTCTGAATCCCGCTGTAGCGTTCCAGGCGCGCCGATGTCTCTCGCAGCTCGTCCGAGATCTTCTGCTTCGCTGCCCGTTGCTTCGTGAGCAGCAGAACCAGCACGGCGATTGTAGCGAGCAGGGCAACGACAGAGAGGGCCAGGGCGGCGGTCATGGGACCTCCGAGGAGAGCCATTGGTTGGAGATGACGGGCTGAATGGCGAGGAGGGCAGCATAGCCAAGGAGATAGGCGTTAACCAGTACGTATTGGCGAAGTAGTCAGCACGTTGGGAGGCAGCCCGCCAGTTGGGCGTTGGACCTCCTGAAGATTGCAAGCTGCTGCTTCCGTGTGCTGATGCCATCTGCTTTCTTCGCATCCTGCTCGATACTCGATCGCAGCCACCGCGCATGAGTCCTGGCGGAGCTGAGCGCTCGTTTGTGGCTGGCGAAAAACGGGTCTGCAATAAGGAGGCGCGTCCAGACGGCGGGCGGGTGAGGAAAGTAGGCCGGCGAAAAACGGTCGATTCTCGCCAACCGTTGCGATGCCCTTGCTTGCGAAGCTGCGGACCCAGCGAGCCACCATTTGTAGCAAGGGCTACGCAGCATGCGAGTGGCGTACCGGCTGTAGCCACAAGCTGTGGCCTTGGTGAACACTCGCGTGATGGTTCGATGTCAGCGGTTTGTTGGATGGACTGCGCTTGCGCCACGCAGAGGTTTCGCGGGTTTCGGATCGCTCACGATTTCCGGGATCTACACTGTCAGTGGTAAGGACGTTTCCGCAACTTTTCCGACGGTGAACTCCACTTTTCGCATGCGCTGCGGAGTCAGCACGAGGCGAGCCTATCCACATCCACCGTCACGCCCTACCACAAGCTGCCTGCTCGACAAGACCGACGCAGCACCGCCCCGCTACCTGACATGCCCGACCCGCCGCCGGAAGCTCATCCTCCGAATACAACGCCGACCGCAGCCGATGAACCGTCCGCAGCTTGGCTTCGGCCCACTGGCCCAACTCGGACATCTCGCGGTGGGCGGCGAAGCGCCTGATCTCAGCGAGGACTTGCTCTCGGGCCGCGAACTCGGTCAGCGACAGGCCCAGACGGAGCAGCGCTGTGTCTCCTCTGTGTTGACGATGTGGTTCCCTCGCGAACGACGGCAAGTCATCGACGGTCAGCCGAAGCTCGGGCGTCGCCAGCAGCGCGGAACATGTTCCCAGCGAGACTCTCCCCCGTTCCACATGCTTGATCGACGACGACGACAGCCCGCACAGCACCGCCAGTCGTTCGAGCGACAGTCGGGCAGTTTTCCGTCGGGTCTTGATGAGCAGTCCGAACGCGCGCAGCTCGTCA
>CALFYE010000413.1 GCA_937952145.1 uncultured Myxococcales bacterium
TTTTTCGCCGGGGCGTCGAAAAAAGGAGATCCGCTGCGGCCCCAGCCTTACGGGGTCCTCGACGGGAGAGATAATATGTAAACACCTTCTTGGACAGCTCAGGGGGGAGGGGCTAGCGAGTGCAGAACGACGCGGTGCCAAGCAGGGTGCAGGCTCCGCCCGGGCAGTCGGCAGGGGCGCTGCAGCGGCGGGGAGCACAGACGGTGACGCCGGGCACGCTGCCGGGGAGCGTGAAGCCAAGACCGCCGCTGCCGTTTGCCGCCTGGCAAGCCAGCAGCGGATCACTGCAGGGGTGGCTGGCATCGCAGCGGGCCAGGCAGCGCGGCGCAGTCGGAGCGGGCGGGCTGACGCTGGCAAACGCAGCACAGGCGGCGGTGCTGGGGCAGTCGCTTTCGGTGGCGCAGGCGGCGCTGCACACCCCGCGCAGGCCGAGCGCAAGACAGCTGCCAAGTGCGCAGGCCGAGGGATCGAGCGTGCCATCCGGCAGCGCACAGCCGGCCCCCACGTCGGCGGGCTGGGCGGCAAAGCAGGCCCGGCCGAAGGTGTAGGCTCCACCCGCCTTCTCGCCGCTTTTGAGCGTCGGTAGCTCGCGGCACAGGAAGTCGGGGCGGCAGCCACCGTCGCCCCCACACGACGGCACACACTGCGGCAGCCGCCAGGTATCGCTGGCCGCGCCCCCGGTCTTGCTGCGCGAAAGATCTAAACACGTGGTGCCGCTGGGGCAGGGCGTGCCGTCGCAGCCCAGGCTGCACAGGCCGCGGCTCAGTGCACCTGGGCAGCTGGTGCCGCGACCGCACTGGCAGGAGCGACCCTCGCACTGCTCGTTTTCGCTGCAGCCCGCGCCCAGCCCGGCTGGCAGCACATAGATCGTGCCGATCGCCGTCGCGGTTCCGCCGGGGCCGGCGACGCCCAGGGTGACTTGATAGGTGCCGGGGCGGGTCAAAAGGACGCTTGGCGAGTCGGCACGGCTGCTCGCTTCGTCCAGTAGCGCACCATCGCCGCCGTCGGCCAGACCGCCGTCCGGAAGGCCCAGATCGCCCAGCCCGCCGTCCCCGAGCACACTGTCGGACAGCCGCACGATCTGAAAGCGATGCAGGCTGGCGCCCACCGCCAAGAGGTGCAGGCGCAGGCTGGCGGGGGCGGTGCTGCTGCACACCAGGCCACCTTGGGGAAAGCTCAGACTGCTGCAGCCACTGACGGTAAACAGGCCCGCAATGGCTGCGCTTCCGCCGTCGGTGGTCGGGGTCATCGAGGCGCCGCCGTCATCGCTCTGCGGCGGGATCAGCGAGATCGGGGGCTGCAAGCACGCCCAAAACAGCAGGCCCAGCGCCGCGGCCAGAAAGCCGCCGCCGATCAGCGACCGCAGTGATCGGATCGACCGAATCGACCGAATAGGGCGGGACCCATCGACCTCAGCCCGGCGCGGGCTCTGCGGGAATCGGCGGCTCACGGCGCGAGTATAGCGTGAAGGCGCGACGCCAGTCGGGTGTAGCGCAGCAGGTCCCCGCCCTCGCTGACTGCGCGTCGCAGGGCTCGCGGATCGCCGACCAGGACGACCAGCTTTTTGCCACGCGTCACCGCGGTGTAGAGCAGGTTCTTGCGCAGCAGCGGATAGTGCTGCATGACGAGCGGCACCACGACCGCCTTGTACTCGCTGCCCTGGCTCTTGTGCACCGACATGGCGTAGGCGTGCTCTA
Organism: uncultured Myxococcales bacterium; assembly: GCA_937952145.1. Classification (GTDB taxonomy): domain Bacteria; phylum Myxococcota_A; class Polyangia; order Palsa-1104; family JAEUJZ01; genus JAEUJZ01. Next base: position 1,698 of record CALFYE010000413.1, read on the forward strand.
GCTGATCCAGCGCTTCTTCTTCGTAGACCACCTCGCGCTCGTCATCGAAGCGGACACTGAGCTGACCCTCTTCGGGATCGAGGCTGCTGATAAAGCCGACATCGCCGTTCCAGACATCGCGCTCGCGATCGTTTTTGACCTGCATGACCTTGTCGCCAAGCAGGAAGTGACGACCACCGCGCAGGAGCGTCTTTTTGGCGGCGATGGCCGATGCCAGCGTCGGCTGCAGGGCACGCTGCAGGGCGCGGTTGAGCTCTTCGGTGCCGACCTCGCCGCGGTGCATGGGCGTGAGGACCTGGATCTCGGCGCGCGGATCGAAGCCGAAGCGGGTGGGGATGCGCTCGCAGACCAGGCGCAGCACGCGCTCTTGCGCGGCCGCGGGATCGGGCGCGGCGATAAAGTAGAAGTCGCTGAGACCTTCGTCGCCAGGTGGCGCACCCGAGTTCGCTGCTGGCAGTGGCACCTGTCCAGCCAGGATGCGGTGGGCGTTTTCGACGATGCCCGAGCCCTCGGCCTGGCGAAAAATGTGTGATAGGCGCGTCACCGGCAGCATCCGACTGGCGATGAGGTCGGCCAGCACGCGACCCGGGCCCACCGACGGCAGCTGATCGGCATCGCCAACCAGCACAAACGTCGCGCCGTGCGGCAGGGCGCGAAACAGCGCCAGGGCCAGCGACAGATCGAGCATCGAGGCCTCGTCGCAGACGAAGAGATCGCCAGTTAGCTCGCGCGGTTTTTTGCCATCGAGGCTGGCCGGATCCTGGCCGGGACGTAGCTCCAGCAGGCGATGCACCGTCGAGGCGCTGTGGCCGGTGGCCTCGCTTAAGCGCTTGGCGGCCCGTCCGGTGGGTGCGACCAGCCGGACTTCCAGGCCGACGCGGCGGAAGGTCTGCACCAGAGCGCGGATGATCGTCGTCTTGCCGGTGCCGGGGCCGCCGGTGATGACGCAGAAGGGATAGCGCCCGACCTGCTCCAAGGCCGAGCGCTGGGCCGGTGCCAGGGTGAACGGAAGCTCTTCCAGGTGCAGGGGCGGCACGCGACGTCGCTCGACGGTCAGGGCCGAAGCGATGGCGCTGGCGAGCGCGATCTCGCTGCGATGCATGGCCGCGCTGTACGCCGCTGGATTGTCGGGAACTTCGTCGGGGGCTCCGACCGGCTCGCGGCCGACATCGACCTCGGTGCCGCCCAGGGGATCGCGATCGAGCACCACCTCGCCGCGGCTGATCAGGCTGTGCTCGGCCTCGGCCAGGGCCTCGCTGGGCCAGCCGGCGGGGGTCTGCGAATCGACGATCGGCTCGCTCGCCAGCAAGAGCAGCGTCTTTTTGTGCCACTCACCCCGCGGCAGGTAGCAGTGCCCGCCGTCGGTGGCCTGCTCCAGCACATGACGCAGTGCGGCCGCCACGCGCAGCGGCGAGGTCAGGGCCACGCCCAGCGCGCGGGCGATGCGATCGGCGATGGCAAAGCCGATGCCGCTGACATCGCGGGCCAGGCCATAGGGATCTTCTTTGACGCGCTGCACGGCCAGGGCGCCGTACACCTTGCGGATGCGCGCGGCGTAGGCGGCCGAGATGCCAAGGCCCTGCAGGAAGATCATCACCTCGCGCTCTTGCCGACGGGCGCGGGCATCGGCGAAGGCCCGCTGGGCGCGGCGTTTGCCGACGCCTTTGAGGCCGGCGATGCGATAGGTCTCGTTTTCCAGCACGGTCAGCGAGTCGAGCCCGAACTGACGCACGATGCGGCTCGATAGCTCGGGACCCAGGCCCGACAGCGTCGTCAGGTAGCGCTCGATGCCGTGCAGGGTCTGCGGTCCAATCGGCAGGGTCAGCTCAGCGCGTAGCTGACGGCCGTGCTGGCTGTGATGTTCCCAGCGACCGACGACGCGCAGGGCCTCGCCGGGCTGCAGTCCGGCCAGCGCCCCGACGACGGTCAGCGGCGGGCCCAGGATGACGCGGGGTGCGCCCGGCCCCTCGTGGGGATGCGAGTCGACCTCGATGACCGAAAAATCCCCGTCGGGTGCGCTGTAGATCACGCGCCGCACCGTGCCCTCGATGCGGATCAGCGAGGGATCACTGCCGACCCAGGCTGGAAGCTCGGGCAGGCCCGCACCGCCGGCGAGCGACAGCGGCATCTGCTCGGCGCTGCTCGCGGGGGTGGGTTCGTCGGGTTCGTCCGACACAGAGGACTTCTGAGGAGACAGGGACATCGGCTTCGGCGCTCAGGCAGAACGGCGCCGCCTTGGTATCACATTCGGGGCGGCAAACCCCCCGCATTCAGCAAATCAGCCCGGAGGTGTCGGGAGCCGGCCCGGGATCGATGCTGCCTTCGGGGATAAGCCGCAGAAGCGCCGCCACCTGGGCCGCGTCGGCAGTGGCCTCGCCGCCGAGCGCCTGGCCAAAGGAAAGCATCGTATCGGCCCAGCGCCCGGCCTGCGCGACCGCCGCCTGATAACGACGGGGAAATCGCACGGCATCGTAGAGCGCAGGGCGGTAAAACAGCTTCTCGTAGTCGGGCACCAGCGTCGCCCCAAGGGGGCTGGTCAGGATCACACGATAGTCGTCAAAGCTGCCGGTCCAGCGACGGAAATCGGCGAGGCTCGGGGCCCGGGCATGCGTGGCGTAGAGCGCCTGATACAGCGCCGGCCACAGCGGCCCCCAGCGCTCTCCCCGTCGCCCGCCCAGCAGCGTGAAGTCGATGTCGAGGTAGTTGTATAGGAAGCGCTGGCCCATCATGTCGATGCCGAAGCGCTCCTCGTGAAACAGAATGCTCTGGTGCTTTTCGACCTCGTGGTGCTCTTGGTCGGGCGAGCGACCGCTGACGGCACTGCGGGCCCGGGCCAGGTAGTTGACCAGCGGGTGCATCGAGCGATCGACGGCAGCATGGGCGATGTAGCCGAGGGCAAAAGCGATGACCAGCTCGGCCCGCTCGCGCGCCGGCTCGGCCGTGCCAGCAGCCCGCAGGGCGGCAAAGCCGGCCGCCATCAGGCGATATCCGACGGAGATCGGCTGCTGATGGTGCAGCGTATCGCCCCACGGCGAGCTGCGCTGCGGTCGCCCCAAAAGGTAGTTGGCGACGGCCATGGCGAAGCTCTCGAAGTACGGCAGATCGACCAGGACCGATCCCAGCCGAGCCGCCTCGCGCCGCGCCCCGGCCGCTAGCCGACTGACGCAGCGACGGGGCCCAACGGCGATCAGATCATCCAGAGCAGAGAGATGAATCCCTTCGGCGGGCACCCTGGAAGTGTACCGCGCTTACCTCTCGGAAAGCCGCAGGTTCTCGACCTGGCAGCCGGCCGGCGCAAGCCGCACACGCGCCGAGCCGACCAAGCCCTCGACGGGATAGCGAAACGCCAGCTCGGCCCCGTCGGCTTGTGCCGTCCAGGTGGTCACTTCGAGCACCGGCAGCCCCCCCGCCGCGACTTCCGCCGCTGTGACATAGCGGGCCGGCATGCCAAACATCGTGATCGCCGGTTCCGCGGCAAAGAGGGGGGATTTTAATAGCGATAACGGCTTGCGATGGGGAAGGGAGTCAATATGGAAATAAGGCAGGACTTTTTTGTCCATAATTAGGCACTCTAAGATCACCTGCAGGCGCTCTGGCGCCGCGGCTGAAGCCGGCAAGGTAGGGCTTCCATCGACGGTCGTGACCCCTGCCCTGGCTGGTGGTGGGGCGGGGCTGAGGGCGGGAACAGACGACGCCGGATTGGCTGGCTGTGGTGATGGATTAGATTCGGTCTTAGAACAGGAAATTATCAGAAATGCGGCAATATAAAATCGAACCATAAGCCCTCTTCGTGTGGTAATTAGTTGAAGGAATCCGATACCGGCATAAGCTGGTCAGGTGCGGCACCGCAAGCCGAAGGCGATCGCGCTGCGTCCCCCTGATCAGGCAGCGGGGGCGCGTGCTTGGCCGCGTCAAAGTGTAGCGCGGCCTCGGTCGCGGCGGCGCGGTAGCGGTCGATGATCTCGGCCAGGGGGACGGCCTCGACCTCGGGGTAGGGGGGCACACCCGGCTCGCGACGCAGCCAGGTGCGCTGCCTGCGGGCGTACTGTGCGGTCTGCTGACTAAGCTGCTCTTCGGCCGCCGTCTGACCCAGCGTTCCGTCGAGAACCTGGCAGATCAGGTCGTAGCCAAGCGGCGGATCGGGCAGCGGTCCGCAGGCGCGCTGGGCCGCGACTTCAGCGAGCAGGCCGGCGGCAAACATCTGCTGACAGCGAGCCGCGATGCGCGCCCGTCCGATCTCGGGTCCCGGATCGAGCCCAATGCGCAGGCTGAGGTAGCGCGGACCGGCCGCGCGCTCCTCGGCGTGCTCGGCGAACCACTGCGACTGCGTCTTGCCGCTCTGGGCGTAGATCTCAAGCGCCCGCTCGATGCGCACTGGATCGGTGGCAGCGATGCGCGCGGCAGCCCCGGGATCGATCGCGGCCAAGCGAGCGTGCAGGGCGGGCCAGCCGCACTCTTGGGCCTCGGCGCGCAGGCTCTGGCGCAGGATCGGATCGGCGGCGGGACCGGGAAACAGGCCTTCACACAGGGCCCGCAGATACAGGCCGGTACCCCCGCATAGCACCGGAACACAGCGACGGGCGGCGAGATCACGCAGCACGGCTTCGGCGCGCTCGACATACTGCGCCGCACTGGCGGCGGGACCGGCGGGCAGTACGCCGATCAAGTGATGACGCACCCGCGCCTGCTCATCGGCCGTCGGCTTGGCGGTCAAGAGCGGCAGCCCTGCCCGGATCTGCAGCGCATCGCAGCCCACGATCTCTGCCGGCTGACCCGCCTGCTGCAGTGCTTCCGCTAGGCGCAGCGCTAGCTCGGTCTTGCCACTCGCCGTCGGACCCACGACGACCAAGAGGGGCTGCGGCGACTGCAGGCGCCTCCCGATCATCGATCGCTCCTGCGGCCCGGAGCCGCCGCTGTCTCCGCATGCATCACGGCCCCGATGTACCACAGGCGACCTGTGCGCTGGCTGCCGGGCGATGCCACGTTCTGCCGCCTGCGTTTTTTTTAACCCGCGGGCTGCGACTTCGTCCGGCTTCCCTGCTCTACATAGGCAAGGGGCCTCCGCGGGATGCTCCGCAGTGAGTCCACCGTCGTGTTCACTCTGTCGTGTTCACATTTGGGGAGGTTGCGATGAGAACGTCCAAGACCGTATGCAAATGGCTTGCATTACCGGGAATCACCCTCGCAATGTTGGGGGCTGTGGCCTGCTCGTACGAGTCCGTCTCGGGCTCTGGCGCCGCCGAATACTTGCTGTCGGTGACGCCGGCGAGTGGCGGCACCATTACCTCGGCAGATGGCAGCATCCACTGTCCTGGGCAGTGTGAGATCGCGCGTCCGCCCGGCTCGCCGATCGAGCTGACCGCGACGCCGGCGGCCGGCGCTCTCTTTGATCTTTGGACCGAGGGCTGCAGCGGCCAGCGACAGCCCACCTGCACGCTCGTCCTCGCCGCCCCAGTCTCGGTCGCTGCGCGCTTTAGCACCTGCAGCGATGGCGTAAAAAACGGCACCGAAGCCGACATCGACTGCGGCGGCGCAACCTGCGGTCGCTGCGGCGTCGGGCAAGGCTGCGCCGAGGACGGCGACTGCAGCGAGGGCCTGACCTGCGTGAGCGGCACCTGCGTCATGAACTGCAGCGCCAGCAGCGTGAAGATCCTCGGCAATCGCAACCCGACCATCACCCCCGCCATCGTCCCCGCCGGCAGCACCGCCACCGTAAACTGCCGCTATCCCACCTATCAGTTCCTGCTCGACAGCACCATCGTCCAAGACTTCACCACTAACAACGCCACCAAGCAGCAGCAGGCCATCACCTGCCAAAACGACGGCACCTGGCGCGCCCCCAACGGCGAGACCCTCAACTCCGTCAACTGCGTCGGCTTCGCCCCCTGCAACGGCTGCGCCCTCCCCGGCTCCGGCGGCGCTACGCTGCCGTAAATGACCCCTCCACTTCCCCCACCCCGAACCCACAGCCAACCGGCGGTCCCCACCCCGCTACTAACGCCCTGCTTCCTCTCGCCAGCCCCGACTCGTACGGTCCTGCGGCGTACCGAGTCGCTGGTTGGTTACTGAGCTGTTCCCTTCGGTTCGGCCAAACTGACGGAGCTCAGTCGCGGAGAATACGACTGCTAGCCATTCGTTAGACACTGCGGATGTGCACAGCGTCGCATCGAGGACCAGCCATATATCCCGCTTGCTCATGAGGCCTTGGTCGTACACACTGCGGCCGGTTAACAACGGAAACCGTCATGCTGATCACTCTTCGGAACATTGGTCGAATTAAGAATTGCCAACTCGAACTAAATCCCTTGACTGTTATTGTTGGCCGAAACAATACGAATAAAACATACGTTGCATATGCAATATGCTGTCTCCTAAAGGGACATAATCGAAATAAGCTTACGCAAAGAAAACCTGCTAGAGATTCTCATTGCTATGATTTTAGAATTAAATTGTCGGCTTTTGTTATAAGGTATTTGAATTATTTGCAGGGAATCGAGAAAGAATTGGCTTCTCCGGACGTGCTACGCGCATTCTTTCAAGATAGAAGTAGTCAGCTGTTTAATACAACGACTTGCCAAGCAACGTTGGATCAGCGAGAGGTAGTTGATGGACTGACAAGACTTGCCAAAACGCCATTTGAATCTGACATTAGCCGTTATGTTGTATATGAAATACAGCTCACCAAGAAAGAGGTGTTGGTGAGAAAATACGTCGAATCCTCTGCGAACATAAGCAAGAGAGAACTTATCGAAAAAGATCTATTTCAATGCCTTGACAAAGTGTTATTCCCTATGCCGATTGTGCTACCTGCTGAACGTAACTCTTTTATTATGTCTTATAGAAGTCTAAGGGAATGGAAATTTCGAATTACTAGAGAGTTTCAGCGAGAAGTCATTAACTCATTAGGCCCTGCAGTAGATGTAAGTAATCTGAAACTGTTTGACGGATTGATTAGTGAGTATCGCGGAACGATTAGTGAGTACCCGCGGCCGCTGGAGGATTTTATGGATTTCTTGGCAGACGCGGAACGGATAGCAAGTCT
>CALFYE010000414.1 GCA_937952145.1 uncultured Myxococcales bacterium
CTTTCCCTACACGACGCTCTTCCGATCTCGGCAACGGCAACGGCAACTTCGGCAGCGGCGGCGGCGGCATCAGCCTCGGCGGCGGCGGCGGCGGCTTCGGCGGTGCAGTCTTCCTGATGTTCGGCTCCCTCTCCCTTTCCAACTCCACCCTCTCGGACAACTCCGCGCTCGGCGGCGTCGGCGGCCTCGGCGGCGGGGCCGGCTACGGTATCGGCGGCGCCGTCTTCAACCTCCGCGGCACCGTCTCCATCGTCCACTCCACTCTCGCCAACAACTCCGTCGCGGGCGGCGGTGGCGCAAGCAACCTGGGCTTTGGTGCCTCGGTCTACAACCTCTCCTTCGGCCTTCTCAACCCCACCGCGACCCTGACCTTACAGAACTCCATCCTCTATGGCGCCGGCACCGCTTCGGACCTCGTCAACGACCAGAGCCAGGGCACGGCCTCGGTCACCGCTGCCTCTCCCAACATCGTCCGCTCGCTGCAAAGTTTCGGCATGGGCACGATCGACTCCAGCCGCTTTGTCGCCACGGACCCCCGGCTCGGCCCGCTGCAAGACAACGGCGGCCTCACCGCAACGCGCGTCCCGGTTGCGAGCAGCCCGGCCTTGGGCGCCGGCAACCCTACCTTTTGCGCGCAGGCGGTCACCGACCAGCGCGGAGTCTCCCGCCCCGCCACGGGCTGCGCCCTGGGCGCCGTCGAGCTTCTCCGCCAGGGCGCCCCCTGCCCCGTGGCCTACGCCTGCCTGAGCGGCTTCTGCGCCGACGGCGTCTGCTGCGACACCGCCTGCGGCGGCTCCGACCTGGGCGACTGCCAGGCGTGCAGCGCCGCCGCCGGGGCCCAAACGGACGGTACCTGCGCCGTCCTGCCCGCGAGCCGCGCCTGCCGCCCCGCCGCCGGTGCGTGCGACGTGGCCGAGTCGTGCAGCGGCACCGACCCGCAGTGTCCGGCCGACATCGTGGCCCCCGCCGGTCAGCTTTGCCGCCAGAGCACCGACCGCTACGACCCCGCAGAGGTCTGCGACGGCCAGCAGCCCGCCTGCCCCGAAGACGTCTCCGGCGTCCCCATCCCGCGCGGCGCCGGCGGCGGCTTCGCCTCCGGCTGCGCCCTCGTCCCCGCGGTGCCCGCGGCCCCCCCCCCGTCCGCGGCCCCCCTGGCGGTCCTCGGCGGCGCGGTCATCTTTGCGCTGGCGCTGCGCGGGCGCCATCGCCGCGCCGTCGTGCGATAATGATCGTTTGCCTCAAGTAGGGACTTTCACAGAGGCAAGCGATTGATTGCGTAACGTTCGGACTCGGATGACACCCGCAATCCCCGGCGAGTTCCTCCGATACAGACGAGCCTCTGCCAGAAGTCAATGAAAACCCAACCTTGCGACCCCGCTCGGCCGGCCGCGGAAGAATACTCCCTCCCGCGCCCATCCGATCTACCTCTCACGACCCCGATCAGGGTTCACTCTCGCCGGCGAGCGGCGGCGGACCTACTCCACCTTTCGGTCAGGCTCCCACCATAGGCACCCCATTCTGTAGGTCCAAGCACGTCCCAGGGCTTGCCCTGCTATATGTATGTCGCTCAGTGATCCTCGCAGTTCCTCACTGGTTGCTCCACCATAAATCCCAGGGAGTGATCAGCCCGGCCCGATGCGCACGCCGGCTGAAACCGGGCCAGGGGATCACTGCACCGCTCCGGTCGCTGTGGCCGTGCCGGCTCGACGCCCAGCCTCAAGCTGGCTGCGTCTTTGGGCGATGGTGGCCGCTCATCATCTCCAGGGCATGCTGGTCGACCGCTTCGTCGATTTGGCGCTCGAGCCGCTCGACCAGACCGAAACCGAATGCATGGGTGACTCGGTGGAAGCCGGTAATACCTGGCTCTTGGCCAAGCCAACACAGACGATCCGGCCGCTTCGCCAGCGTCACGCGGATGGCTTCCAACGCGAGCGACAGTGCCTGGACCGCATCAACTCCCGGCATCGTCTGTATTTCACCCGGCTCGCCGGGGGGCGCGAGCACAAAGGGACATTCCCAATCGATTGGGTCGGCGGGACGGGGCAGACCGATCCGCACTTCCAAGACGGGTTTTCCGTCGGTGTCGGTGAGTGTTCGTGAGGCGATCCACAGCTCGGCCATCTCAATACCCCCAGTAGTTGTAGCACCACCCGAGACAAGCGACCTCGCCAACGATGAGAAACCCATAGCAGGTCGAGCGCATGGCCGGGTGCGGCACCGTCGCGCAAAAGCTCTTGAGGGACTCGCCGCCTTGCTTGCAGGCCGTCTGACAGCGAAGGAGCTGCGCAGGGTCCCCACCAGTTGCTATGGGAATGACCAGCACCTCAGCGCTGACCCGGTCCCAGGGGAGTTGCACAGAGTCCCCACCGGCTGCTATGGGAGTGGACTCGGATGCTTCCTCGGCCGACGCCGCTGGCGGTACTTGGCCAGGCTCGTTGTTGGTGCTGAGTGTTGCGCAGCCTGTAGAAAATAGCAGGATAGTCCAGACGGTGCTGAGAGGGCTGGCAGCCATGGCTATTGCTCCTCGATAGAGGCGGTCACGTTCACTATCACCGTTCTGTGCAGGCAGCGGGGACGGTAGGACTACGTTTCCGGACAAGTCAAGGGTTTCTTGACAGACCCACTGCCGCTGTCTCCGCCTCAGACGCTGAGCGCCTCAGCCGAACGCGATAAGCTGTCCACCCACCTGAACGGCGCGGCCAGGTTGGTGGGTCGGTGCCGCCCTGGCTCGACCAGTTGTGCCAAGACACCAGCAGCCGCTGATAGTGAGAATGCTCCAGTGTTCTACAGACGCCAGTCCTTCTTCGTCTTGATCAGGATCAGCTGGTCGTACACCTTACTCATTTTCTCCGTCATCTCAGCGAGGACCGCCTGGCGCTCGGCAGCCAGGGTCTTTTGCTTGCTCAGCTCCTGCTCCATGGAGGTGAGTTGCTGATTCTGTTTCTCATGTAGACTGAGGAGTCCCTTGGCCAGCTCCTGCGCGAGATCTCGTTCCTCGGTGCGGGTCGCCAGGTCCTTCTGGGCCGCTCGCAGTTCCTCTTTCATCTTCGCGAGCTGCGCCTGGTTCACCCGCAGATCGATGGCGGCGCGGGCCACGGTCAGGGTCAGGGCGGTGCGGTCGAGCTGATCGCGCTGCTGCCGCATGGTGGCTTTGGCCTCGCGCAGGCTGAGGCGGAGCGTGTCGGCTTGGTCCCGCTCCGTGGCCGTCTGCTCGCGCGCCTCGCTCAGCGCGCGCTCGTGCTGGGCACGCTCGGCTTGGGTCGAGCTCGTGAGCTGCTCCAGTTTGTCGTGCAGCGCGGCGCTGATGTTCTTCTCTTCGACCAGCTCTTTGAGGACGGTGTCGAGAAGCTGAACGCGCTCCTCGGCGCCCAGGCGGGCGCCCTCTCCGGTCAGCTGCCGCTGCACCGCTTGCAGCTCGTCCTGAAGCTGCTGCACAGCCTTCTGATGCGCGGCGGCGGCGGTGCTCGCTTCGCGTTCCAGCTCGCCGATACGCTCGGTCGCTTGGCGTTTCTCGGCGGTGAGCCGCTCGGCGGTTTGTGTGTCCGCCTGTAGCTGGGTTGCCGCGAGCGTCTGCGTCTCCAAAAGCGCCGCCTCGAGCCCTGCGCTCTGCCGACGCGCCGCTATCAGCGAGTCCTGCAGGGCCTGGCGCTGCTGCTCGTGGTCGTGGCGCTGCTGCTCGGCCGCCTTGCGTGCTTGGGTGAGCTGCGCGGCCAGCTCGGCGGCGTGCTTCTTCGCTTGCCGCAGCTCCCGGAACATCGCCAGCTGCATCCGTGTGCCGTCCAGCAGCGATTCCGAGCTTGGGCGCACCGCTCGCCGCGGATCGCGGATGGCGGTCGATGTGGGGATCTGTCGCTTTTTGCGGACCCGGAAAGCGCGAACCCGGCAGCTGCTGCCGCAGTACCGGCGGTCAGCTCGCTTGGGGGTTTGCATTGGACGCGCACAGACTACGCATTGGTGCTCAAGCGCCATGTCAATACCCTCTTATCGTTACTGTGCCTGAATGGCCGGAGAACTACCACTTCTTTTCGTTCCATCAGATCCCCCAATAATATCTATTGGTTGCACAGCGAAGAGTTTCAGCCCAGCGGCTCTGGGCTCTGCCCACTGAGGGCTACGCCGTGTACGACCAAATGCTCGATAGCAGCGTCGCGGCTTGGCCAAGAAGCGAATCTTCCCGACGATGAGACCCGACGCCGACCGGACGAGCTGCCCCATCGAGCCACGCGGCGGTGCGATGACCGCGCTCGTCGGCCAGGTTCGTACCTCGGCGCTGCCCAGGCGATGCTGAGCGTCCTTGCTGCGGACCTCACTCAGCGCCGTTGGCTCCTTTGATTGAGCAACATAAGTCCTGCGACGCAAGGCTTGGCGAGTTGAGCATTTTGAGCAGATGATTGCGCGGGAAAAATCCTATGGTTTTGGAAAGTTGCGAAGTTTTGTTTTTTAGATTTTCAGATAAGCCGTTGAGCCATGCTAGTTTGGAAGCAGGAGTTTTATCTTCCTCGAGATAAATGTGGGGCCGATATGCGAGCGGTTTATCACTGCAAGACCTGTGATTTTCGCCTGCCATATTGTGTGCGAACCGATCGCCGGTTCTGCCAAGAGCGCTGCCGGATCTGGTGGTACGGGCACCCGGGGCGCAAGCGCCCTGACTTTTCTCCGGGCGCTTGGGGGCTGCCGGAGCACCCCGGCAAGGGCCAGCCCAAGACCCTGGAAGCGGCCCTGCAAGCGCTGGCCGAAGCCCGCAGGCATGCCGCCGAGCTCGATGCAGCCGCGCGGGCGATGCAGCTGGTGGATCACCAGCTGCGGTCCAAGCTGGCCGAGCTGCGCGCCGAGGCCATCACCTCCCGGCGCGAGCTGATGAAGGAGCTGGAGGCGTTGCAGGACGAGCTGGACGAGGTCCGGCGGGAGCGGGCCAAGGCGGACGGCAGCGAGGAGACCAAGCAGCTGCGCGAGCAAGTGACCTCGCTGACGGCCCAGGTCGAGAAGTTGGAGGCCGAGGCTTCTGAGCTACGGTCCGCGCGCGAACAAGCGGGCAAGGAGCTGTCCGAGCTGCGGGCGGCCCACGAACAGCAGGGCACGCAGCACGCCGAAGAAGTCCGCCAGCTCAAGGGGCAGACTGCGACGACAACCGCTTTACGCGACCATCTCAACAGGCAGCACGCCGAAGCGACGCGCAGCCGCGACGAGGCACGCGGCCAGCACGAGAGCACACGGCAGGAGCTGGCGGCTAAGGAGGCGGCGCTGGCTCGCGCGGGCGAGCAGCTTGCCGAGCTGCGAACGGCTCACGAGCAGCAGGCCGCGCAGCATGCGGCAGAGGTCCGTGAGCTGAGGTCCCAGGCGACGGCGGTGACGGCCCGTGAAGAAGAACGGGCCCAGCGGCACGCGGAGCTTGTCCGCAACCGGGATGAGCTCCATGATCAGCTGGAAAAATCCAAGCTCGAGCTCACCGATAAGCAGTCCGCGCTCGGCCGGGTCGAGTCGGAAGTCCTGGCGCTGCGCCGGGACCACGCGCAGGCGGCCGAGCGCCATGCGAGCGAGGTCGCTGCTGCCAAGTCCGAGGCCGCCGCCCAAGCGGGTCTGTACGAGGAAGCCCAGCGAAGCAAAGACGATCTGCAGGGCCGGCTCGACAAGTCCGAGGCCGCCGAGGCGGAGACGCAGCGACTTCTGAAGCGCGCAGCTTCCGACCTTGCCGAGCAGCGGGACCGCGCCGACAAGGCCGAGCGAACCCTGGCCGAGCGCACCGACGAGCTGAAGCAACAGCGCTTGAACTTCGCGGCGGTGGAGACCGCCCACAAGGAAACCCACCTCGTCGCCGAGTCCGACTCGCGCAGCCTGCGGGCAGAGAAAGCGCGCCGCATCGCTGCGGAGCAGCGCGTCGAGGAGCTCACCCGCGAGCTGGGTGCCGTGGCTCACCAGCGCCAAGCTGTGGCCGACTACGACCTCGCCGAGATGTTGCAGGGTCGGCACGACGAGCTGCTCGCCGCCGAGCTTCGCGAGGTGCGCGTTCATCGGGACGAGGCCATCGCCGAGCGGGAGCTGCTCTCGGCGCGCATCCTCAAGCTGATGGCGCCCGGCCAGTACCTTGAACACGCCGCCACCGCCGGATACGACCTCACTAAAGATCCGCTCATCCAGCTCAAGCGCGAAGACGTGGTGGTCGAGGACCGTCTCGGCCACTGGCAGGAGACGCGTAAAAGGACCGAGAGAGCCCGCCGATTCGATCCCGAGCAGACCCTGGACGAGCAAGCCTGCGCCGCCGCCCTGGCGCACCGCTGGCAGTACGTCAACCACCCGCACAATTGGCAGAAGAATCAGCATCCCAAGTGGCGCATCGTCGGCTTCCTACTCGACGCGGAAACCGAGCAGTATTTGCTTAAGATCGCCCGGCGCCGCATCGACCGGATGAAGAAGACGACGCAGGGGTTGATTGAGGAGGTCGCTTAGCAGGAACCGGAAATTAGCGGTAGCTGGGGGCTCGGGGCGGTGGGTTTCGGGTAGTCACAGCGCTGACGAGTTCGCTGGTCTGAGCTGGTGGCCGCTGAATCCTTCCTGGTTAGTTTCCCGTCGGGGCCGCAAGCCTTCGCGGGGTCGTAGGGAACGGTTCAAACGGGCTCACCGTCTCATTTTGACGTTTTCAACAGTGAGGACGTTGCCGTCGAGGATGGCGTGCAATCGTTCCCCGGGCCGAGCCTATACCTGGGGAAACGAAGGGTTATTAGGGCCTGGGCAGCATCGGCTGGGATAGCTCTTACTTCGTCTGGGGGACAATTGCGCGATCGTGCGGTAGCGACGCGGTAGGATGGTCCCCGTTGGTGAAGACGATCCTACGATGCTCCAATGCGTCAAAGCTCTTTGCAAGAGTACCCGGCAGGAGCCGCTTACCCGACTCGAATCTATCTATGCAACTCGCCTCTAGCTCGCGGTCTTCACCGATCTGAAAACGGCGGCGGGCCATGCAGGCCAGCCGCGGCTTCCTCGGAGAATTTGTCGACCCGAGCATCGATGTGTGCCTCGAGCTCCTCGACGAGCTTTGACCCGAAGTGATAAGGCACGCGACTAAAGCCGGTGATACCAGGCTCTCCACCGAGCCAGGAGAACTTGCGGCCTGTTTCGCGGAGATCGATCCGGATTGCCTCGAGAGCCAGTGCGATCGCCTGGAAACCATCTTCACCAAAGGCCCCTCCAGTGAGGGGAGCATGGTCAAGCTCCGAGATCGTGTAGCGGCATTCCCACACTCCGTCAGGTTGTCGCTCGGGAGCGTTTAGGGATACGACAATCGTATTTCCGGTCTCTACGTCCTCGAGCTGTCTCGTCGCGATCAGTCTCATCACTTGCCCCACTGCCAGTAGCACCAGTTCAAACAAGCGATGGCCGTTCCAGCAGCGGCAAGCCAGCAGCCAGTTTTCAGTCTTGGATCAGGGAGCGATCGACAGAAGCTGGACATCGCCTCCCTACCGGCGTTACATGCCACCTGGCAGCGGATGAGTTCGGCTGGGCTCACAGCGACAGGGACGGCACTATCTGAATCATAGCTTACCGCGACATGCGTCAGAGATGGATCACCAGTCGTACCGAGGGCTTCGTCCGGACTCGCAGCGACGGAGGCGGTACCATCTAAATGATAGCTTGTCGCGAAAGGACTGGGAGGTGGATCACCATTCGCACCGAGCGTGGCGCACCCACCGAGGGCGAGGATTGCAATGATGCTTAAGCTGAGGTGGTTGTTGTGCATGGTATGGGTGCATCAGGTGGGCAGACTGTCGGCAACCGAGCCCGCCGCGATGGTGACTGCGGCCGCTGGTGGCGTAAGCTATGTCAATTGTGTTTTAAAGACGACGTAGCTGGCGCTGAGCAATTGAGTTAAACTGAGATCACCGCCTTATCGGGATGAAGACGCACCCCAGGGCGGTCGCTATTCAAAAATTCGATTCCCAGCCGCTCAAGCGCTCCCCGGATCCGCATCACTGATTCGCGACGCGGTACTCGCTGCTCAGTCTCCCAGCTGAGTATTGTCGGAACGCTGACGCCGCTATACTTAGCCAGATCCTCTTGAGAGATCCTGAGCAAGCCTCGTGCAGCAATTATGTGTCTTCCCGTCGGAAATTTTTCGCTTGACATGCCAGATGAGTCCACTTAGTTTTAGCAAAATTAAAACTTCGAGGTTGTCGGCCTATGCCCATAACCTGCGAAGCGCCTGTACCAACCCGCGCACCATCGCACGGCCCGGCGCTCAGGTCTAGACCTGCGTGAAAGGCTAGGTGCGCCCACTCGGACAGCGTTCCAGTACGCGCCTTGAGGATACCTATGCCTTTCAATCTGACCTTGCTGTTGACATTGGAGGATGAGAAAGTCTCCGTCGCCCAAGCCAGTTATGAATAGCCTTGAGGAACGATTGGGGATCACAGCCGGCGACACGATATGCATCGCGCAGAGCACGCCAGCATGCTTGGCATCGTTTAGGGCATAGGATCTCCCACTCAGATGCCAGCATGAACTCACCAGGTTCTCTCTAACTCCGAGGCCGCGGCTTGTATGTCCGGTCTCCATCGATCAGCAGAAGCCGCCGATCCACCTGAGTGACCTCGATCGTGAAGCGAGGTTCGCCCAGCGGCTGTCCCGAGCGCTGCCGAGCGCCGCCGAGCGCTGCCGAGCGCCGCCGATCGCCGCCGATCGCTGCCGATCGCGATCACGATAAGCCGACTACGATCGCGGCTTCGTCCTTGGGATGTGCAAGAGAGCGCCGCCAGAGCTTACCGGAGCGCGCCCGCCCTCTTCTAAGGTATCAGGGGCGAGAACCTCGAGCGCCGGTTAACCCCGACCAGCTTCCTCATGCCGGAACACCGAGCGCCGATTAACGCCGATTAATACCGACTGGTTGCTCCAGGTGAGGACCCTCGATCGCCGATTACCGCCGATTAGCCCCGACCAGCTTCCTCATACCAGAACCCTGATTGCCGATTACCGCCGATTAGCCCCGACCAGCTTCCTCATACCAGAACCCTGATCGCCGATTACCGCCGACTAGCACCGACCGGTTTCCCCCAGTGGGGACCCCCAAGCGCCGATTACCGCCGATTAGCCCCGACCAGCTTCCTCATGCCGGAACCCTGATCGCCGATTACCGCCGACTATCCCGTGCCGAGCACCGACCGGATCGCCGATCATCGCCGATTACCGCCGACTCGTGCTTCTTCCCTGTTGACCTGATCGCCGATTACCTCCGACTCGATCGCCGATTACCACCGACCGAAACAGCGTCCCATTGACTCCTACATCGACGCGCTCCGCAAAATAGGAATCCATTTCAAGGAGTTCTCAAATAGGACCTTCCTGTACCAAAGGACCCGACTTAGCTTGCCGAGACCATGTTGCCCGATCGCTCCTGCCCTTCGTGTGGAACCTCACTCCCAGCGACCAAACGAGCGGACGCATTCTTCTGCGCAGAGCGCCACGAAGCGGCTTGGCGCAAGGCTCGCAAGCTCCTGCACGCCTCGACTCTCCTTTGGGAGCTGGAGCAGCGGCTCACCACCTACGCGCCCAGGGAAGCATGCTGGTATCGGCTGACCATTCTCATTGATGGGAAAAGTTGGATTTATCCTGCTCGCGGCCGTCCGACCCTGCGGTTCGATGGCTACCTGCGCGAGACTCTCGGCTTTCGGCTGCGCCCTTATGAGCCTCCGATCGTGCCGAAGCGCGGACCCTACACGCCGCTACTGTATGACCCGGTGGGGCAGCCGGTCCCTACGCCGTCTGCGATGAGTGCATTGTACGCAGAACCGATTCGCATCCTTTCTGTCGAAAGTGGTGAGCCGCTTTGAGCACACGATCGGGAGCGCCCCTCTAGGCAGGGAATTCCTTACAGGAGAACCAAGAAGTATGAGTGAGATCAATAAACCCAGCGGCG
>CALFYE010000415.1 GCA_937952145.1 uncultured Myxococcales bacterium
CGCTGACCGGCGCGGACGGTGCGGTCGCTGGCTACGTCGCCGCCGTGCCCTACCTGCGGCGGGCGGACCTGGCCGGGGCCAGCGCCGACCTCTCGGACAGCCGGCTGACGGCGGCGGTGCGCGCGGTCTACAACGACGTCCTCGAAGAGGCGCGGCGGCGCCGCGGCCCCGACCAGGCGCTGATCGCCACCGGCCACTGCTACATGGTCGGCGGCCGCGTCTCCAGCGAGAGCGAGCGGCGCATCCAGTTCGGCAACCAGGCGCTGCCGCTGGACCTGTTCCCCGACGACGTCGCCTACGTCGCGCTGGGGCACCTGCACCTGGCGCAGGCGGTGCTGGGGCACGAGCACATCCGCTACGCCGGGTCGCCGATCCCGCTCTCGCTGATCGAGAAGGACTACCCGCACCAGGTCGTGCTGGCCGAGTTCGCCGGGAGCAAGCTGGCCGAGGTCAAGCCGCTGCTCGTCCCGCGGACCGTGCCGATCCTGGTCGTCCCGGAGGACCACCGGCCTCTCGCAGACGTGCTGCCGCTCCTGCGCGCCCTCCCTGGCCCCACCGCCGACGCGAAGCCCGAGGAGCGGCCCTTCCTCGAGGTCCGCCTGGAGCGACCCCCGGGCGGGCAGAGCGCGCGGCAGGAGGTCGAGGCAGCCCTTACGGAGGCCGGCGCCTTCGCGCGGCTCCTGCGCATCAGCTTCCCGACCAAACCCAACGCCGTCGTCGAGGCCCTGGGGGACCAGACCTTCGCCACCAACCTGCGCGAGCTGGACCCGCGCGAGGTGCTGGTGCGCTGCTACCGCAAGCAGCACCCGGGCGCGGCCGGGGTCAACGACGAGCAGGTCCCCCCGGCGCTGCTGACGCTCTTCAACGAGCTCCTGGAGCAGGTCGAGCACGGCGACGACGCTGCGGGGTCGCCGCCGCTGGCGATCGTAGCGCCGCCGCCAGCTCCGCCGGTCGCGGCCGCCGCGCCGCCGCCGCCATCCAGACGCTAGAGGGCGTGCAGGGCATCAAAGAAGCGCTGCCGGGTGTGAAGACCTTGCTCGGCGTCAGCAACGTCAGCTTCGGGCTTAAGCCTTATGCCCGACAGATCCTGAACTCGGTGTTCTTGGCCGAAGCGATTCAGGTCGGACTTGATGCCGCCATCGTCAGCCCGGCCAAGATCTTGCCGCTCGCGAAGCTCTCGCCCGACGATATCCAGCTGACGCGCGATCTGATCTACGACCAGCGGCGCGAAGGCTACGATCCGCTGTTCGCCTTCATGCAGCGCTTCGCCGATGCCAAGGTCGAAGGGAACAACCTGCACGGCGAGAGCGGTCCGCTGGAAGAGCGCTTGGCGCGCCGCATCATCGACGGCAAAAAGCTCGGCATCGAGACCCTCCTGGAAGAGGCGTTGAACGCCGGCTACAAGCCGCTCGACATCATCAACAAGATCCTGCTCGAAGGCATGAAGAAGGTCGGCGAGCTCTTCGGCTCGGGTCAGATGCAGCTGCCGTTCGTGCTGCAGTCCGCCGAGACGATGAAGACCGCGGTCGCCTATCTTGAACCGTTCATGGAGCGCATCGAGGGCAGCGAGAAAGGCGTCATCGTCCTCGCCACCGTCAAGGGCGACGTCCACGACATCGGCAAGAACCTGGTCGACATCATCCTATCGAACAACGGCTACCGCGTGCTGAACCTGGGCATCAAGCAGCCAGCCGACATCATCCTCGACACCGCCGAGCGCGAAAAAGCCGATGCCATCGGCATGTCGGGCCTGCTGGTGAAATCGACGGTGGTGATGAAAGAAAACTTAGAGCTGATGGCCAGCCGCGGCCTGTCGATTCCCGTGCTGTGCGGCGGCGCGGCGCTGACTCGCGGCTATGTCGAAGGCGCGCTGTCGACCGCCTATCGCACCGGCGAGGTCTACTACGGCGCCGATGCCTTCACCGGCCTGCGCCTGATGGATGAGCTCTGCGGCCACGTCGCGCCCGATGCCCGCACGCTGACCGGCCCCGGTCGCAAAAAGCTGCAGGCGCGAACCGCGCAGAAGGCGCTCTTGCGCACCGAGCGCGAAGAAGCCGCGCTGGCCCAGTCTAAGGAGTACGCCCCGTCGGATATCCCGGCGGCGCAGCACATCCCCAAGCCGCCGTTTTTCGGTACGCGCGTCCTGTCTGGTCGCGATCTCGATCTGAACAAAGTGTTCCCCTACATCAATCGCCGCGTGCTGTTCCGCGGGCAGTGGCAGTACCGGCGCGGTCGTCGATCAGAGGCCGAGTATCGCCACTTTGTCGCCGAGACCGTCGAGCCCAAGTTCCACTCGTGGTGCCAGCGCGTCATCGAGCGCAAGTGGCTAGAGCCGAAAGCCATCTATGGCTTCTTCCCCTGCTACGCCGACGGCAATGATCTGGTGGTGCTGCACCCGCCCGAGAGCCCGACGCCCTACGCCGAAGCCGAGAGGTTTAGCTTCCCGCGTCAGCCGCAGGGCCGCCGCCTGTGCATCAGCGACTACTTCCGCCCGCGCGCCGTCGCCGAAAAAGAGGGCTTCGATGTCGTCGGGGTCAGCGTCGTGACCGTCGGTTCCATCGCATCGCAGACCGAGGCGAAGCTGTTCGAGAAGCATCGCTACGACGACTACTTGCACTTCCACGGCCTGGCCGTCGAGACCGCCGAGGCGCTGGCCGAGTTCGTGCACAAGCGGGCCCGCCACGAGCTAGGCATCGCCGCCTTCGACGCGCCGCTCATCGAACAGCTGTTCGGCCAGGGCTATCAGGGCAGTCGCTACAGCTTCGGCTACCCCGCCTGCCCGCGCCTGGAAGACCACGTGCCGCTGTTCCGCCTGCTCGGCGCCGAACGCATCGGTCTGTCGCTGTCCGAGGAGTTTCAGATCGTCCCCGAGCAATCGACGGCCGCTCTCCTGTGCCACCACCCGGAAGCCAAGTACTTCAGCATCACCGCGCAGTAGCCTCGCCATCCCCGCAGCTATCCGGCCGCGACTACTTCAGCTCCAGCACGTCTTCCATGTCATAGAGCCCGGGGGGCTTGCCGCTGACCCAGCGGGAGGCACGCAGTGCGCCTTGCGCGAAGACCTCGCGCGTGCTGGCGCGGTGCGATAGCTCAATGCGCTCGCCATTGCCGAGCAGCATCACCGTGTGATCGCCGGCGACATCGCCACCGCGAACCGAGAACACGCCGATCTCGCTTGCCGGACGCGAGCCCAAGATGCCCTCGCGACCGGTGCGAATCGCCGAAGGCGCCACCCCCAGCTGACCGCGACTGGTGTCGATGGCATCAGCCAAGAGCAGCGCGGTTCCCGACGGTGCATCGCGCTTGTGGCGGTGATGGATCTCGATGATCTCGGCATCGTAGTCGGGCAGCACTGCCGCCGCGCGTCGCAGAAGACCAATCAGCACGTTGATGCCCGGCGACATGTTCGCCGAGTGCACGACGGGGATGCGCTCGGACGCGGTGGCGATCGCCGACAGCGCCGCTTGATGCAAGCCAGTGGTGCCGATGACCAGCGCCACGCCCGCTGCCGCCGCCGCCGGAGCCAGGATCGCCGTCGCCGCCGGCGTCGAAAAGTCGATGATCACCTGACAGATGCGCATGGCGCTGGCGATGTCACAGCTCGCGCTGACCCCCACCGCGCCCAGGCCGACCAGCGGCCCGATATCGCGCCCAAGCTGCGGATTGTTCGTCGGCACCAGGGCCGCGACCAAGGCCGCCGACAGATCCATGGGATCGGTGGGATCCAGAAGCTCGCGCACGACCATCTGGCCCATCCGCCCCAGCGCGCCGTACACTCCGACGCGCACCGCAGCCCCCGAGACCGCCGACACCTCACCCTTGCCGAAGCTGCTTGCCGAAGGTGCACTGCTCATCGAACCAGCTCCATCTCTAGCAGCAAGGCTCGCAGCTTGGCTTGACCCGCCTCCGACATGGGGACCAGGGGCAGACGCAGAGCTTGAGCCATCGCACTGCCATACATCATAGCGAGAGCGGCCTTGGTCGGGATCGGGTTCGGTTCACTAAACAGCGCTTCGGCAAGTGGCACAAAGCGCCGATGCAGAGTCAGCGCCCGCGCCGCATCGCCAGCCAGGTGAGCCGCGTAGATATCCGCTGTCAGGCGGGGTGCGACGTTGCTAACCACCGATACCGTACCCGACGCACCGACGGTGTACAGCGGATAGTTGATGGCGTCTTCGCCCGACAGCACAGTCAGGCGGTCGCCGACCTTGCGCAGGATGGCATCGGTGCGCCCCACGCTGCCGCTCGCTTCTTTCAGCGACACCACCTCGGGAAGCTCGCAGAGCCGCGCCACGGTATCGGGCAGCAGGTCACAGCCGGTGCGCGCCGGCACGTTGTACAGCATGACCGGCGCCCCCAGCTTGGCGATGGCGCGGAAGTGCTGCAGGAGGCCCTCCTGCGGCGGCCGGTTGTAATACGGCGTGACGGCCAGAAGCCCCTGCACCCCGACGCGCAGCGCTGCCCGCCCCAGCTCAATCGACTGCGCCGTCGAAGGCGAGCCAATGCCAGCCAGCACCGGCACCCGCCGAGCCGCGGCTTCGCTGACGATGCGAATCACGCGCTCTTGCTCGGCCGCGCTCATCGTCGCTGCCTCGCCCGTCGTGCCACAGGCCACCAAGCCCGACACCCCACCTTCGATCTGCTGTTCGACAAGCTGCGCCAGCGCCCGCTCATCGATGCGCGGCGAAGCATCGCTGGCCAGCGCGGTGTTCTCGTCGCCGTCCTGGGGGCGCATCGGCGTCACAAGCGCGGTGAACACTCCCGTAAATCCCGGGCGGATCGGCTGCATGGTCGTCTTCCTTCCTCGTCTGGCCTAAGCAAGATCCTGGGCCAAGTTCTGCGGCAGGGTAAGGCCCGCCCACTCTGTATCAAACATTGCGCAGCCGGCGACAGGAAATTGGGCCAGCGACGGGATCGCCGTGGGCTGCGCGGCACGCAAAGGACACCCTCCAGCCCCCACCCCAGAGCCGCTAAAATCGTCCCATGAAGAAGTCTGTCCCCGCTTTCCCTCCCACCTCCGCCGTCTCTTCCCTCAACTCCTCAACCCAGCGCAGCCCGCGGGCGCAAGCCGCCTCCCGCCACCGCTCGGCGGACGCGCTGCGCATGCGGATCGCTACCAGCCTGGGTCTGCCGCTGTGCCTTGCCGCCTGCGTCGACCTGGGCCCGCACGCGCCGTTTTCTCCCATGCCGGCCGGCAGCCAGGTCGTCGCTAGCTGCCGCAGCTCCAGCCCGCTTCCGGGCGGCCGCCTGTTCACCGACATCACCGAAGCCGCCGGCCTCAAGGGCATCACCGGCGTCCGTGTCGCCTCGGCGGACCTCAGCGCAGATTTGCGCTAGCCCGCACCGACCTACAGCGTCGTACTCGGGCAAGGCCATAGGTTGCGGCAGCGGGACGCTTGAGTCGGCGGCGGCAATCCGCGAAGATGAAAAGTTGCAGATCCTATGCCTGCCGCCCCCCTCCAGGACGAAAGTCCTCTCCAGCTTGGCGAAGTGATCGATGGGACCTATCGGCTCATCGAAGAGGTGGGCCGTGGCGGGTTCGGTGCCGTGTATCGCGCCGAGCACCTCAAGCTGCGCAAAGCCTTCGCCATCAAGGTCCTGCACCCCAAGCACGGCAGCAATGATCGGGTGCTGGTGCGCTTCGAAAACGAAGCCCGCGCCATCAGTCGGCTAGAGCACCCCAATGTCGTCCAGGTCTTCGATGTCGGACGCACCCCGACGGGCGTGGCCTTCATCGTCATGGAGTTTCTGCGCGGCGTCACGCTGCACGCCAAGTACAAAGAGGCCCGCGAGGCGGGGCGCGCCCTCGGCACGGCGTCGGTATCGATCCTGTTTCAGGTTGCGCGCGGACTCGTCGAAGCGCACCGCCTGGGCATCATCCATCGCGATTTGAAACCGGCCAACATCATGCTCGTCGAGGACGAGGACTCGCCGGATGGCGTCAAGGTCAAGCTGATGGACTTCGGCGTGGCCAAGCTCATGCCGGGTGCGCTTGGCGAAGACGCGGCCGAGGTCGCGCACACCTCGACCGGCGCGCAGCAGCCGGGAACGCTGACCCATATGGCCCCCGAGCAGGTGCGGACCAGCGATGGCAAGATGACCGATCCCACCAAGATCGACGTCTGGGCCCTGGGCGTCGTCTCGTACCAGATGCTGGCCGGCCGGCTGCCCTTTTATCACCCCGAGACCTTCCCGCTGATGATGATGATCGTCGGCGAAGACTTCGAGCCGCTCGACAAAGTCGATCCCCAGCTGCCGCCTGAGCTGATCCAGCTCACGCACGAGATGCTGGCCAAAGATCCCGATCGCCGGCCGGCCATGCAGGCGGTGCGCGATCGTCTCGGTCGCTTCCTCGGGCGCTCTTCCGTCTCGATTGTCCCACTGCTGAGTGCGCGATCGTCATCCGCACCCGATGCACCGGTCTCGCAGTCTAGCTCGGCCGCCGAAGGGGGCATCGCGGCCACCGTCGATGCGCCAGAGCGCGGCGTGCTGACGCCCACCGCATCGGGCATGGGCGGCTCGGGACCGCATCGACTCAGCGGCGATCGCTCGACGCAGCCACCCCGGCTTGGTCGCGGCGAGCCCATCGAAGGCGCGCTCTCAAGCGGCATCGCCCGCACCAGCGGCGAGCGCATCTCGTCCCCGACGGTCCGTCGCGGCCTGCCGCGACTCTGGCTGGGACTGGGCGCTGGCGTGCTGCTGCTTGGCGTGGCCTCTACGGCAACGCTGCGCATGCTGCGCCCCACTCAACTGCCGCTCAAGCCACCGACGGAAACCGGGGTGTCCGGGGCCACCGGTACGCCGCCGGGACCCGCCGCGCCACAGCCTGGCTTGCCGCCAGTCAGCAAGCTCGATCCGCAGCCCGCAAGCCCAAGCCCGCCCACGCCATCGACCGCAAGCGACCCCAGCACCGAGGGCAAAAAGCCCGGACCGGACGTCGCCGTCATCCCCGATGGGAAGGGCAAGCCCAGTCGCGGCAAGCCGGCCTGCAACATCGTCGAGCTTTCGCCGGCCTGCGTCAGCGGTCCGCTCAGCGCCGATCAGAAAAACAAGACCGTCTCGGCCCTGCGCGAAGCGGTCAGCAACGATCCGCGCACCCGATCGAAGTTCTGCGACAGCTACGCCCTGGCCATCGTCGGCGACTACGAGATCCGCAGCGCCAAAGGCGTCAGCAAAGAGCTGCAAGGCAACTTCGCCAAGGCCCTGCGCGCCTTCCTTCGACTGCCTCGCCTGCCTGGTGAGATTCAGATCAAATGCACCGCCAAGTGATTCCGCTCCTCGCCCTTGCGCCGCTGCTCTTAAGCTGCGCCGCCGCCAACCTGCGCGAACAGGTGCGCGAGCAGCAGACGCAGATTCAAGAGCTTCGTACCCAGCTTGCGGAAGTCAGCGACGAGATCGTCCGCCTGCGCGACACCGTCAATCAGGGCTTTCAGGCGCTGTACGGTCGCCTCGACTGCTCGGATCAGCGCGTCAAAGACTTCCTGTCCGAGTGCGAAAAGGGCAGCGAGACCTGCTCGCCGCAGGGCGTCGCCAACGCGCTTGCCTTCATGGAAAACCAAGCGCCCGCGTTTTGCATGCTGCGCGGCGATACCCGCATGGGCAGCCTGCTTCCCATTCGCGAAGGCGGCCTGATGCAGCTTGCCGATCCCAAGCACTTCCGCCCGACCACACGCTTTGTCGTCCTGGTCCAGCCCCGCGCCGAGACCCCCGATGCCTTTCGCGAGGCCAAGCTCGTCGGGCAAGACCTCATCGACTTCCTGCGCAAGAAGCTCGATATCCCGGCCAAGATCCGCATCCTGGGACCGATGACCCTGCCCTGTAAGTCGAAGCAGGATCAGCTGGGCGGCTACATCTCGCGCATTGCCCGGCCGCTGCCCGGCGAGTCGATCGACAAGGCGAGCCGAATCAAAGTGTTCGTCTACCGCACGGAGTGCTGATGCGCTGGCTTGGATTCCTCCTCTTGTTCCTCCTCGCCCCGCTCGCCCACGCCGGCGATCCCGCCCGCAGTCCCCTCGGCGACCGACGCGATGCCGAGTCGGGCTTACTCGATCTTTCGCTCTTGCCGCACATCAAGAAGCTGCAGATCTGGGACGATGTCGAATCGAACTTCCGTCCCCCACGCAGCGACGAGAGCACCGTCACCGGGGCCCCTGTCCTGGTGCTGCACCTGTGGGCCGACTACTGCCAGCCCTGCCTGCGCGAGTTTCCCATCCTGCGCGACTACGCCGAGCAGCTAGAAGCCGAGCACGCGGGCAAGGTGCGCTTCGTCTATATCAGCCTGACCTCGACGCCTAGCGACCTGCGCGCCTTCCTGCTCAAGCACCGCGGCATCCTGCCCAAGGCGCCGCAGTTTATCGACACCACCCTCGAAGAAGATCTGCAGCGCTATCTCGCCGCCTCGCTCGCTCTGCCCGCCACCTTGGTGCTCGATGAGCGCCGGCAGGTCCGCGCCGCGGTCCTTGGCAGCATCGCCCATCGTCGAGCGCAGCTTGGCCGCACCATCGCTCGCCTGCTCGCCTCCCCTTCGCCTGCGTGTGCCCCATGAGACTCTCTGAAACGCTCGCTCGCTTCCTGCCCGCCCTGCTGCTCTGCGCTCTGTGTACCTCGGCCCCCGCCGCTGAACCGCAGAGCTCTGACGACAATCCCCGCGTCTACATCTGGGGCATCAAGCAGGGCTGCGCCCAAAGCGCCCAGCGCACCGAAGCCGTGCGTCGCTACCTGCGCTCCATCGCCTACCCCGTCACCGTCCTCAAGGTCCCGCCCGACTGGCAGGGCTGCCAGGGCGAAGAGTGCGCCCGCCTGCTCAGCCAGCGCTGCGCCGGCCCGCAAAAAGGCGTGCTGCTCGGTGGTCGCGTCGAAGAAAAGAACAAGGTCGTGCGCGTCCGCCTGTGGATGTACGACTACGCTGCCAAGAAGACCGCGTATCAGGACGGCTTCTGCAACAAGTGCGATCTCGACGAGTCGCTGACGCTCAGCACCGCCGAGATCATCGAGCGCCCCAGCTTCGAGAGCACCCCCGGCGCAACGCCGATCTACTGCAAGCCGGTCACCGAAGTCAAAGAGCCGCCCCCGCCCTACAACAAGGTCTTTTACGTCGCGCTCGGCGACGCCCGCCAGAAGCCGGCCTACCAGTCGCTGCTCGAAGAGGTCAGCCGCAAAAGCGGCATCCGCGCCGAGCCCGCGACGCTGCACGGAAAGAACCTCAGCCTCGAAGCGCTGAACCGCATCGTATCCCGCGAGACCGCCGCCCGCGTGCTGTGGACCGAAGCGACCAGCGACGGCAAGATCTACGTCTGGATCTTCGATCAGCAGAGCCAGACCACCGACGGCCTGATCGTCGACTGCCCCGGCTGCGACAAAGACGCCGTCCTCGGCAAGACCCGCGCCGCCGCCGAGCAGCTTCTCGATCGCTGCCTCGGCGCGCACTGCGCCAGCAGCGCCAGCCCGATGCGCCGCCCCCCCGAAGCCTGCGAGCCCTACCCCGGCTGCGGCGGCGACCTCCTCGCCTCCCCCGACGGCGGCCCCGCAGGCGGTGGCAGCCTCGATCCCGCCCAGATCGGAAGAGCGTCGTGTAGGGAAAGAGTGTCTTCGCCTGTGTAGAT
>CALFYE010000416.1 GCA_937952145.1 uncultured Myxococcales bacterium
CTCTTCCGATCTGGCCAGCATCTATGCGTTGCTGGCGGCGCACTTCTTGGCCGCGATTCAGGTTCTGGTCTACGCCGGCGCCATCATGGTGCTCTTCGTGTTCGTCGTGATGGTGCTCAATCGCGAGGAAGAAGAGCCGTGGGCGCTGCGCAGTCCGGTGCTCAAGGCGTTCGGGACGGGAGCAGTTGTCTATCTGCTGGTTCGCATCGGCGAGCTTCTGTTCTTTTCGAAGCCTCCGCTGCCGCAACGGGCGGGGCCGCCGCCGGCCGAGTTTGGCTCGGTGAGCACGATCGCTGACTACTTCTTCACCAAGTTCTTGTTCCCGTTCGAGGCGGTCTCGATCCTGCTTCTCATCGCGGTGATCGGCGCGGTCGTGCTGGCACGGACGGTCGCCAAGCCGACCTCGGTGCATGACCTACCACTCGACCAGCAGCCCAAGGATCCCGCCGCTGAATCGGATGAGGATGACGCGCACGCCGCCAGCCACGGCGCAGGGGGCCACTAAACATGGACTTCGCAAACGCCATCACTGCCATCGGCTTGAATCACTTCCTGGTGCTGGGCTTGGTGATGTTCGGCATAGGCATCTTGGGTGTGTTTTTGCGCCGCAACGCGCTCATCACCCTGATGTCGATCGAGCTCATGCTCAATGCCGGCAACCTGACGCTCCTCGCTTTTGCTCGCGCGCAGCACGATATGCGCGGACAGGCGCTGGCCTTCTTGGTAATCGCCGTGGCGGCTGCTGAAGCAGCCATTGGCTTGGCGATCGTGGTAGGCCTCTTCCGCAATCGGAAGAGCACCGACCTCGATGAACTCAACCTCCTGCGCTTCTAACGGCGGATTCATCCAGGTCGCTCATGACACAGAATTATCCGCTCTATCTGATTGCGCTCCTGCCCCTGCTGGGGGCGGCGCTTAACCTGCTGTTTGGCCGCCGCTGGGGCAACTCGGTGGTGAGTCTGGTTGCCTGTGGCTCCGTTGCTGGCGCGGCGCTGGTTGCCACCAAGGGCGTCCTGCTCCTCGCTCACGACCTGCCGACTAAGGGCATGCTTGTTGACCAGTTCTTTGCTGGGGACTGGATCACCGCCGGAGACCTGCACCTAGCAGCCGGCCTGATGCTCGACCGGCTGTCGTCGATCATGGTGCTCATCGTCACCTGGATCGCGCTCCTGATTCACATCTACGCCACCGGCTACATGGAGCACGAGCCGGACTACGCTCGCTTCTTCGGCTACCTCAATCTGTTTACCGGCTCGATGCTGATTCTGGTGCTGGGCGACTCGCTGCCGGTCACGTTTGTCGGCTGGGAGGGCGTCGGTCTGTGCAGCTATCTGCTCATCGGCTTCTGGTACCAGGAAGACAAGAACGCCACGGCCGGGCGCAAGGCCTTCATCGTCAACCGCATCGGCGACTTCGGCTTTCTGCTCGGCATCTGTCTGCTCTACACCTTGCTCGGAACGGTGAAATACGCCGAGTTTGGCAGCCTGCTCAACGAGCTGCGCAAGCCGTTCTGGATGGGTTGGCCGGCCGGCTACTGGGTCGCGGTCTTCCTGTTCATCGGCTGCATGGGCAAGAGCGCGCAGATTCCGCTGTACGTCTGGTTGCCCGACGCCATGGCTGGTCCCACGCCGGTATCGGCGCTGATTCACGCTGCGACGATGGTCACCGCGGGTGTCTATGTTGTGGCCCGCACGCACGGCATCTTCGACATCACGCCGTCGGCGGCGCAGATGCTGGTATCGGGGGTTGGAGCCATCACCGCGCTGATGGCGGCCTCCATCGGCATCGTCCAGCGTGACTTCAAGAAAGTCCTCGCCTACTCGACGGTGTCGCAGCTTGGCTTCATGTTCGTCGGTGTCGGCTCGGGCGCGTACGTCGCTGGTGTCATGCACCTCATGACCCACGCCTTCTTCAAGGCTGGCCTATTCCTTGGCGCTGGCTCGGTCATGCATGCCATGGGCGGCGAGGGCGACATCACCAAGATGGGCGGCCTCGGCAAGCACATGCCGATTACCCGCTGGACCTTCTTCGTATACTGCTTGGCCATCGCTGGCATCTTCCCGTTCGCTGGTTTCTTCAGCAAAGACGCCATCCTGGCCGGAGCCTTCGCTAGCAAGTTCGTCATGGCCGATACGGCGAACCCGACGCAGCAGATGATCATCAACTTCTATCCGAAGTTTCTGTGGGCGACGCTGACGCTGGCCGCGTTCTGCACGGCGTTCTACATGTGGCGCCTGTACTTCGTGGTGTTCACCGGGGACTTCCGTGGCACCAAGGATCAGGAGCACCACCTGCACGAGTCGCCGCCCGAGATGACGCTACCCCTCGTGGTATTGGCGGCGGGAGCGGTGCTGTCGGGTCTGATTGGTATCCCGGCCGTCATGACGCACGGCCTGCCCGAGTCGGTTGAGCACATCACTGGCCTGTTTGAGCACTGGCTGGTGCCGTCGATGCTGCCTGCCAGTCCTGAGCCGGCTTCGCACGGGCTTGAGTGGGGCCTGATGGCGGGGGCGACGACGATCTCGGTCCTCGGCATTGCTCTTGCGGCGCGCCTGTATCGCGGAGGCATCTCTGAGACGGCTTACAGCATCAAGTCCAGCCTGCAGCCGGTCTACACGCTGCTGTGGAACAAGTACTTCGTTGATGAGCTATACGACCTGATCTTCGTCCGCCCGACCAAGATGCTGGCGCGCGTCCTGTGGCGCGTTGCCGATGCGGTGATTGTCGATGGGGGCCTGACCAAGCTGGGCCCGGCGATCGTAGGCTGGATCGGGGCGCGTACCCGCCGGCTGCAGAATGGCGATGTGCAGCGCTACCTCATCATGGTGGTGCTGGGAGCTGGCTCGATCCTGTTTCTCTCGACGTTCTGGCTGCCGTATCGCGGTGTGCAGGGCGAGATCACCAAGCAGGGCCGCAAGGTGACGCTGGTGCTGGGGGAAGGGAAGGTCCCGAACAACCGCCTCGTCTATCGCATCGACTGGGACGGGGACGGCAAGTTCGAAGATGAAAACGTCCGCCAGGCGGAGAAGGGCTTCTTCCATGACTACTCGAGCGCGGGCACCTACCGCATCATCGTGGAAGCGCACGATCCGATCTGGCACGTCGGCAAGAGCTCAGCCGACTGGTTCCTGGGGGCCAAGACGCCCCTTACGGTCACGGTGGAGTAGGGAGCAGCGACTATGAGCATGATCCTGCCTATCATCACGTTGCTGCCGCTGCTCGGCGTGCTGCTGTGCTTAGCGGTCCCGCGCGAAGAGGCCGGGCTGCACCGCGGCATCGGTATCGGCGTCGCGCTGACAACCTTCCTGGTCTCGCTGCTAGTCCTGTCTGGCTTTGACCCGGCGCAGATGAACCACGTCGTGAAGTGGGACTGGGCTGCTAGCTTGGGCATCCATTTCCACCTGGGTATCGACGGCATATCGCTGTGGTTGGTGCTGCTGACCACCTTCCTGATGCCGGTCGTGCTGCTGTCTACCGTCAGTGCTATCACCGAAAAGGTCCGCGAGTTCATCGTCGCCGTCCTTGTGCTAGAGACTGGCATGCTCGGCGCCTTCTTGGCGCTGGACCTCTTCGTCTTCTACGTCTTCTGGGAAGTGATGCTGATCCCGATGTATTTCATCATCGGCATCTGGGGCGGCGAGCGTCGGCTGTATGCGGCGATCAAGTTCGTGCTGTACACGATGGTGGGCTCGCTGCTGATGCTCATCGCCATCCTGTACATGTACATCAAGGCGCACGAGGCGACGGGGCAGTGGTCATTCGCGTACGACACGATGCGCAACCTGATCCTGACGCCGAATGAGCAGCTTTATCTGTTCATCGCCTTCGCCCTGGCCTTCTGCATCAAGGTGCCGCTGTTTCCGTTGCACACCTGGCTGCCCGATGCCCACGTCGAAGCGCCGACCGCCGGCTCGGTCATCCTGGCCAGCGTGCTTCTGAAGTTCGGCAGCTACGGTCTGCTTCGCTACGCCATCCCGTTCTTCCCCAGTGCCGTGGCGCAGTGCGCCCCGTACCTGCAGTGGCTGGCGGTGATTGGCGTCATCTATGGTTCGCTCGTCGCGTTTGCTCAGCCGGACATCAAAAAGCTCATCGCTTACTCGTCGGTGGCCCACATGGGGTTCGTTGTGCTGGGCCTGTTCATGCTCAATCCGCGGGCGGTGAACGGCGCCATCTATCAGATGTTGGCGCACGGTATCTCGACGGGTGGCCTGTTCCTCTCGGTGGGCGTGATCTATGAGCGCCGCCATACCCGCCGCCTCGACGAGTTTGGTGGGCTGTGGCAGCGCATGCCGTACTTCGCGGTGACGCTGCTCATCTTCACGATGGCCTCGGTCGGCCTGCCGGGTCTGTCGGGCTTTGTCGGTGAGTTCCTGGTCATCCTGGGGACGTTCAGTGCCACCCGCGACTCCATCGGCATTCCGGCGCTGGTCGAGCACGCGAAGCTTCTGGGCGCCCTGTGCGCCGTCGGCGTCGTGCTGGGCGCGGTGTACATGCTGTGGCTGTTCCAGCGCGCCATGCTGGGGCCGCTGCAAAACCCGCTCAACAAGAAGCTTCACGACATGACCCTGCGCGAGGGGCTGGTGATGCTGCCGATGCTCGTTATGGCCTTCTGGCTGGGCATCTATCCCTCGACCTTCCTTTCGGATATCGACCCGGCTGTGGCGCGCACACTGGCCGCGTTCAAAGAAAAGAATGCAGCCGGCCCGGCGACCGATGCGCCGCGCATGCTGGGTGCCTCCTCGGATGCCAAGCCGGCCGAAGCCAAAGCGGCGGCTGTTCACCCCAGCGCCCACGACGCGCCCACGGCGAAATAAGTAGGGAGCGACAGGCATGACCTTCGATGTATCTGATCTGCTAAACAGCGCGCCCCTCCTGCTCTTGACGCTGGCGGGGCTCGTCCTGATGCTGCTCGACGCCTTCTCGCGATCGAAGCTGGTGGGGGCGCCCTACCAGAAGTCGATGCCGGCCGAGACCTCCGAGGCCTACTCCGTGGCCTTGGCCGGCTCGCGCGGGTACCTGATGCCGGTGACGGTACTGGCGCTGCTCGGCGTCTTGGCAACGATTGCCTGGCTGCCGGGGCAGATCCAGGGTGACCACGGCGTCTACCTCTATCGCGAGATGCTCGTCCTCGATCGCTTTGGCCTGCTGGTCAGCGCCATCTGCGTCATCGGCGCCCTGCTCGGTGTGTTGACTGCCCCCGCCTTCCTGCGCGCCCACGGCCTAGAGATGGGCGAGTACTACGCTCTGGTGCTGTTCTCCCTGGCCGGCATGGTCATCCTGGTGATGGCCTCGGACTTGGTAAGTATCTTCCTGGGTGTCGAGACGATGTCCCTGGGAGTGTACGTACTAGCTGGCATGTGGCGAAAATCGCAGCGCTCGGCCGAGGCGGCGATGAAGTACTTCCTCGTCGGCGCCTTCGTCTCGGGCCTGCTCATCTACGGCATCGCGCTAATATACGGCTCGGTGGGGACGACGGTGCTGTCGGAGATTCGTAGCCGGGCGCCCAGCTTTGCTAACCGACCGCTGTTCTACATCGGCTGGATGCTGGTCCTGGTGACCTTCCTGTTTAAGGTCGCGGCCGTGCCCTTCCACATGTGGGCGCCGGATACCTACGACGGTGCGCCGACGCCGGTCTCGGGCTTCATGATGACGGGTGTCAAGGCCGCGGGCTTTGCTGGGATGGTGCGTCTGTTTGCCATTACGCTGGGCGATCCGGCGAACTCTCTGCAGGCCTATACCGGCTGGGTTCACGCCGCCTATGGCATCGCCATCCTGACGATGACGCTCGGCAACCTGGCGGCGCTGCACCAAGAGAGCATCAAGCGCATGCTGGCTTACTCGTCGATCGCGCACGCCGGCTACCTGCTGATCGGTCTTATCGCCATGCCCGTAGTTGGCGACGCGGCGCGCGGGCCCTTCCTGTTCTACATCGCGGCCTACACCATCACGGTGGTCGGCGCGATGGGCGTGGTTGGCTGGCTCAGCCGAGATCGCCGCGGCGGAGAGCGCCTGACGCTCGACGACTGGGCAGGCATGGGGCAGCGTCACCCGGCCGGAGCGCTGGCCATGACCATCTTTCTTCTTTCGCTGGGTGGCTTTCCGCCGACGGCTGGCTTCTTCGGCAAGTTCTATCTGTTCCGCGTCGCACTGGAGAAACCGTCGCTGCTGCCGCTGGTGCTGGTCGGTATCGCCAACAGCCTGATCAGCGTCTACTACTACCTGCGCGTCATCACCACGATGTACTTCCGCAGCCCGGCCCCCAGCAGTGAACCGGCTAGCGATCCGCTGACCTCGAACTCGCTCGCCGTCGGTGTCCTGTTGTGCGCGCTCTTGGTGCTCGGCCTCGGCATCATGCCGGAGTGGCTGGCCAACCTCTGCGCCGCCGCCCGCTAAGCCCCGCCGCCCCTTTTCCGTCCCCCGGTTTCCATTGTTTCCTCTGCTTCGCGCCCTCGCTGTCACGGCGGGGCGGGGAGCTTTCCGACGGAGTGCTCCGTTCTATTTCGCCGTTCTGATCGCCGCGGGCATCGCCTTTGGCGGCAACGGCATGGACGCTGCGGATCTAACGCGGCTCATGCGTCGCAGCGCAGCCGTGCGCATCCCGCTGTGGGGCCTATGGCTGGTTGGGAGCGGTCCCGCCGTGCTGGCTCTGCTCACCGAGCCTCGCCTACTGTTTCTGCGCAGCCTGCCGGTCCCGCGCTGGCGCGTCCTTTCCGCCCACGCCCTTTTGCTGTTGATTGCAGAGCTGCCCTGGGTGGTGCTGTTTGCCCGCGGTGAAGGGCTGCTCTATGGCCTGGCGGTGGCGATGGCGACGATGTCGCTGCACTGCGTCTGGGTGGCGCGGCCGCTGTCGCGTCGGCAGGGCTGGTTGACACTGCTGTCGCTGCCCGTCTTTTGGGCAGTCGCGGTGTCGGCCCGTCCGTCACTTCTGCTCCTCGCCGGTCTTGCGTGTCTGGTGCTTGCGCTGCCGCAGGCCTACGTCGCGGCTCCTGAGCGGGACAGCCACACTCGTCTCTTGTTCCTCTCGGCACGGCTGCCACCGACGCTGGCGCTGGCGCTGGCCTACCTGGCGCTGCTGGTTCGCGGGCAGCGTGCGTTGCTGTTGCGCAGCGTGCTCCTGACCCTGCTTGCCGTCGGCATCAGCTATCTGGCGATCGTGAACAACCATGTCGTCTCAACCGAGTCGCAGGCGACGCTGGCGATCGGCACGCTGTCGGTGCCGCTCTTGCTCGCGCTCTGCAGCGTAGCCGCGGTGATCCTGCGTATCGAGACGCAGCTGGCTTGGCTGCTCGCCGTCGCGGGTCAGGGCGGTGGCCAGCGGGTGTGGGCAGTGCTGCTCGGGCTCGGCGGACTGGCGATCCTACTGTCGCTGCCATCGGGGCTCGTGCTCTCGCTGGCTCTGCAGCTCTCGGTAGAGGCGACGACGCGGCTGATCGGCGGACAGCTAGTTCTGGCGCTGGCGCTTTCCGCCGTGGCGCAGGGTCTGCTGCGCGCGACGCAGCGCTCGACGGCGCAGGATAGTGACCGGCTGCTGATGGCACTCGGTGCGATCGTGCCGCTGGGCATCCTCTTGTGTTGGCTGCTCCACGAAGCGGTTGTCGTGGCCTGGCTGATCCTGGGTGTCCTGCTCTGCGAGCGAGCCGTCGCCGAGCTTGAGCCGGCCGGACGCTACGCCCGCCTTCGCCGGGAGCGCGAGCAGCGGTCAGGAGACGACGTATGAAGTTGCAAGTCCGTGAGCTGTGCAAGCGCCTGGGCCAGCGAGCCGTTCTCCGCGACGTCGAGTTCGAGTGCTGCGATGGCGATTTGGCCATCATCCTCGGCGAAAACGGCAGCGGCAAATCGACGCTGCTGCGCCTGCTGGCTGGAGTGATCGAGCCCGACCGCGGCCAGATCCGCATCGATGGGCACGAGGTCCGCGGTGGTGGGGTCATCGCTCGTCAACACCTGGCCTTTGTCCCCGATGCCAGTGATCCGCTTCCCGACTTGGCCGTCGACGAATTTTTGGCCTTAGTCGCGGCCCTCAAGCGCTGTCCGCTGCCGCCGGCTGCGACCTACGAGCGCCTATCGGTGGCAGCGATCGGCGCGCAGCGCATGGGGTCGCTGTCGTTTGGCCAGCGCAAGCGAGTCTGCCTACTGGCGGCGCACATCGGCGATCCTTGGCTCTGGCTGCTCGACGAGCCGAGTAACGGCATCGACCCCGCCGGCGTGGAACTCATCCGCACGCTGATCGCCGAGCGCAGTCGGCGCGGCCAAGCGACGCTCCTTTCGACTAACGACCAGCCATTCGCAAGCGCACTCTCTGGCCAGCGCTACCGGCTGCACGGAGGATCGCTGACAGCGCTGCCGTCTTCGGAGTAGAGTCCGGCCCCTGGCCAAGCGGACGTGCCTTGGCGTCGCTTTCGCCCCTCTCTCTTTACGGCACAGGTGGCAATGGACTCGCGGACGAATGCGCAAGACTCGCAGGCGGTGGACCCTCCGCCGGCCCCTTCGTCGATGAGTCCGATCGCGACCTTTTCGCGCGATCATCTGCTGGTCCTGCCGCTGATCGCGGCGCTGCTTTACGGCGGCTATTTTGCGTCGGACAGCGTCGCGGCGCTGGGTGGCTTGCTGGTCAGCGAGCTGGGGTTATCGCGCGCCGATATCGGGTTGCTCTATGGGGTGTATAGCTGGCCCAACGTGGTCATGGTGCTGTTCGGCGGCATGCTCAGCGATCGCATCGGGGTGCGCCGGGCGAGCCTGCTGTACTCGGCGCTGATTGTCCTCGGCACGACGCTGGTGGCGGCATCGCCGAGCCTGTTTGCTGGCTCCGGATCGGGACGCGCCGTGTTCTACGGCATGGTGGTCGGTCGCACGCTCCTAGGGCTGGGAGCCGAGTCGCTGGCGGTGTGCCAAAACGCCATGATCCTGCGCTGGTTTCGCGGCAAGCAGATCGCGCTGGCCTTCGCGCTGACCTTGACCATGGCCCGCCTCGGCTCGCTGGTGTCCTTCAGCACCGAAGCCAGCATCGCCGAGCACTTCGGTGGCGTGCGCGCTGCGCTGTGGGCGGCGGCCGGCTTCTGCCTGTTGTCGGCGCTGTGCAATGTCTTTTTCGTGTACTTCGATCAGCGCCTGCCGCTGGAACCGGTGCCGCGCCCACCATCGGTCGTCGAGGACACCCCCACTGCCTGGACGGCACGCGTAGCGTCGCTGTTCAGCTTTGGTCGGCCGTACTACTTCTTGGTGGCGTTCTGCGTGACGTTCTACGCCGCCTTCTTTCCATTTACGGCGCTGGCCCCGGACTTCCTAGGTGAAAAGTGGCAGATCAGCGCAGCGAGCGCGGGCCGGCTATGCAGCCTGCTGACCTTGCTCACTGTCGTCTTGTCGCCGCTGTTTGGGGGCTTTCTCGACCGCGGAGACCGTAAGCGGCGCAGCGATCTGCTCCTGCTGGGGGCGGCGCTGTTGCTGATTCCTGCCTACCTGCTCTTGGGGTTGACGCGGCTGCCGCCGCTCTTCGCCTTCCTGCTTTTGGGCACGGCGTTTTCGATGGCACCGGCCGCGCTGTGGCCGCAGCTAGGGATCCTCGTGCCTGAGCATCGCAGCGCTACCGCCTATGGCCTGATGACCATGGTGCAGTCGGTTGCGCTGTCGCTGGTGCCCTGGCTAAGTGGTGCGCTGCGCGATATGACGGCGGGCTATACCGCCAGCATGCTGCTGTTTGCTGGCTTTGGGCTGGTCAGCACGCTGGTCGCTCTTTTGCGCACGCGACCCCTGGCGCCGCGGGTTTAGGCGGGTCTATGCGGTTCTGGCCGAGTTCGTCCAGGGGCTGTCCGGTTGGCCGCCCCCGTCCAGGTGCCGCCGTGGTCGCCTAGAACGAGCGATTATTGAACAGCACGATGCGGCTGTCGCCCGCCCGCGCCACGGCGATATCGGGTAGGCCGTCGGCGTCGAAGTCAGCGACCGAGAGAGCAATCGGCTGCGAGCCGCTTGGGCCGGCGGCGATGGTCGGTAAGAGCTCAAACAGGCTGGCCCCGCGTCGGCTGCGGTTGCGCAGGATGTACAGGCTGGCCGAGCCCGTCCCCAGCGCGACGATATCCATGCGCTCGTCGCGATCGAGGTCAGCCAGCGTGAAGTTGCTGGCGTCGCCAGGCAGCGAGAAGCGGTCCGAAGCGAGCCGCGTAAAGCCCCCCGCTCCGTCGCCGCGCAGCACCTCGATCACTCCGCCTGCGAGCAGTCGTACGAGGTCTTTTTTTCCATCGCCATCGCAGTCAGCCACGCCGATCTGCGTCGCTCGTTCGAGCCCCATGACGCTGCCCGAGAGTGGCGAGAAGCGATGCGTCGCGTCTTGCTGCAAGACCCGCACGGCCTCGCTGCTGCTCTCGTTGACGACGAGGTCGGTCAGCCCATCGCCGTTCATGTCCATGTCCAGAACTTTTTTCGCTCAGTCGAGAACAGGCTTCACTCAGCCCAGCTGAAACCGCGTCCTCCGTAAAAAGTTCATGTGAGACATGTGACCGATCGTGGCGACCGGGATGCGGGATGCTGTGCATCGTCGCAGGATGTGTGCTGCTCCGACGGACATTACGCTGGAGAGGTCCGCCCAAAGAGAGGTTTGCCCGAATGCGATTATGTTGATTAATAGATTATTCACTGCGATTTGGGCATAGCTGGGGGGTGAGCGGGGTGTTCTCGTCACTCACGATGGGTTCCAACAGTGCGTGGCTGTCCGATCACCCTCTACGATCGAGCTGCTGCTGGGCAGGCATGAGTGCTTGCACGAGCTCTTCGTGAGGCACGTCCCAGGGGGCTCCGTTGGGTCCTGAATAGGAGCTGCAAGCGCAGCGCCCCTGCCTCTCGGCGCAGCTCGGCGAGCAGATGTTTCTCGCGCCAGATCTCTGCGACCACGCTCTCTCGGTCAGGCAGGCTGGCGAGGTTGATCGAGAACGAGCTCTGCCCGTGGTCGGACATGGGTCATGTACCGAGGACGCGCGTGACCGTGCCGTTACCGAGAGGCCGTGGGTTGCGAATCTCGAATTGGACGCCAGCACGGATTCGATCGCGAACAAGAGCCCAGTTCAAGAACTTGATCGGGAGCTCGGCTTCATCACCTGGAGAAAATGCCCCGTGTTCATACAGCAGAATCCGCGCGTCCCAGGACTGCCTGGCGGCATCATCGGGGAAGTGAACGAGGCAAGGCCAGTATTCTGCGCCGAAAGTACCCGGCCGCCCCGTCTGGTCGGCGGGGTACATGCTGACTCGCGCAAAGATGTCAGGCTGGATGTCGTGACGCATCTTGAGACCTATTTTTGCAGACTCGCTACTTTGCCGAGGATCCGCGGCTTGTCGAGTAGTTGTAGCTGCTCTGGTTCGAGGACGACAGCGGGTACGCCACGGTCGACGACTTGAGTGTTCTCCGCTTTGATGGCCGCTCCTGGGGCTCGTGTCTCCACAATCGTGAAGGGCCCGTCGCCAAAGCCCTCCTGAGCTTGCCGAGCATAATTCTCTGCGCCCTCACGCGTCAGCGAGAAGTACTTGGAGTCTGTAGGACGACTCGGCGGAGGTCTGAGGGCGCCCGTCTGCTCAATATCGGCCAACTCCACATTGTCCACTGCCCGATACAACGGCACGGGCTTTCGGTACCGCACATTCCCAAAGTTGCTCCCCAGCCCGCGCACTTCGTAGTTCGCGGGGTTCAGCCTCGCAGTAAAGCGATCCAGCAGCCCCGCGAAGCGCGGCGCAGCCGACTCACCCACTTCAGCAGCGCCAGCCCCTGCAAGCGCACTGGCCTCTGCCGCCGCAAATTCCGCTCCTCGACCTGCAGCCGTCGCGGCCTCGCGCGCTGCGAGCAACGTGCTGCCGCGAACCAGTGCAGTCTCTGCCGCTGCGGGACCAAGCAGCAGCACGCTCTGATCGAGCATCGTCTCGACCGCGCCGCATGCTTCCTCTTCCGCGGGGCTGCATGGCAGAGGGCGCAGCTTACGCATCTGTTCTTCAGCTTCGGCGCGGCGACCGGGGCCGGACATGGCGAGCAGACCGAGAACACCGCGTGCAGGCGCGGTCGCCACCCAGTTCAGCATCACCTTTTCCATCGGCGGCAACGCGGGAGACTGTCGCCACCTCTCTTGCTCCTGCCGAGCTTGTCGTTCGCGCTCAACTTGCCATGCGAGCTGCGCCAGCTCGGCATCGCGCAGCTTGCTCGGGTCATCCCAGCCGACGATGAAACCAGGAACCGGCGGCACTTGACCACGTCGGGCATCGGCGAGTGCAGCCTTCAGCGGGTTGTGCGGCGCGGGCCGTCGTAGATGCGCAGGGTGTGAGCGCGGTGGCGAGTTGGCGCGGGTGGCGGTCGGCGCAGAGCTTGGCGTGCTGCCGGTGTTGGCGCTGGGCGGTGCGGGGGGAATCGGCGTAGACGGGAACGGACGCGGTGCGTCGTCGAGAAGCTGATCGAGCCAGGGCGACTGCGGCGGCGCTTGTGCGCCCAGGACTGGCGAAAAGATTCCTGGCGTGGGAAGCACGCGGCGAGCGGCCACGGCTTCGTCCTCATGCCAAACCGCAGCCGCGCTGCGCCACTTTGCCCATGCGGCAGCGGCGGCATCAAAGCGCGCCTGCCACCACCGCTGCGCGGCGTCGTGCCAGTCACCGTGCATGCGCCGCACGCCTTCGTCATAGTCCAGGCCAAGCTGTCCGCCGATCATCCAGCCCGGCTCTACGCTGCCGCCGCCTGCGCCGACGAACAGCCCGCCTTGTCCCAGATCGAAGGTGAACCGCGCGCCCGCAGCGAAGCGAAATCCCGAGGCACAGAAGTTCAGATCGGCTTCCTCTTTGGGGCACTTGGGAATGCCCACGCCATGTCCCTGCGCGAATAGCGTGAGGATGCTGAAGCGATAGGACAGCTCACCGCCACCAGTGATCTCGACGCGGTTCTGTGCGATGACACCGGCGATGGCAGCGGACGCACTGATGGGACCGATACGCTTGTGCATCGCCAAGCCCAGCTCGAACTGCGACGCGGGCCGGTAAGGTAACTCTGTCGTGGTCGCCGGTAGCCCACCGACGAACGGTCCCGCGACGATGGGCACTCGCACGAGCGCCGTCGTGGCAACGCCGCCGAGCAACCCTTCAAGTGGGATACGCACGCGACCAAATGGCGCCAGCGGTTCGTAGATCGGCGCGACACCGAAGTCCTTTTTGTACAGCGTGACCGGGATCGCGACGCCCAGCTCGGCCCACTCCATCAGCGTGATCGACGGCGTGAGCTGAATGCGCGCGGCATACAGGTCGCGCTCGTGCGCTCGTTCAGGTCGGAACGCGACGAGGGCCGCAGCCCGCAGGCGTAGACCAAAGCGATCGATCTGCGTGCAGGGCAGA
Organism: uncultured Myxococcales bacterium; assembly: GCA_937952145.1. Taxonomy (GTDB): domain Bacteria; phylum Myxococcota_A; class Polyangia; order Palsa-1104; family JAEUJZ01; genus JAEUJZ01. The sequence goes on from CALFYE010000416.1 coordinate 13,342, forward strand.
AAGCCGAAGCAGCGCGTTCCGACCGCCAGGTTGGGCATGCGCAGTGCCGGCAATGGCGATGGTGCAATCGGCGGCGCGGCCATCGGCTGCGCCTGCGCAGCACGCATCGAGAACCAAACGGCGATAAGGCTGCACAACAGGAAGCATCGACGGAGAAGCGATAGAACGGCGATCATCTCGAACTCCACGTGCGGAAAAAAATGGGACAGGGCCGTCGCTGGGCGCGGCGGCATGGCTGCAGAGGAAAGGGGCCGGAACGTATCACATGGATGAGTGCGGCTATCCGTTCATAGCCGCACTCCCCGACAGCCCTCGCAGTCCCGCCGAGCGCGAGATGGATCACGAGCAACCGCCCCGTTTCTGTTTGCTGGCCACAGGAATTCGCATCTCCAAGCGCAGGCGTACCTAGGGCTTGTCACTAATGATGCATTCCGGCATGCTGCGCCGATGCTGCGACGTAGCAAGCGATCGACGGGACCCAGCCGCGCAGGAGCCATCCGATGAGTGGCAAGGCGGGCAGCGCGATGAGCGCGAAGAACATGGACGTGTTTTCGCTGCGCGACAGCGTGGTCGGGGACTACAAGAAGTTCGCGACCTCGTTCACGACGATCTACGCCGACGACATTCGCCAGCAGGTCACGGCGATCTACAGCGAGGATCGGTACTGGCCCGAGCCGCTGATTCAGATCAATCCCAGCTACAGCCGTACGACGACGGTCGACACGCTCGTCTCTGCGGGCTCGCTAGAGCCGGGCTGTGCAGCCCTGTTTCGTACGGCTCGGGCGCCCGAGGGCGAGCCGCTTTCGCTGTTCAAGCATCAAGAGCAGGCGCTGGCCCTGGCCAACGATAGCGAGAGCTATGTCGTCACCACCGGCACCGGCTCGGGCAAGTCGCTGTGTTACTTCATCCCCATCGTCAATGCGGTCCTGGCCGAGAAGCGGCAAGGCGGTTCTCGTCGCACGCGCGCCATCATCATCTATCCGATGAACGCGCTCGCCAACAGCCAGCGCGACGAGCTGAAGAAGTACATCGACAACGCCCCAGACCAAGACGTCACCTACGCTCGCTACACCGGACAAGAGAGCGCCGAAGAGCGGCAGCGCATCTCAGAAGATCCGCCGGACATCCTGCTGACCAACTTCATGATGCTCGAGCTGCTGATGACGCGGCAGGACGAGCTAGACCGTCGGGTGATTGGCAACTGTGCTGACCTGCGCTTCCTAGTCCTCGACGAGCTACACACCTATCGCGGTCGTCAGGGGGCGGATGTAGCGCTGCTGGTGCGGCGCGTCCGCGAGCGCCTGGCTCCGACGCGGCTACAGTGCATCGGCACCTCCGCAACCATGGCCAGCGAGGGAACGCAGAAGGACAAGAACCGCACCGTGGCCGAGGTCGCCTCGCGCCTATTCGCGACGACGATTCCAGAGTGCAACATCGTCACCGAGACGCTGGAGCGGGTGACAGACAAAGCCCAAGACAAGCGGCTCAAAACCGCGCTGGGCAAGGCGCTGGATGCGGGCATTCCGCGCGATATCTCAGACGCCAAGCTCGCCGCGCATCCGCTGGCGGTGTGGGTCGAGACACGCCTGGGCATCCACTATTCCGAAGCTGAAGATCGCTGGCTGCGCGCCCGCCCGCAGACCATGACCGAGGCCGTGCAAGCACTGGCGACCGAGTCGGGTCGTGAACCGGCCCGCTGTCGCGATGCGCTGCGCGATCTACTGCTCATCTCCAGCATTCCCGAGGACCAGCGCACCGGACGCCCCGACGGCAGCTCGCGCAGCTTCTTTGCCTTCAAGCTGCATCAGTTCCTGTCGGGGGCTGGGCATGCCTATGCCACGCTCGACCCGCCCGGTCGCCGCACGGTGACGGTCGAGGGGCAGCAGTATCTACCTGGTGAGCCCGACAAGCGTCTGTATGCCGTGCATTTCTGTCGCGACTGCGGGCATGAGTACCATCCCGTTCGTCTGGTGGTCGACGTGCCGTCGGCGGGCGATCGCAGCTTTCTACCGCGCGACATCGACGATGCCCCGCCCGCAAAAGGGGACGATGACTCTGCGGCGGACGCTGCGCCCGATCCCGAGACGCGCGAGGTGTTTGGCTTTCTGACGATGCAGCCTGCGGATTCGGGCTTCACCTTCAACGATGCCGACACCGACTATCCCGAGACGTGGATCGACTACGACGCGGCCGGCAATCCGCGCATCAAGTCGACCTATCGCAAGGCGCGGGCGCAGTCGGTGCTGGTGGCGCCCTCGGGCCGCATCGGGGCCGGCGCCCGGGCTTGGTTTCTGCCGGGCAAGTTCCGCTTCTGCCTGCGCTGTGGCGAGACGCAGAGTAGCGCCGCTCGCGACCGCAACCGCGTGGCCTCTCTGTCAGCGGAAGGTCGCAGCTCAGCAACGACGGTGCTGGTCAGCAGTGCGCTGCGCTGGATGCACGGGCCGGACTCCGCGCTGGCTCCGTACACCCGCAAGCTGCTTGGATTCACCGACAACCGACAAGACGCTGCGCTGCAGTCCGGTCACTTCAACGACTTCCTGTTCGTCAGCCTAGTCCGCTCTGGTTTCTTGGGCGCGCTCGAACAAGCAGGCGATGAGGGCTTAAGCCCTGATCAGCTGGGCGCTGCGCAGCAGCGGGCGCTGGGCTTCGATCGTCCAAGCCCGCAGATGCGTGCCGAGTGGCTGCAAGAGCCAACGCTCAAGGGCTTCAACCTGACCGAAGCGGAAGCGACGCTGCGTCAGGTGCTGGCCTATCGCGTGTGGTTCGATCAGCGACGCGGCTGGCGCTACACCAACCCCAACCTGGAACAGCTTGATCTTCTGGACGTCGAGTATCAGGGACTGAAAGCCCTGGCCGCAGATGAGGCTGAATTCAGCACTGCGCCTGCATTGCTCAAGAGTGCGTCGCCGCAGGTGCGCACGGCCGTCTACAAGGTGCTGTTTGATCACCTGCGCAAGTGGATGGCGATTCGTAGCAGTGTGCTGGATGCTACGAACCTGGAACAGCTCTTTGCTCGCTCGCACAGCTTTCTGCGACCGCCGTGGGGCTTTGGTTCCGATGAGAAACCGCGGCGCGCGCGCTATTTGATCGTGACGCCGCTCAAGCGACGCGAGGTCTCGCTGCGCGATGAAGATCTGATCGTGCGGGGCAGCTCACGCAGTGCGCTGGGCAAGCTGCTCAAGCGCAGCGAGTTGTGGGGAACGCCAGCGATCCGCGACCTCAAGCCTAAGGAGTTCGACGAGTTATTGCTGGCCCTGCTGAAGACCGCCACCACGTACGGCCTGCTAAGCGAAGAAACCACGCCTTTTGGCGAAGTCACAGGCTGGAAGCTGCGCGATGCCTGCATTCGTTTCCGTCGGAAGCGCGATGCGAATGACAGCAACCGAGCCAAACCTAACCCGTACTTCCGCGACCTGTACACCAACCTGGCTCGCATCCTGCGCGACATCGACAACCCACTGTTCGGCTTTGAAGCGCGCGAGCATACCGCCCAGGTTGAAGGCGATCGCCGTGAGCTGCGCGAGAAGCGCTTCCGCTTCGGCGAAAAGGAACAGGCCGAGCTGTCAGCCCGCGGAAAGACGGCTGCCGGTGACGAGCCAAGCCGCTTCTTGCCGGTCCTATTCTGTTCGCCGACGATGGAGCTGGGCGTCGATATTTCGGCCCTGAATGCCGTCTATCTGCGCAACATCCCACCGACACCTGCGAACTATGCCCAGCGCAGCGGTCGCGCCGGTCGCAGCGGTCAGGCGGCACTGGTGCTGACGTACTGTTCTGCCCAGGGACCGCATGACCAGTACTTCTTCCGCGAGCCACGCGCCATGGTGCATGGCGAGGTGCGACCCCCGCTTCTGGATCTGGCCAACCGCGACCTGATCGAAAGCCACCTGTCCGCGGTGTGGCTGGCTTGCACCGAGCTACCGCTGCCGTCGTCGATCTCGGATCTTCTGGTGCTTTCGGATCCCGCGCGACCGCTGCGGCCCGAGATCCAAGACCCCATCCGCGAGCCGCGGGTTTCCAAGCAAGCCCTGCGTCGCATCCGCGGCGTGCTGCAGCAGCTAGAGACCGAGCTTTCGCGTGAAGCGGCGCCTTGGTTTACTGACAGCGAGCGCTTTGCGCAGCTCTTGGTCGAGACCGCGGTGCAGCGCTTTGACCTGTCGTTCCGACGCTGGCGCGAGCTGTTTCTGTCCGCCGAGCAGCAGCGCGATGGTGCGCGCCGGATGATGGACAACTACGCCGCGCCGCAGCAGGAAAAGCGCGCCGCGCAGAGCCGACACGCGCAGGCGCAAGAGCAGCTCACGCTGCTGATGAACGGCGACAGCACGCAGGGCGGTGACTTCTACACCTATCGCTATCTAGCGACCGAAGGCTTCTTGCCTGGCTACAACTTCCCTCGGCTGCCCCTGCGCGCCTTCGTTCCGGCCACCGCCGACGGTCGCGGTCGTCAGGTGTTTCTGCATAGGCCGCGCTTCCTGGCCATCTCAGAGTTCGGCCCGCGCAGCTTGGTCTATCACGAGGGTCGCGCCTACCGCGTCGTGCGCGCCCTGCTATCCGGCGGCAGCCGCGAGCCCACGACCGCCGATCGTCAGCTTCCAACCCAGTCGGTGCGCATCTGCGGGGTCTGCGGCGCCGGTCACTTCAGCAGCCCCAGCAACGATCAGGCCTCGCTGTGTCATGCCTGCGGCTCCTCGCTGGATAAGGCCGAGATCGTCGCCAGCATCTATCGCATTGAGAACGTCGCCACCCGACCTGCCGAGCGCATCACCGCCAACGATGAAGAGCGGCAGCGCCAAGGCTTTGAGCTGCAGACCACGTTCGAGTGGGCGATGCGCGATCAGGTCTTGGATGTCCGCACCGCCATGGCCATGGATGATGAGGGGGCTGTGGCGCGCCTGTCGTATGGCCCCGGCGCAACCATCACCCGCATCAACAAGGGTCTGCGGCGCCGCGCCGACAAGAAAACCTTTGGCTTCCTGATCGATCCCGTCTCGGGTAACTGGGCCTCAAGCGAGGACGAAGAGGCAGACGAGAGCGAAAAGCTCGATCCCACGACCGGCCGCACGCAGCGCATCGTGCCCAGCGTGCGCGATCACAAAAACGCGCTGCTGCTACAGCCCAGCCCGGCCGGCCTGACGCAGAGCGCCCTGGCGACGGTCCAGCATGCGCTGCTGCGCGGTATCGAGGCCGTGTATCAGCTGGAAGAGGGCGAGTGCCTGGCCGAGCCGATTCCCCGTCGCGACGAGCGCGCTGGCTATCTGCTGTACGAAGCCACCGAGGGCGGCGCCGGTGTCCTGACGCGGCTGGTGCAGCCCGGTGCGCTATCGCAGATCGCGCGGGCCGCCCTGCGCATCCTGCACCTGGATGTGCCCGAGCAGGGGCCCCTGCCCGACGACACCTCGGCGCTGCACGACACCGCGGGCACGTCCTGCGTCGCTGCCTGCTATCGCTGCCTGCTGTCCTATTACAACCAGCCTGATCACGAGCTGATCGATCGGCGCGATGAGCAAGCAAGGAGCCTTCTCCTACGTCTCGCCAAGGCGCAGACCAACGAGCTACTTCCATCGGGACGTGCGCGAACGGTGGTCCAGGTCATCCCCGCGCCCAAGGCCCAAGACGACGCCAAAGACGACGCCAAAGACCAAACCAGAAACGAGGACGGATCGCTGCACACTCGCTTTCTGCGCGCGGTCGATGCGCGCAAGCTGCCGCCACCAGACCCAGAGGCCTGGATCGACGACGCGCTGCGGCTGCCGTGGATCTGGCGCAGTCACTACGTCGCCGCCGTGCCCCCCGAAGTGCCCGCTGCCGTCGTGCAGCGGCTGGAAGACAAAGGTTTTGAAGTCGTGCGCTTTCCCGCCGATGACACCGACACCACCTGGTCCGCCGCCCTGGCCCGTCTGGGGCAAGCCCTTGGGAGGTCCGCGTGAACGCCACTTTGTATTCGCCTGGCAGCTTGATCCGGGCCCGCGGGCGCGAATGGATCGTCCTTTCCGGCAGCGACGCCGCCACTCTGCGCGTGCGTCCCGTCTCAGGCTCTGAAGAAGATCAGACGCTGATCCACACCGCGCTGGAAGCCGAGCCGGTCACCGACGCCACGTTTGCCGACCCCCATCCGCGTCAGAAATCGAGCCACGAAGCCGCGCTGCTGCTGCGCGATGCGCTGCTGCTTTCGCTGCGTCGCGGTGCCGGTCCATTCCGCAGCTTTGGCCAGATCTCCGTCGAGCCGCGCGCCTATCAGCTGGTGCCACTTTTGATGGCGCTCAAGCAAAGCCGCGTGCGCTTGCTCATCGCCGATGACGTGGGCGTCGGCAAGACCATCGAGGCCGCGCTGATCGCCCGCGAGCTACTGGATCGCGGCGACATCGCCCGCCTGTCGGTCTTGTGCCCGCCGCACTTGGTCGATCAGTGGGTGGGCGAGCTAGACGCCCGCTTTCACATCCGCGCCGTCGCCGTCACCGCCACCAGCGCCGCGCGCTTGGAACGCAGCCTGCCGCCCAGCGAGAGCATCTTTTCCGCCCACCCCCACACCGTCGTCAGCCTGGACTACATCAAGAACGAAAAGCGCCGCAGCGAATTCCTGCGCGCCTGTCCCGAGCTGGTCATCGTCGACGAAGCCCACACCTGTGCCGCCGCCGGTCAGGGGCGTCACCAGCGCTATGAACTTTTAAAAGGTCTCGCCGATTCCGACAGCCGTCACATCGTGCTTTTGACTGCCACGCCACACAGCGGAGACGAGGCCGCGTTCTATCGCCTGCTTGGCCTTCTGCATCGCGACTTCCTGCAGCTTGCCGAAGCAGCCGGCGCAGCCCGCGATGATCTGCGCGAGCGCCTGGCGCAGCACTTTGTCCAGCGTCGTCGCCCCGATATCGACGAGTGGAACGACGGCACTCTGTTCCCGCGCCGGCAGACCAAAGAGCTGACCTATTCCCTGACCGGCGCTTGGGAGCAGTTCTTCGACGGCGTCCTTGACTACTGCGCTGCCGTCGTTACGGCCGCCGCCGGTGATGAACGCAAGCAGCGCCTAAGCTTCTGGGGAACCCTGGCCCTGATGCGCTGTGTCGCGTCCAGCCCCGCCGCTGCGGTCCTAGCGCTGCGTACCCGGGCCCGCGACAGCACCGCCGCCGTGGACACGTTCGATGGCGCTGGCGACGACGAAGAAGCCCGCGCCCTGCAAGATCGCGTCTTTGATGGCGCCGCCGATGCCCTGCCCGATGACGATGTCGAGCCGCCGGTGGGCAGCGAAGATCCTGCCCTGGCCCGCCTGATCAACCAGGCCGAAAAGCTCGCCGGGCAGACTGGCGATCCCAAGCTCAAGCTCCTTACCGATCACGTCGGTCAGCTTCTTTCGGACGGCTTTTCCCCCGTCGTGTTCTGCCGCTACATCGCCACCGCGCACTATCTGGGCCGACACCTGTCCGGCCGCTTCAAGGACGTGCGCATCAGCGTCGTCACCGGCGAGCTAACCGCCGAGCAGCGTCGCCAGCACGTCGACGATCTGGGCGAATCCGAGCGCCGGCTGCTCATCGCCACCGACTGCCTGTCCGAAGGCATCAACCTGCAAGATTCCTTCGACGCCGTCGTCCACTATGACCTGTCGTGGAATCCCACCCGCCACGAGCAGCGCGAGGGCCGCGTCGATCGCTTCGGCCAAAAAAGCCCGTCTGTCCGCGCCACCCTGATCTATGGCGCCAACAACCCCGTCGACGGCGCCGTGCTGCAGGTCATCCTGCGCAAAGCCGAAAAAATCCGGCAAGAGCTGGGCGTTCCCGTCCCCCTGCCCGACAACGAGCGCACGCTGACCCAGGCCCTGCTGCGCGCCGTGTTCCTAAAGCAGCGCGAAGGCGGCAAGCAGCAGACCCTGGACTTCGGCGCCACCATCGAGGCCCGCGCCATCGACGACAGCTGGCAGGACGCCGCCGAAAAGGCCAAGCGCAACCGCACCCTGTTCGCCCAGCGCCGCCTCAGACCCGACGAAGTCTTGCCGGAATGGCACAAGACCCTGTCTGCCGTCGGCGGTCGCGCCGATGTGCAGCGCTTCGTCGATCGTGCCCTGGCCCGTCTTGGATCTGGCCTGGATGCCCAGCGCCGCGGCTTCAAGGTTGCGCTGTCCCCCTTGCCCCCCGACGTGCGCGAGCGCCTGGAAGCCGAGGGCCTGACCGATACCCTGCGCATCGACTTTGCCTATCCGCCCGCGCCCCACTGCCGCGCCGTGCAGCGCAGCCATCCCCTGGTCGCCGTCCTCGCCGAGACCCTGCTCGAACGCACTCTATCCGACGAACCACCCGCTGCCGCCGAGTCTGCCCCCGGCGAGCCGCCCCAAAGCGATCCCAGCCTGCTCGGTCGCGTCGGCTGCTGGATCGCCCCCGGCATCGGCCAGCGCACCGTCGTCCTGGTCCTGCGCCTACGCCATCAGCTTCTGGTCCCCCGCGACAGCAAGTCCAGCACCCTGCTCGTCGAAGAAGCCACCGCCCTGGCCTGGGGTCCAGGCGGCGACATCGCGTACGAAGGCGAGCCCGCCCTCGAACTTTTGCGCCCCATCCCGCTTGGCGAGCCGCCCGCCTCCGTCCGCGACCGCATGGTGCGCGCCGCCCTCGACGATCTGGGCCAGCGCCGATCCGACCTGTCCACCTTCGCCGAGCGCCGCGCCCAGGCTCTGCTGTCTGACCACCGCCGCGTTCGCGAAGCCGCCGACGCCCGCGGAACGTATCAAGTCAAAGCGCTATTACCGGCCGACGTAATCGGCCTTTATGTCCTATTGCCTAAAGTGGATTAACCGATCATGACCGCCCGTCGCGCCCCCGCCAAGCGAAGCGCTGGCAAAGAAGCCCAGCTGGCCTTTGACGCCCTGTACATCGAAGGCGGCCTGATCAGCCCCGACTGGCTGACCCGCATCGCCCAGACCGCCGCTGACGGCCAGTCCGAAGCCGACTACCGCATCCCCAAAGGCCTAAACCTGCGCGATGAAATCGGCCGCTATTTCCGCATCGCCCAAGCCCACTGGGCTGATTTTTATGCTGCATTTAATGCCCTAAAAAATTCCAGCCTATCCCCCAATTCTTCCCATGCTTTATCAAACAATGCTGAAGCCGCGGTGCTGATCGCTCAGCGCTTCGTCAGCGCCCTTCTGCGCGATGCCTTTGGCTTCACGTCGCTTGCCCCCGTTGCCCCGGTCACCCTCGCCGACCGCCCGTATCCCATCGGTGCCGCGGCCCTGGACGGTCGCGTCCCCGTCTTGATCGCCCCCGCCGGTCTGGGCCTGGACACCTTGGCCCCCGCCTTTGGCGATGGCTCGCGAAGGCGCAGCGCCTTTGGCTTGCTGCAGGAATATCTAAACGCCGCCGAGGGATCCCTGTGGGGCCTGGGCTGCGACGGGCTGACCCTGCGCATCGCCCGCGACAACGCCAGCCTGACCCGCCCCGCCTGGATCGAAGCCGACCTGGCCCGCATCTTCACTGAGTCGCGCTTCCCCGACTTCACCGCCCTGTGGCTGCTGTGTCACGAGACCCGCTTTGGCCGCGCCGACCAGCCCGTCGCCGACTGCGCCCTGGAAGCCTGGCGCACCGCCGGCCGCGAGCAGGGCACCCGCGCCCGCGAGCACCTGCGCACCGGCGTCGAAGCCGCCCTCGTCGAGCTTGGGGGCGGCTTCCTGAGCCACCCCGAAAACACCGCCCTGCGCGCCGCCCTGCATCGCGGCGACCTGACCCCCGCCGCCTACTTCCAGCAGCTATTGCGCTTGGTCTATCGCCTGATCTTCCTCATCACCGTCGAAGAGCGCGAGCTATTGCACCCCGTCGGCAGCGACCCCGCCGCGCTGCGGCTCTACGCCGAAGGCTATGGCCTGCGTCGCCTGCGCGATCGCTCGGTCCGCCGCAGCGCCCACGACCGCCATCACGACCTGTGGGAAGCGACCAAGATCGTCTTCCGCGGCCTGGCGAGCGGGCAGCCGATCCTCGGTCTGCCGGCCCTGGCCGGTCTTTTTTCCGTCGAGCAGTGCCCGCACATCGACGGCGCGCGGCTGGAAAATCGCGCCCTGCTGCTGGCCGTGTTCCGCCTGGGCTGGCTGCGCGAAGCGTCAGGACTTTCGCGCGTCAACTGGCGCGACATGGGCCCCGAAGAGCTAGGCAGCGTCTACGAGAGCCTGCTAGAGCTTGTGCCCCAGATCTGCGACGACGGTCGCCGCTTTGCCTTTGCCCAGGGGGCCGAGACGCGCGGCAACGCCCGCAAGACCACCGGCAGCTATTACACCCCCGACAGCTTGGTGCAGGTGCTGCTGGACAGCGCGCTTGAGCCCGTGATCCAGCGCACGCTCGCCGCCCATCCCGCCGATCCGGTGCCGGCCCTGCTGTCGCTGTCCATCGTCGATCCGGCCTGTGGATCCGGGCACTTTCTATTGGCCGCAGCGCGCCGCTTGGCCGTCCACGTCGCGCGCTGTCAGGTCGGCGGCACGCCATCGGCTGCCGACTATCGCCACGCGCTGCGCCAGGTGGTCGGCCACTGCATCTATGGCGTCGATCTGAACCCCATGGCCGTCGAGCTTTGCAAGGTCAGCCTGTGGATGGAAGCCGTCGATCCCGGCCTGCCGCTTTCGTTCTTGGATTCCCATATCCAGCACGGCAACGCGCTATTGGGCGCGACTCCCGCGCTGCTAGAAGGAGGAATCCCCGATGCCGCCTGGGACCCCATCGAGGGCGACGACAAGAAGACCGCCAGCGCCCTAAAGAAGCGCAACAAGGCCGCCGAACGGGGCCAGCGCGGCCTGGATGCCCTGTGGTCGCGCCCGGCCGCCGACGAGTCCGCCACCCTGACCCGCGCCGTCGCCGATCTGGAAGCCGCGTCCGATGCCGATGTCAGCGCGGTCAAGAAAAAGGAATCGACCTGGCACGGCATCCTGGAATCGTCGGCCTTCCGCCATCAGCGCCTGGTCGCCGATGCCTGGTGCGCCGCCTTCGTGTGGCCCAAGACCCCCGGCCCCGATGCCGAGTCCGCCCCCACCAACGACCTATGGCGCCAGCTTCGCGACGGCCAGGGCACGCCCCCCGCCCACACCGTCGAGATTACCGACCGCCTGGCCCGTCAGTACCACTTCCTGCACTGGCACCTGGCCTTCCCGCACGTCTTCCAAAAAGGAGGCTTCGACGTCGTGCTGGGGAATCCGCCGTGGGAACGGGTGAAGCTACAAGAACAAGAGTTCTTCGCCTCCCGCAGCCCCGAAATCGCCGAGGCTGCCAACGCCGCCGCCCGCAAAAAGCTAATCGCCACCCTGCCGCACACCGACCCCACCCTATGGCACGACTGGTGCGCCGCCAGCCGCGAGGCAGAAGGCCAAAGCCACTTTGTGCGGCAGTCGGGACGATATCCACTTTGCGGGAAAGGCGATGTGAATACGTATGCAGTCTTTGCGGAACATAATCGCATTATCATAGAGGCATTCGGCCGGGCAGGATTCATTGTACCGCCCGGGCTGGCCACCGATGACACCACAAAAGCATATTTTCAAGAATTGGTTTCCACAAATGGTCTTGTGGCACTCTATGAATTTGAAAATGAAGAATTCTTATTCTCTGGAATAGACCATCGCGTTCGATTTATCGTGATTACTGTCATGAAAAGTCGACCCGCCGACGGCCAAGGTGCAGATATTTCATTCGGAAATCGCAATATCGCTTCCTTGGCCAATGCAAGTCGACATTTTTCATTAACACCAGCCGACTTCAAGACGCTGAACCCGAATACGCGAACTTGCCCAACATTTCGATCACGAAAAGATGCCGATATCAATCTATCGATGTATCGTCGAGCCGGAGTCCTGTGGCGCGAATCAGATACAGGAGATTCCAATCCGTGGGGACTGCGGTTTATGGCAATGATTCATATGGCCAATGATTCCAGTTTGTTCCGCGATCGTTCCGACCTGATCGCAAGCGGTGCGACGCTGGAAGGAAACTGTTGGCGCGGCAAGGACGGGCGATATTTGCCGCTGATCGAAGCGAAGATGGTGCATCACTTTGATCATCGCTTTGGCACATACGAAGGTCAGACCGAAGCGCAAGAAAATCAAGGCAAGCTGCCTGAGTTCGATCTCGCCGCACACGCCGATCCCTACCGGCTGACCCATCCCTATTACTGGGTTTCCGAGAATGAAGTAGCCACCCGCCTACAGGACCGCTGGACCCGCGACTGGCTTCTCGGTTGGCGAGATATCTGCCGCAGCACAGATCAGCGGACCATTATCGCATCTATAATTCCAAAATTGGCCGTAAACGACAAATTTCTGTTGATGCTTCCTTCAGTAGAGCTGTCGTTCATTCCTGCCCTCTATGCTGATTTATCAAGCTTCGCGCTTGATTATTGCGCCAGACAGAAGGTTGGCGGAACAAGTCTTAAATATTTTACAATGAAGCAGCTCCCCGTCCTTCCCCCCGATCGATACCTCGATAAAGCGCGGTGGGATTCTGCTGTATTGGTGCGGGATTGGATATTGCCGCGGGTGTTGGAATTGACGTATACGGCGTGGGATTTGCAGGCGTTTGGGCGGGATGTCGGGTATGACGGGCCGCCGTTTCGTTGGGACCCGGATCGGCGCTTCCTGCTTCGCTGTGAGCTGGATGCGGCGTTCTTTCATCTGTATGGCATCAGCCGCGACGACGCCGATTACATCCTGGAGACGTTTCCCATCGTTCGGAAGAACGACGAAAAAGCCCACGGCGAATACCGCAGCAAGCGCGTCATCTTGGACATCTATGACGAGCTTGCTCTGGCCTCCCGCACCGGCCGCGCCTACGTCAGCCGCCTGGACCCGCCCCCCGCCGATCCGCGCGTCGCGCATCCGGCCAGCAGCAGGCCCCAGATTCGCCACATCCCAGGTGGCGAATTACAGACTGTGGAGTAAGTGTCGCGATGCCGCTTTCACCCAGCACACAGACCCGCTTGGAAAAGGCCGCGCTCGACTGCGGCTTTGATCTGGAGCTACCGCGGCAGGGCGACTGGCTGGGCTATGCCAGCACGCGGGCGCCGCTTTCGGTGTGGCTGTCCGCCGTCGGGAAGGGGCTGTTTCTGCTGGCGCTGTCGCAGCACAAGGTGGCGCGCGCGCTGCCGCCCGGGGATTCCGCCCCGCTGTCCGCGCCGCTACCCGATGGAGCGGTCGCCGTGCGTGCGCTGCCCGATCTGGCGTCGCTGCATCGCCTGCTGCGCCGCGCCGTGCAGCTTTCGCGCACCCTGCCCGATGAGCTTCTGCACGCCTTTGCCGAACGGACGCAGGACCTGCCGCGCAGCACCGAAGTCGAGCGCCTGGTCATCCAGCGCGTCGGCCAAGACCTGTTCCGCGCCGGCCTGCTGGAATTCTGGGAAGGTCGCTGCGCCCTGACCGGCCTTTCGATTCCCGACCTGTTGCGAGCCAGCCACATCAAGCCCTGGGCCGACTGCGTCAACGATGCCGAGCGCCTGGACATCTGGAACGGCTTCCTCTTTGCGGCCCACATCGACGCCGCCTTTGACCGCGGCTTCATCACCTTCCAAGACGACGGGGGCATCACCCTGTCGCCGCAGCTGTCCGACACCGCCCAGCGCATCCTGGGCCTGCATCCCGCCCTGCGCATCCCCAACCTGACCGACGGCCACCGCAGATATCTGCCCTGGCACCGCACCCACGTATTTCGCGGCGGGACGTAGGAATCCGCCCGCCGGCCCGCCGACCTGCCAACTGCCCCTTCCCCCTCTGGAGGACCGTATGACCCGCCCCGCAAAGAGCCCCATGAACCCGATTGGACGCTGGCTGCTGCTGCTGGGTGTTGCGCTGGGCATTCTCACTGCGCAGCCTTCCAGCAGCGATGCAGGACCGGGCAGCAAGCTGCTCAAAGAGATCGCCACCGGGGTCGCCGGGGTCGCGCTGCTGGAGCTTGGCAAGAAAGCGGCTGCCAGCTATCGCGATAGCAAGCTCGATCAAGAACCGGATGCGCTGCGCGACTGCATGCTGGCCATCTACGGCAATCCCAAGCAGCAGAACCAGGCGCCCTATGCCGAGGCGACGAGCTTTCTGCAGCGTCAGCGTCGTCTGGACTCCGACACAGCATCGGATATCGCCATGAGTTCCCTGATCGACATCTGCGAAGCGCACGTCAGCCGCCCCTATTCCGATCTGGTCAGGGCGTACTACACAGCGGTGGCGAACCGAGCAAACAAGACATTTACGCGTTATCAGCGACGATTCTTGGCTTGTGACAGCCAGAACAGCCTTGAGAACCTATTAGCTGCCCGCTGCGACAGCCCCAGGCCCGCACAGGATCAAGTGCGCCTGCCGGGAGAGATCGCCGCCGCCCGACGGTTCTTCTGCGCGCTGGATGCAACGGAGCGCAGCGTGATCATACTGCGCGGGATGTTGAGTATGTCGTTTGCCGACGTGGGACGCGAGGCGGGTCTTTCCGCCCAGCAAGCGCACGACCTGTATCACAACGCCCGACGCCGCGTGCAAAGTCAGCTCGAAACGCAGTGCGGAATGTAGTGGCCAGCAGCAGACGCCGCAGCACCCGAAGGAGAGACGCACATGGATGTGCCTTCGCCTGAGCCGCCCGCCCCGATCAGCCCCGCCCCGCCGACCAAGCCCGCGGTGACAGGGACCGCTCGCACGGTCCTATGGCTTTCGTGGCTGTCCTTTGTGCTGCTGACTGCGCTGCCGGTCGCACTTGGGCTGACGCTCCTCGCTCTGCTTGCGCTGTGGCTGGGCGCCATGGTGTCTGTGCTGCATACTGGTGGGCTGGCGATGGTCAGCCACAGCTTTGATGCGTGGTGGAATCTGGGCCTGCTGTTCACGCTTGTCTGCCTGGCGGGCGCAGTCATGCGATGGATTGCGTCGAAGCG
>CALFYE010000417.1 GCA_937952145.1 uncultured Myxococcales bacterium
CTGCCGACTAGCTTGCCGGCCTCGGCCTCGGCGCCACCCGGCTGTCGTGGACTGGCCCGGCTGAGCCAAGGTCCGGCGCCCGCTGTCGCCAGCAGCCCGCCCCTTGTCATTGATGCCATCGCCAAGTCGCTGCAAGCCCGACTGGGGGCTAGCTGCGTCTGTTATGGCGAGGGCTCAACGTCTGCCGCGTGCAAGCTGCCGCCCCGCGATTCGCTCTACGGCCGCCTGGCCAATGAAGAACCGCTGCGTCCCTTTGATCCCTGTGGTCAGTCGGCGACGCAGCGCTCGGGTCGCTATCTGTACGTCGAGAGCCGGGGGCTGCCGCTGCCCAGCCTGGCCACGGTGATTAACCAGGCTCTGCCCCTGCCCAGCGCGACTGCCCCAGCGGCGGCGCCCGCCCCTCCCGCTGGCCGATAGCCGGCCGCCTCCCGTGGTTGACCATTCTGCGATTCGTTCGCATGATGGTCGGCATGCGCCGCGTTCCCCTCAGCAAGTCACTCGACTCCGCCGCTCTCCGCCGCGCCTTGGCCCGGCTGCACGAACACGTCAAGGAACAGGGCCTGAAGGCCTCGACCACGCGTGAGCTGATCGCGCGGGCTGCCTTGCGCCGCCGCGGACACTTCACGGCCGATGATGTCTTGGCGGAGCTGCGCGCTGAAGGGCATGGCGACATCCACACCGCGACGATCTATCGTGTCCTACCGCTTCTGGTCGCCGCCGGTCTGCTGCAGGTCACGCTGGTCGGTAGTAGCGCGGGCACACACTACGAGCGCGCCTTCGAGCGAGAGCATCACGATCACCTGATCTGCACCCGCTGCGGCAAGATCGTCGAGTTCGAGTTCGAGGCCATCGAGGTCTTGCAGCGCGACGTCGCCGAGAGCTTCGGCTTCCAGCTCACCGGCCACGTCCACGAGCTCTTTGGGCTGTGCGCCGGCTGCCAACCCCGCCCGGGCTGAGCCCCCGCTGACCGACCCGCTGGGACGCGCTTTTTGCCTGGATCGCTCAAGTATCCGAAGAGCAGGCTGGCGCCATAAAGGCCAAGTGATCCGGTCACGCAGAGCGAATACGCAGCGCCAGTCAGCCGACCCGCGATCAGCAAGAGCAGGCTCGCGACAAAGCCCAGCATCCCCAGCACACCGATGGCCACGATGACCTGCGCTCCGCGATCGTGAGAGCGGCGTGCCAGGTCTTTCGTGCTCATGACAGGCCCCGCGGCAGGCTCAGGGATGCCGGGGCCAGGCTCTGCAGGTGCAGCTCAGTCACCGCCTCACCGAGCACGGCGCAGAGCGCTTCTAGGCACGGCGCATCCAAGCGAACCGTTACCGCGCCGAGGTGCACGCAGACGCAGCCACACTCGGTACAGCGCTGCACGTGGGCGACGGGGTTTTTGGCCAAGGTGACGTGGTGGCAGGCGTTCTCTCGCGACATCGTGTCCTCCCAGTAACCAGTGTTTATGCAAATGATTCGCATTGTCAATTGTCTCTGCGGCTCCCCAAGAATTTGCCCGAGAATTCCTGGGGCCCGCCCGCCTTTGCAGTGGTCAGCTGGCGTCGGCTCTGGGATAGTGCGGCTATGCAGGCCATCATCATTGCCGCCGGAATGGGCCGTCGCCTGAGCCCCTACACCGATGACCGTCCGAAGTGCTTGGTCGAAGTCGCTGGTCGCCCGATGATCCGTCGCGCCATCGAAGCCCTGCGCGGGGCCGGCTGCGATCGCATCACCGTGATCCGCGGCTATCGCGGTGACACGCTGATGCAGGCGCTAGCCGGCGAACCCGGGGTCGACTTCGTCGAAAACCCCGACTTCGCGCGCAATAACATCCTCTTGTCGCTGATGCACGCCGAGCCAGTCATGGACAATGGCTTTCTGTGCAGCTACGCCGACATCGTGTTCCGCCCCGAGGTCGCCGCCGCCCTGGCCGACCACCCCGCGGAGCTCTCGCTGCTCGTCGATCCCTTCTGGGCCGAGGCCTACGACGGCCGCAGCGACCACCCCATCCCTGAAGCCGAGCTCTGCGCCGTGCAGGGCCCCGACGATCGCGTGCTGCGCGTTGGCAAGGCCGCGGTCCCACCCGCGCAAGCCATCGGCGAGTTCACCGGCCTGTGGAAAGCGACGCCGCACGCCGCACGCACCCTGCGCGAACTTTTCCATCGTCGCCTCGCCGAGCGCGGCCTCGACGCACCCTACGGTCGCGCCCCCCGCCTGCAGGTCGCCTACCTCACCGACCTGTTCAACGACCTCATCGAGCAAGGCTTCCCCCTGCACGCACTACGCATCCCCAGCCCGCGCTCGTACCGCGAGATCGACACCGTGCAGGACCTGCACCGCGCGGCAGAAGTGGTGAACTGGTAGCAGTCGAGAAGGTGGAGAGAGGGAGGGGAGGCTGAGCGGGGGAGCAGGGGGGGCGTGAGGTCGTGGGGGCAGGCCGCGGGACGCTGCGCTACATCTTGCGCGGGTCGGTGCCGGGCTGGGCGTAGACGCTGGTCCAGATGTCGGCGGGGTTGGCGGGCGGGGATTGCTCGGCGAAGCGGACGGCCTCTTGCACGACGGCCTTGATGTGCGCTTCGAGCGAGACGATCTCGTCTTCCCCGACCGAGGCGACCAGCCGATCGCGAGCGATGATGACGGCGTCGCGCTTCTTCCACTGCTCGATCTCGTCCTTGCTGCGGTAGTTGCCGGGGTCGGAGATCGAGTGCCCGCGGAAGCGATAGGTCTCGACCTCGATGAGCGTTGGGACGTGATCCTTGCGGGCGCGCTCGACGGCGGCCCCGATGCGGCGCTGTACTTCGAGGACGTCATCGCCGTTGAAGCGATCGCGTTCGATGGCGAAGCCGGCGGCGCGCTCGGTTACGTCTTCGACGGCCAGCGTGCGATAAAGCGGCGTGCCCATCGAGTACTGATTGTTCTCGCAGATGAAGACCACGGGCAGCTTCCACAGACCGGCCAGGCTTAGGCCTTCGAAGAAGGCGCCCTGGTTGGCGCTGCCGTCGCCGAAGAAGCACAGCGTGACTTCTGGAAGGTTGCGGTACTTGCTGGCGTAGGCGACACCGGCCGCCAGCGGCACGTGCCCGCCGACGATGCCGTAGCCGCCGAGGAAGCGCGTCTTCTGATCGAACAGGTGCATCGAGCCGCCGAAGCCCTTGCTGATGCCCGTCGCTTTGCCCAGAAGCTCGGCCATGACCGCCTTGCAGACGTCAAGCGATGCGCCGGCCTTGGCGATGCAGTGACCATGCTCGCGATAGGTCGCGATGACGTAGTCCTCGGCGCGCAGCGCGGCCAGAGCCCCGACGCAGACCGACTCTTGCCCGATCCCCAGGTGCAGGAAGCCGCCCATCTTGCCCTGCGCATACGCCTTGGCGCAGGCCTCTTCGATGCGACGGATGGTCAGCATCTGGCGATACAGCTCTTTTAGCTGCGGAATCTCGTCGGCGGAAAGCGGCGCATAGCGCACCGTCGTACTCCCCTCCGCCGAGGCAGCCTCGGACGATTCAGGGGCAGGGGGCGTAGGGCTGGCCGCACTTTGCGGCGGGGCAGAAGCAGTCTTCTTCATAGGGCCGCATTCTATACTGACTGCCATCAAAAAACGGCACGGCTTGCGTGGGGGGCTCGGGTAGGATGCCGTCAGTCGGTCGGGTGGCTGGCCCGCATGCGAGTTCTCGAAGTCCGAGCTGGCGGGACTCAAAGCCGCCACCGCCCCCTAACCCCTTGGAGATGCAAGATGAAGCTGCTCGTACTCGCTGCTGGATACGCGACTCGGCTGCGGCCGCTGACCGATCATCAGGCGAAGCCGCTCTTGCCGGTGCGGGGGCGGCCGATGATCGATCATGTGCTGGATAAGTTTCATGGCTGTCCGGCGATTGATGGCGTGTATGTCGTCACCAACAGTCGCTATGCCGGAAACTTTTCGGCTTGGGCCCAGACTGTCCCGACGCAGCACGCGGGGTGCGACTGGCAGGTGCGGGTGTTCGACGATGGCACGCACAGCAATGAAGATCGGCGCGGCGCGATCGGCGATATCCACTTCGTCATCGAGCAGGCGGGGCTCGACGATGATCTGATTGTGGTGGCGGGGGATAACCTGTTTTCGCACTCGCTTGTCGACTACGTGGCGACGGCGCAGCGGCAGGGGATCTTGATTGGCGTCTATGACGTGGGGAATCTGGAGCTGATCAAGCAGTACAACAACATCCGCGTCGAACCCGAGACGGCGGCCGGCTCCTCAGCCGAACGCATCACCTATTTTGAAGAGAAGCCGGCGCAGCCAGTATCGACGCTGACGGCGATCGCGCTGTACCACTATCCGCGAACTAGCCTGCCCTTGATTCGGCAGTACATCGCCGAGGGGCAGAACCCAGATCAGCCGGGGCGTCTGGTGCAGTGGCTGGTTCCGCGGGCTGCTTGCTACGCCTATCGCATCGCCGGACTGTGGCTGGATATCGGCAGCAAAGAGAGCTACGAGGAAGCACAGCGCCTGCTTTAGGGCAGCGCGACTAGTTCTTCTTTTCGCCCCGCGTCGCCATCGACCACTGGTGGCCGAAGGGGTCGCGGACGATGCCGTAGCGGTCGCCCCAGAACTGGTCGGCAAGCGGCAGTACGATAGTGGCTCCGGCGGCGGTGGCCTGGGCCCACAGGGTGTCGACCTGCGGGCAGTCGAGGTGCATGGTCACCGGCGTGCCCTTGAGCGCCTTGGGGGTGGTCGAGTGGCCCCCGCACATCTCGGGAAAGTCATCGTTGAGAAACAGCGGCTGACCGCCGATGCTCAGCGCGGCGTGCATGACGCGCTTGCCGTCTTCGGCCATGTGCCGGCCCTGCTCGACCGCGCCAAAGGCGCGCTTGTAGAAATCGATGGCGGCGTCGGCGTTGTCGACAACCAGGTGGGGGATGATGGGTTGGGCGATGGTCAGATTGGTGCTCATTTCAGTTCTCCATTTGGGGGCGGTGATGCAGGCGGAAGACTCCCTCCCGATTGACCGATCGGTCAAGAAAAAACTGAAAAAATGTTCAGTAGATGAGCCCGCTTTTCGGCCCACTCGCGCGGCCCGCTACGGCGGCTACTGCGACGGCTGGCCGAGGATGCGCTCGCACAGCGCGAGCAGATCGACATGACAGGGGAGGGCGAGGTACTGCTGCCAGGCCGCGGGACTTGGGGCATCGGCGTGACGAAGCCACAGGCCGGCGTGGGCCCGACGGGCTTCCGCGGCAAGCTCGTCGTGGACACCGAGCACTTGCAGCGCCTGCAGGCGACAGAGGCGCAGTGGCAGCTCATCGCCACCCTGGGCCCGGGCCTGTGCGAGCAGTGCCAGGCCGGCTTCGGCGACCTGACAGGCCGCGGCGGCATCACCCAGCGCGAGCTGGGCTTGGCTGAGGACGACGCGGGCGGCGGCGCTGCGGGTGGCCATCATGTGCAGGCTATCAAGCGAGGCCTGTGCCAGCGCTTGTGCCCGAGCGGGCTCGCCACGCCGCAGCTGAACATGGGCCGCGGCTGACAGCGCAATGCCTTGGAAGAGCAGCGGGGCCTTGGGGTTGCCCTGCACCACGGCGATCCAGCTCTCTAGCTGGGCCAGCTGAGTCGGCTCGATGGGCCAGGCCGGTCCGCCAATCGCGTAGAACGCAAGCAAGGTCTCGCCCCAGCGATCCTGCCGCTCGTGCGCGACGGCTCGCAGGCGATCGATGCGCTCCGCGGCTTCGGAAAAGCGCCCCACGTCCATCAGCGCTTTGGCGTAGGCACCGACGAAGATCGGCGGCATGTCGAGCTCGCCGGCGCGCTCCACGTAGTCCAGCGACTGGGCCATGCTGGCCAGCGCGCTGAAGGGCTGCGGCAAGAAAAAGCGATGCAGGAAGTACGCGGGAATAAGCAGCGGAGCCAGCCCGCGGGCCGGGAGGTTGGCGGCGCCGTGCCGGTCGATGTAGTCCCGGCAGCGCGCCACCAAGCGCTCAAGCGGCTGGCGCTGACCCATAGTCGCGTACATGCTGCCGACCACCCCGGCGGCTTCGCCGAAGCCGACCGCGACGTCGAAGGTGGGCTCAACGCTTTCGAACAGCTGCACGGCGCGCATCAGCGTCCCGATATCGCCGGTCAAGCCGGCAGCGACGGTGCTGGTGTTGAGGCTCAGATACCAGTAGCGCGAGCCCGGGGCGAGGTACTGGCGCGCCTCTTGTGCGCTGGCCAGCGCTGCGACGTTGTCTTCGTCGTAGATGCTGGCGCCGGCACGGATGGCGAGAAACTCTCCGCGGACGCGGCCTTCGGCCCCGGCTGCGAGCGCCTTTTCGACGAGGCGCAGCGACTCGCTAGGACTGGCCTGGGTCCAGGCGGAGTCAGCGGCGCGCTTCAAGTAGGGCAGGGCGGCCCGCGGCTCGGCTGAGCGCAGGAGATGCTCCGCAAGGACGATGTCCGTTGCCCCTCCGCTCTGCTCTAGAAACGCGGCGGCCGCCTGGTGTCCCGCCTGCCGCTCATCGGGCGACAGCAGCTCGTAGGCGGCATCGCGCAACAGGGCGTGACGAAAGCGATAGCCGCTATCACTACTTGCGCCTGGCTCGGGGCTGAGGGCACGGCTTACGCGCTCTTGCAGGAGCTCTTGTCGCCCCAGCACGGCCAGCCAGCTACCCAGCTCGGTCGAGGCCAGCTTTCCGTCAAGCAGCGCCGAGACGCCGGCCAGCGAGAAGCTCTCGCCAAAGAGGCTCGCCATGCGCAGGATGCGTCGGGAGGGTCCATCGAGGCGACTGATGCGGGCTTGCAAAAGCGCCAGCATCGTCTCGGGCCTTTGGCCCTCGCTGCGATCGGCGGCATGACGAATCAGCTCTTCCAAAAAAAGCGCATTGCCTTCCGCGCGATCGACGATCTCGGCAACTAGCTCCGGCGTGCCGCGCGGGCCCAAGACTTGGACGATTAGCCGCTCACTGGCACGGCGACTGAGGGGGCGCAGCGGGATCACCTGCGCATGCGCCGACCACAGCTTGGGGAAGCGCTCCAAGGCTTCGGGACGGGCCAGGGCCAAGATGGCCAGCGGGGCTTCTTTCAGCGAGCGCAGCAGATCTTCCAGCAGGGTGACCGAGAGGACATCGCTCCAGTGCAGATCCTCGAACACCATCAGCACCGGAGCCTGGCCACACAGCCGCTGCAACCAGCTGGCAAGCGCCCGTAGCAGCAGCGAGCGAAAGAGCTGTCCCTCCTGTCGCGCCGCGGCCAGGAGAGGCAGACCCTCGTCGGGAAATGGCAGGGAAATGAGCTCGCCAATCAGCTCGCACTCTAGGCTGACAGCGACTCCCGGCAGGGCGGCAAGACGTCCCTTCAGCTGGGTGCGGGCGCGCTCAGGGTCGTCGCCTCCTTGCAGGCCAAAGTGCTTGCGCACCATGTCGGCCAAGGCAAACAGCGGCACTCCCATCGATAGCGGATCGCAGCGTCCCACGAGCACGTGCACCGGCTCTCGACGACTGCCGATGCGATGCAGAAACTCATGGCGCAGGCGCGACTTGCCGATGCCGGCCGCCGCTGTGACGATCACCGCGCGAGGGCAGTGCTCATCGATGACCCCATCCAAGAGCGAGTCGAGCGCGGTCAGCTCGTGCTCCCGACCGACACAAGGGGTGGGCTGGCCCAGCAAGAGCCGGGTTGTGTCAGCGTCGAGGTTCGCCCGCTCAAGCCGCGGCCCATGGTCTCCTGAGCGGACGACGTGGAAGCGCGAGTCGAGGAGTCCGGCCGTGAGATCATCCAGCCAGATCGACGCATCGCTAGATGGCCGCGGTGTCTCCAGCATGGCGGCGGCCCGCTCCAGCGCTTCGCCGATCGGTATCTGATGGCTCAGCGCGCCGCGTCCGGTGGCGATGACCATCCTGGCCAGCGGGAGCTGCTCTCGCACCAGCAAGCCACAGCGCGCGGCCTGCCCCACCTGATCGGTTGCGCTCCCCCAGCCACCGAAGAACGACAGCACGCGGGTTGAGTCGGCGAGCGGCACGACCTGCACCCCCAGCGCGGTCAGTCGGCTGGTCAAGCGCTCGAGGGCAGAGCGTTGCGAGGGGTCCCCATCCGTGGGGCCCTCGTCCGGCCCCGTCGCATCGCCGTCCCAGCGACAGAGCAGCACGCAGACCAAGCCCTGCTCGCTGCTACCAACCGAACCTGCAGCCCGTCCGGTCTCCTCTGCGTGGCGTCGGGAGCGCTCGCGGTTCCCCCTGCGCTGGGGCGGCGCTAGCTCGGGCAAGCCGGCGCGCAGGATCAGCTCAAGCTGGCTCAGTAGGGCCTGGGCATCGGGCGGGCGCTGCGACTCCGTGCGGGCCAACATGGCGCTTAAGAGCTGCGCCACCGCGGCTGGGATCTCGGGCCGCAGCGTGCGAACATCGGGCACGGGCTCGAACAGCACCTTGGCCAAGACGGCAGCGACGTGCTCACCAACGAAGGGCGGTGCGCCGGTCAGGCACTCAAACCAGACAACCCCCAGAGAAAAGATGTCCGCAGCGGCCGTCAGCTTGTTCTGCCCGCGGGCCTGCTCGGGAGCCATGTACTCCGGAGTCCCCAGCACCATTCCGGTGCTCGTCACTGCCTGCGAGGCTCGTCCGCTGCGCGCGAGGCCAAAGTCGAGCACCGCGACGCGGTCGACGTCTCCCGAGCGCAGGAAGAGATTGCTCGGCTTGATGTCGCGGTGCACGAAGCCCCCCCCGTGCGCGGCAGCCAGAGCCAGGGCGATGGCGCGGAGGAACTGTAGGCTCTCGCTCAGCGAGAGTCCGGGGCCGGCGAGTCGCTGAGCTAGGGTTTCGCCCTCCAGCCACTCCATGGCGAGATAGGCTTTCCCGTCAGGCAAAAGACCGTGGTCGACATAGCGAGCGATGCCGGGATGGCGCAGGCCAGCCAGGATGGAGGCCTCGCGTTGAAAGCGGTTCGCCTCGTCACCTGACAGGCTGATGCGGTGCAGGATCTTTAGGCCGACGGTCTCGCCACTGTAGGTATCGAGCGCGCGGAACACGGTGCCCATGCCGCCTGCTCCCGCGACGCCTTCGATGCGGAAGCGCTGAGCGCACAGATCGCCCACGCTTAGCTCTGGCATCGAGGGCTCGCGGCGCGCTGCAGAGGTGGAGGGAGAGGGCTTGACACAGGCGGGCTAGGCCCAGCGTATCACGGGCAACGCCGACGGTGACACCGTGTAACGTTTGGGCCTAGGAGCTGCCGTCAAGGCAGGCTGCCGCGCAGACCGGCAGCGGGGGAAGCGCCGTGCGTCCTGAGTACAGCTGGCTAGTAGAACGATGCGGTGCGACGGGTACCGGTGTAGTCGATATACACGCTCTGCCACTCGGTGAAGAAATCGAGCGCGGTGGTGCCCTGCTCGCGCCCGCCGACGCCGGTGTCCTTGAGGCCCCCAAACGGCACCTGGGCTTCGCCGCCCACCGTCGGACTATTGACGTGCAGGATGCCGGTCTCGACCTGATCGATATAGCGGAAAACGCGGCCGACATCGCGGGTGTACACCGATGAGGACAGGCCGTAGCTGCTGTCATTGGCCAGCGCGAAGGCCTGCGCTTCATCTTCGGCGGCAACGATCGACAGGACGGGGCCGAAGATCTCTTCCTGGAAGATGCGATGGCTGGCTTTGACTTCGCTAAACACCGTCGGGGCGATGAAGTATCCGCTGCCTAGCTCGCCGGTCAGACGGTCGCCGCCCAAGAGCAGCTTGGCCTCGCGCTTGCCGATGTCGAGGTAGCTCAGCACGGTCGACAGCTGCTTGCTATCGACCACCGGGCCGACCTGGACACCCGGTTCAGTCCCCGGCCCGACCTTAAGGGCGCGGGCTTTTTCTACGACTAGCTCGCAGAAGCGCGGCAGCACCGCCGCCATCACCACCGCTCGCGAGGTCGCGGTGCAGCGCTGACCGGTCGAATAGAACGCGCCCTGCACCGTCGCTGCCGCCGCCAGATCGAGGTCGGCATCATCGAGCACGATGATCGCGTTTTTGCCACCCATCTCGCACTGCACTTTCTTTTTGTGCGTCGCTCCCAGGCTGTACAGCCGCTGCCCGATCTCGTTGCTGCCGGTAAAGCTGATGGCCGCGACATCGCGGTGCTGCACCAGGGCATCGCCCAGTGCGCCGCCGGGACCGTAGACGACGTTCCACACGCCGCTCGGGATGCCGGCTTCGACGAGGATCTCAGTCAGAAGCTGCGCGCACCACGGGGTGTTCGAGGCCGGCTTGAAGACGATGGTGTTGCCGCAGACCAGGGCCGCCGCCGCCTTCCACACCGGAATGGCCAGCGGGAAGTTCCACGGCGTGATCAGCGCCACCACGCCCAGCGGAATGCGCCGCGTGTAGATCAGGTTATTCGGTAGCTCCGACGGGATAACCTGCCCGAAGCTGCGGCGACCTTCCCCAGCCGAAAACTCCAGGCAGTTGATCGAGCGCAGCACCTCGCCGGTGGCATCGGTCACCGACTTGCCTTCTTCTAAGCTCAGCGCGCGCGCGAACTCGTCTTTGCGCTGCCGCAGCAGGTGCTGGGCGCGAAACAGGATCTCGCCGCGCTTCGGCGCTGGCAGCAGGCGCCACGCTGGAGCCGCCTGACGTGCAGCAGCGACCGCGGCCTCGATCTCGGAGACTCCCGAGACGACGACCTGGCCCAGGCTCTGACCTGTGGCGGGGTTGATGTTTTCCTGCGTGCGACCGGAAGCGGGGGCGCTGTAGGCGCCGGCGATGTAGTTCTGGATGAGCTGTTTTTGCATGGTTCCCTCGGGCCGCCGCACACTACTGCGCGGCTGCGCCGAGGGTCAATGGCCAGCGGGGGGGGCGCCTACGCTGCGCGGGCGGCCGGGGCGGCCGTCATCTCGTGGACGAGCTCGATCAAGCGGGTGGGATTACAGCGACGCAGCAGCACATAGCGGATGCCGTGCTCGGTGGCGATGCGGCGCGATACCATGACGGCGTTGTGGCTGTTGACGTCGGTGACGATGAACAGCAGATCGACGCGCGGGATCATCGACTCCAGCCCCTGCGCCCGCCGGCCGATCATGTCGCCAGCGTGAAACTCCAGCTCGTAGCCGGCTTGCGCCGCCGCCCGCACAAAGGTGCCCTCCGAGCGATGCAGACCGCCGATGAGGCCGATGCGGAGTCGACGCGGCGGCGGCAGGTGAGCGGGGGCCGCGAGGGGGCGGGGGGCGTGGAGCGGAGCTAGATGAGGGCGTGCCATGGGAAGACTCCCTGCCGCGGCGGGGCCAGCGGCCAGCTGTCGTTGAATTACACTCTTGTTCAATATAGCGGACAACGTCTTCTCGCAAGGGCAGGCGCACAAAATTCTAGACTTTGGCTGTTGCGTACCTGCCCTCACCTGCGGTCTGGGCTCGGCGGCTGGCTTCTGGCAGACTCGGCCTATGACCGCCAGCAAGGGAAGTGGCCGAGCCACTTTACAAAGTACGTCGCAACGAACGTCGGCTAGTGGCCGCCGCTCCCGTCCGCAGAAACGACCCGAGGCCGCCCCCCCCAGCTCCACAACGCCTCCCCCCGTCGCTGGCCCGCTGGCCAGCAGCGGCCAGACCCCCGAAGGTGGCCGACCCGAGGCAGCGCTGCCCAACGTCGGCATCAACCTGCGCCTACTGCGCGAGGAGCGCGGCCTAACGCTGCAAGAGCTTGCCGAGCGCAGCGGGGTCAGCAAGGCCATGCTGAACCAGATCGAGGGCGGCAAGAGCTCGCCGACCATTGCCCTGGGCTGGAAGATCGCCAACGGACTCGGCGTTCCCTTCGGCGCGCTCTTGGGCGAGGCGTTGCCCGGCGACTTCGTCGTCCATCCCGGGGCGCAGATTCAGAGCCTGTTTTCCGCCGACCGCCGCCTGTGCACGCGGGCGCTGTTTCCACCGGGAGACAGTCGCGCTGCCGAGCTTTACGAGCTGACCTTGGAGCCCGGCGCCGAAGAGCGCGCGCAGAGTCATACCCCTGGCACGCGCGAGCAGATCTATGTCCTGTCGGGCCAGCTGACCGTCGAGACAGCCGAAAACAGTGCCGGGCTGCAGGCCGGCGACGTGCTGTTTTTCGGGGCCGACCGACCACATCGCTACCACAACCCGGGACGCGGCCTTTGCCGCTTCATCTTGGTCATGATCTATCCGTCCTCGCGTCGCCGCTGAGCCGCGCGCGATATGCGAAAATCGGCTCCAGCTGCAAGCGCCGGGGGGCGCGGGGGATGCCGACATGATCGACGGGCTGTTTACGCCGGAGGAGTTCGCACGCCAGACCACGAGCAAGCGCAGCCCGAACCGCGCCTTGTTCGGCAAGCTGGATGCGGCGCTGCTCACTACACACCGGGCCGCGACGGTGCACGAACAGCTGGGAGCCGTGCAGTCGCTGCTGAGCGAGATTGGCGAACTCAAAGACCGCTACGCCCGGCTGGCCAGCAAGCTGCGCGATAAGAGCCTGTATCGCGCTCGCAGCACAGTCATCGCCCAGCTAGAGCAGCAGGCCGGGCGCGCGCTGTTGCTCCTGCAGCGCGAGGATCGCTTTGAACCGACGGCGGTGCGCCTGTCGCAGAGCGACCGCCAGGGCGTCGCCAAGGATGTGCTTTCCGAACCGGAGCCGATCACCCAGGAGTTCATGCTGGAGTACGCGCTGCGCAAAGCCGAAAACGGCAGCGACCTGCGGCGCGTCCTCGGTCGCGTCAGCGGTGCGGCCTTCGAGCTCCTGGCGGCCGATCGCCACCTCAAGCGCATCGAGGCGCTGCTCGGTCCTGAAGATGCATCGTGGTTCGCGGTGTACATCATCTCGTCGATGCTGCTGCCCACCGACGGATCGACGAACTCGATACTGCGCTGCTGGCGGCCGAATCGGGTGAAGAAGGAAGTCATCCGCTGCTTAAGCCCGATGGTGGTCGATAAGGCCATCGCCATCGCTCTTTTGCGCAAGAAGCTGCGGATCGTCGTCGTGCCGCGCAATCGCTACCTCACCGACCTGCCGATGTTTGCGCAGTACAAAGACGTGATCTGTCGTGGCGGCGGTCGGGTGTGGAACAGCACGCGCGGGGTCGGGGATGTCTCGCACGGCGGCTATGGCTATGTCGCCTGCACCGAAGAGAACCTGATGGGCTACCCGCTGGACTCGTCGCTGGTGCGTCACTATCCGCACAAGAGCAGCGCCTGTCCTGCCGATCACACGCTGGATGCCGGCAGCCCGCGCAACTACTACACGCTGACTGAGTGGGGCTCGCCGCTGGTCTACGACGAGGGGTACTCGACCACCATCCACGAGTTCGCCCACTTCATTCACCGGCAGGCGATGAGCACTGCGGACCGTGCGCTGATCAAAAGCCACTACGAAAAATGGCGCCGCGGGCTGACGGTGGAAGACGAGAGCGAGCGGGTGTTTACGCTGCCGACGCAAAGTGAACGAGAGAGCCGGGCGCGAACGGCGCTGCATCGCGAGCTCGCGCTGCATCGCATCCAGACCTTGATGCGGCGCAAGAACCTGAGCGAGAGCGAGCGGCAGGATCTATCGGACCTGATGATGCAGCACGTCTTTGCCCGCCAGGAAAAGACGCCCAAGTCGAGCCTGCAGATGGGCTGGGAGTGGGTCGATGGGCCGATTGGCCTGACCGACCCCGAGAAGGCGCGGCGCAAGGGGGACGCGGAGCGCGATCGCAAGCTGAGCAGCAAGCTCCCCGCTGCGCAGCGCGAGGTCGAGGTGCAGATCCTGGGCAAGCCGGTAAAGATGCACGAGACCGAGTCGGTCAGCCTGCCGCGCTACATGGCCAGCCTGCCGCACGATGGCTCCGAGCGCTGCTACGCCGCAAGCCACGTCGAAGAATACTTCGCGCAGGTGAGCTGCTGCTGGCTGGAGGCCAACGGCGGCAGCGACCCCTACACCGGCAAGCCGCGCCAGAACCGGCAGGACTGGGTGCGTAACAACGAGCCGCGCCCCATCGTCGATCTGCTAGAGCGCCTGTACGGCAGCGCCACCGTGCCCGGCACAAACCCATTGAGCCAGCCGCTGTAGCCCCGCATCGATCACGGGGCAGCGCCACTGCTTGTGCCTCGGCGCGGCTCTGGGCTCACGCTTTCAACGCGCAGCACGGCGACTGTTCGCGTCCTGGATGGCAGCCTCTTCCCCATCCCGGCTACGGTCTGCGCGGTCTCCCGGGTTACAATCGCTGCGGGTTTTTGTGGTCAGTGCTGCGGCACGGGCCCCCACGTCGGAGACCATGGCAAGGAGTCGGCAATGCTGTATGGACTGTGGCTGATTATTCTCGGTGCGCTGGCGGTTCCCAACCTCATCCTCAAGAAGCCTGAGCTGAAGCCCACCTTGGACAAGGTCGCGCCCTATCAGGGCTGGATCGGCGCGATCTCGGCGTTGTGGGGCTTGTGGCGGCTGATCTGGTCGCTGCTCAATATTGGGCTTATGGGGAACGCCTTCCTGTGGTGGGTGACGGTCACGGCGACCAATGCCCTGGTGCTGGGGCTGGGACTCCTGCTCGGGGTCGGCACGCTCAAGACCTTCATCAAGAACGGCGAGGCGCAGGCCAAGCTCGATGAGACCGTGGTCAAGCTCGCGCCCTACCAGGGCAACCTCGGGATCGCCGCCTTGATCATGGGCGTCGTCTGCATCGTCGTTTCGATCATGCCTCGCTAGCCTCCGCATGCACCGCAAAGGCCTCCTGCTTCCCCTCACATTTGGCTGCCTGCTGCGGCTGGCTCCGGCCCAGGCCCAGGCCCAGGCCCAGGTCCAGGCTCAGGACCGGGCTCAGGACCGGGCCGCGTCGGTCAGTCGCAACTGCGTCGACAATCCCGCCTGCTTGGCCCTGTTCGAACAAGCGCAGCAGCAGTCGCGAGCCGGCCAGCTGGCCGAGGCGCTGCGCAGCTACTCGTTGGCCTATCAGGTGACGCCCGATCCGCGGCTGTCGTTCAGCATGGGTCGCGTGCTGCAGAAGCAGGGCCGGCCGGCCGATGCCCTGCCGCACTACCGCCAGTTCATCGAGTCCGACGTCGAGGACGCAGAACAGAAAGCCACGGCGCGGAGCTACCTTGCGCAGTGCGAAGCCGCGCTGCCGCCGCCGGTCCCCCCTCCGCCAGCGCTCAGTCCTGCCGGAGTGATGCCGGCCACGGTGCCGGTCTACCGACGCTGGTGGTTCTGGACGATTCTGGGCACGGCGGCGGCGGCGGGTATCGCGGGGGGCATCGCCGGTGGCGTCATCGCGGAACAGAACCGCCTGCCGGCCCTGACCTTTCGTCCGTTTGAGTGATGCCCGAAGGAGATCCCATGTCGCAGAAGTCGCTCCCGTGCTCTGCCTTGCTGCTCCTCGGGGGGCTCCTCGTTTCGGCCTGCGGTCCCAGCGAGTCAGCGCTCTCGGTGCGCGTGCTCGATTGGCCGGCGGAGGCGACTGGGCTGCGCGTGCTGACGCAGTTTGGCGACCAAGCCAAGCCCGCCTTCTTCGTCGAGCCCGGCGTGTCGGACTTTGCGGTCTATGTCCCGACGGAACAGCCCGGTCGGCTGGTCCTCGATGCGATGGTGCAAGATGCCGCGGGCTGCGACATCGCAGGTCAGCTGACGCACGTCGAGTTCAGCGCGGGGCCAGCCATCCAGCGCATCGAGCTTGCCCTGCGCCCCTACGAGTCGAAGCACTGCCCGGTGGGGTCGTTTAGTCGCTTGGAAAAGGTGTGGATGGATCGCACCGACAACGCCTGGACGGTCGGCGATGCGGGCTCCGTCCTGCGCTGGAATGGCAAGGCCTGGCTCTCGACGCTGGCCGGGCATAGCGAGTTCGTCACCAGCCTGTGGCCATCGCCGACCGGCGAGGTCTGGGTGGTGGGCACGGCGGGCCTGATCCTGCGCTGGGACGGCAGTCGCTGGAACCAGTACCCCGGCGGCGTCTCCGTCGCGCTCACCGAGGTCTGGGGCAGTGGCGAGGATGACCTGTGGGCCGTCGGCTCGCAGGGCACGGTGCTGCGCTACGCTGGGCGCACCTGGGATCCTGTGTTGATCCCCACGCTGCCCAACCGCACCGGTGCCACCTTGCTTGATGTCTGGGGCAGCCGTCGCGACGATGTGTGGGTGGTTGGTGTGCCCACGGCTATCTTTCACTTTGATGGCACCACCTGGTCAGCGCCCTATCCGGTGACGCTGCCGCCGCGCCGCGACTCGATGCCTTGGGTGCCACGCAACATCAACACGGTCTACGGCAACCCGGCCGGCGAGGTGTTCATCGTTGATTCCGGTGGTGGGGGCAATATCCTGCGCTTTTCCGACGGCGGCTGGGTCGTCGAACTCGCCGAGGGGCCGAACCTCTACGGCCTGTGGGCACCCAGCAGTGAGACCGTCTGGGCGATCGGCGACCACTATCTGTATCGCCGCAGCGGCACCAGCTGGGCGAGCGATCCCGGCTTCAATGGCGTGGGCGTCGGCTGGCGTGATGTCAGCGGCACCGATCGTTTTCACGCCATCGCCGTCGGCTATGTCATCACCCCCAGCGTCGCGGGCATCATCCGTTACTGGAACGGCATCGCCTGGAGCGACACGCCGAACTTCTAGCGCTATCGCTGCGGCCTACGGGCACGGCACAGCATGAAACTGCGCGTTGGCCTGCGCGTCGCGGGTCGATCCGGTGAGGGTGCTGCAGCTTAGGCTGCCGTCGAACGAGGCGAAGGGATCGCTGCCGGTGATGGTCAGCGTGCAGCTGAGGCCCGAGGTGCGATCCGAGGTCAGGTAGGTCAGCGGATCGGCCGTCTCTAGCGTGCGCGCGTCGAACTTCTGCGGCAGCTTCAGGCTGACTTCAGCGACGGTGGCGGTGTCCTTATCAGCGCGCAGTGCGGCCTGCGGATTGGTGCCGGCGCCGACCAAGGTGATGGTGATTCCGGCGGCTCCGCCGGTGGCGCTGACCTGGATCTTGCCGGCGCTGCGCTGACACTGCAGAGCCTCGGTGATGACCGGCAGCTTCAGCACCGTGCTACCGGTGGTCACGCCGGGCGGGGTCAGCGAATAGGTCATGTTCATGTACTGCGTCGGGCTGCTGCCCGCCCCCGAGTCGCAGCCGGGCAGCCCGACCGCTGCCAATAAGAGCAGCCCAAGCTCAAGAGACTTCAGCCGTCGGGCTGGCTGGCGATCCCGCGCCGGGCGGGGAAAGAGGGGTAGGGGAGGGAGGAGCAGCGAGGAAGTTAAGCGAGTTTTAGTCATGAGCTCACGTTACCCGGGGGGGCCAGCCACTGTCATCGGCCACATCCCGTAGGTCCCCCGGGCGGGCGGGCGGCAGCGGCTCGGCGGGCGGAAAAGCATGGCCTCACCCGCTGTCGAGCTGCGTCGGGCTTGCTGTGGCTCGCCCTCGGCGAGATGATGCGGGTCCTAGGACCCATGACAACTGTGCCCAGCAATCCGTATCGCGGTCTTCGCCCCTATGAAGTGACCGATTCCGAGCGATTTTTTGGCCGCAAGCGCCCGGTGCAGCGCCTGCTTGAGCGTCTGCGCACAGGTGGGAGGCTGCACCTCTTGTGTGGCGGGAGCGGTGTCGGCAAGACCTCGCTGCTCCAGGCGGGCATCCTGCCGGCGCTGGGGACGCTGGGTCTGCGCGGCTACATCATCAGCCACCCCAGCCTCGATCCCTTTGAGCAGCTGGCGCGGCAGGGCGTGGTCGGGGCGGCGGAAGACCTGGCGCTGGCGCTGCGGGCGGCGGGGCCGCGGCCGCTGCTCATCCTCGATCACGCAGAAGAGCTGGCGCTGGCGGGTCTGGGCCTGCCGCAGCGCAACCTGCTGCAGCAGCTGGCTCGCATTCTGGAATCTCCGACGGAAAACGACCCTGGGCTGACCCTGCTTTTGAGCGTGCGGGCGGACTTCATGGCGCCGCTCGCTGCGGTGGCGCCGTGCTTTCTGCCCTGGCTAGAGCAGCCCTCGATCCACCTGCCTTCGACGCTGGAACTGTCCGAATGGATGGCCATGGTGCGCGAGCCAGCCAGCCGAGCTGGGGGCAGCGTCGAGCCAGCGCTCATCGAAGCTCTGGCCACTGATCTGGGAGAGCTGCACGAGAAGCAGGAGGAGCGCTCGCTATCGCCGCTCTTGCTGCTGTCGTTTGTGCTGCACCGCTTGTGGGAAGGGGGCGAAGGCGGTGTGCTCAAGCAGGCGGACTATCAGCGACTGGGGGGCCTGCGTCATGCGCTGTCGCGGAGCGCCGATGCCGCCTGGGCGGCGCTGCCCAGTCAGAACAGCGCGCGGCGAGCGCTCTTGGCTCTGCTCGCTGCGCATGGCGAGGAAGGACACGCGCTGCTCCTGCCGCGGCCGCTGCCACTTGCGGAGTGGCGCATGCAGGAAGGCAACGCCAGTAGCTCGCTGGAAGCTCACTCGGCGGCAGCGATCATGGCGCTCAACGCAAGTGGCCTGCTGCACATCGATGAAGCGCAGGACACCGTCGAGCTGATGCATGCCGGCCTGCTGGAGCACTGGCCCAAGCTGCGTGCGCTGTATCGGCAAGAGCAGGACTTTTTGCTCTGGCACCGCGAGATGGTGACGCACATCCTGCCGGCTCGCGACCTGCCGTCGCCCCCCGAGGCTGGCGCGCAAGATCCCAAGCCGCCGGCACCTGCCGAGCCGCCGCCGCTGCCTTCGGCACTCAGCGGCAATGAGCTGTCCGAGGCCGAGCGCTGGCTGAGCGAGCGTCCGGCCGAGATCGAGCCGTCGGTTCGTCGCCTGATCGAGCAGAGCCAGGCCCATCGCATCAGCCGCCTGCAGCTGCGCTCGCGACCGCCCATCGGGATGGCGCCGGTGGTGCAGAGCGGGCTGCCCTGGCCGCTGGCGCTGGGGATTGGCGTGGTGCTGCTGCTGTCGGCGCTGTCGCTGCAGCGCTTCGTGCATCACCGCACCCAGCAGGGCACCGAGCAGAACCTGTCGGCTGAGCGCGGCGCCCGGGCTTCGCTTTTGGTCATGCAGCCGGGGCAGGACAGCAGCGCGCTGGCGCTGGCGATTCGCGCCGTCGCGCCCAACCTGCGGGCCGGTCTGCCGGTGCCGCAGCTGGCTAAAGAGGGGCTGATGACCGCCTTCGCCGTGGCCCGCAACAGCCAGCCGCTGCATGGTCATAACGATCGCGTCGACACCGCGGTGTTTGATCCCAGTGGCATGCGCGTGCTGACTGCCAGCACCGATCGCACGGCGCGCATCTGGGATGCTCACACCGGCCGCCAGCTGATGCTGTTCGCCGGCCATCGCGCCATGCTAACGACGGCGGTTTTTTCACCCGACGGGGCGCTGATCCTGACCACTAGCGCCGACGGCACGGCCCGGATCTGGGAGGTCGCCAGCGGGCGCCTGGTACACGAGCTATTGGGCCACGGCAAGGTCATCGAGATGGGGCAGTTTTCGCCCGATAGTGGGCGCGTTCTGACCGCGGGACACGACGGCACGGCTCGTCTGTGGGAGGTGCGCAGCGGTCGCCTGCTTCAGACCCTGGCCGGACACACCGATCGCGTGACCGCGGCGCTGTTTTCGCGCGATGGTCGGCGGATCTTGACGACCAGCTGGGATCGCAGCGCTCGCATTTGGGATAGCGAGAGCGGGCAGCTGCTGCGGACGCTGGTCGGCCATCGCGACCGGCTGAACCTGGCGGCGTTTTCGGCCGATGGCACGCGTGTCGCGACGGCGAGCTGGGATCAGACGGTGCGGCTGTGGAGCCTGAGCGAGCCCGCTCCCCCGCCGTCGAGCAAACCTGCTCTCCCGGGCCAGTCGGTCGCAGCGATCCCCGCGGCCCCGGCCACGGAATTCATCAGCCTGCCGCATGACGAGCGCATCCAGGCCCTGGTCTTTTCCCCGGATGGCAAGTGGATGGCCAGCGCCGGCGCCAACGGCATGCTGAACCTGTGGGACGCGCGCGAAGGCAAGCTGAAGGCGCGCCTCAACGGGCACTACGGCAGCATCTTCGGTCTCGACTTCGCCCCCGACAGCCAGCACTTCGTCAGCACCGGCAGTGACCGCACGGTGCGGCTGTGGAACGTCGGGGTCGAGCGTGCCGTTGCCGTCCTTTACGGCCACAGCGCGGTCATTTACACCGCAGGGTTTTCGCCCAACGGCGCTCGCGTCGTCACCGCGAGCTATGACCAGACCGCCCGCATCTGGGATGTGCGCGCCGGGCAGCCGGTCGCCATTCTGCAAGGCCATCGCCGCGGCGTGACCAGCGCGACATTTTCGCGCAGCGGCAGCCGCATCGTCACCACCAGTGAAGATCACACCGCGCGCTTGTGGGCCTGGCCGGGCGGGGCCGAGATCGCGACGCTGCCCGAGCACACAAACCTCGTCAACATGGCGGCGTTTTCCCCCGATGGCTCGCTGATCGCCACGGCCAGCAGCGACAACGATGTCCGGCTATGGGATGGGCAGACCGGCCGCCACCTGCGCGTCCTGCACGGGCATCGGCGCCCGGTCTTTGCCGTCGCGTTTTCTCCCTCGGGCGAGCGCCTCGTTTCGGCGGGAGCCGATCAGGTGCTGCGCTTCTGGGATCCGCAGACTGGCGCCCAGACCGCCGAGGTCAGCGGCCACAGCGGCAACACCAACTGGCTGGCCTTTTCCCCCGACGGCCGCCTCATGGTCTCGACTGGTAGCGAGGGCGAGACCTGGGTGCGCGATGGCCACAGCGGTGCCCCGCTGCGCATGCTGCGCGGCCACAGCAGTCGCGTGAACCGCGCCGAGTTCTTCATCTCCAGCGGCACCGGCGGCGATCTGCGACTGGCCACTGCGTCAAGCGATCGCAGCGTGCGGATGTGGGATCCCCACACCGGCACCGTGCTCAGCGTCTTGTCGGGCTTTGCCGATGAGGTGTCTTCGGTGTCGCCCTCGCCCGATGGGCGGCGTCTGCTGATCGTCAGCGGCGAGCAGGGCGTGCGTCTGTGGGATGTCGCGGCCGAGATGCCGCTCACTGTCCTGCCTGGCTTCTTTGAAGAGTCGATCACGGCGAGCTATGGCTGGCCCGATGGCCGCTACTTCATCATCGCCAGCAGCGACGGCCTAACCAAGGTCTACACCGACGACTACCCGGCAAACCTGGCCGGCACGCTAAGCGCCGCCTGCGCGCTCTTGCGCCACCAGCGCGAGTTCGAGCGCGTCAAAGCCGACTGCCCCAGCAACTGACCGCTGGCCCGCTGCGGATCGCTCGCTCGTTGCGGGGCGGCCATGTGACCGATCGGTCACTTTGCCAGGAAGGCCTGCACCGTGGCGACCGTGGCGCCGGGATCTTCTTCCTGCGGGACGTGACCTAGCCCCTCGAACATCACCAGCTTGGCGCCAGGGATGTCGCGGGCGAAGGTATGGGCGTACTCGGGCGGAACCAGGCGGTCCTGCGCGCCCCACAGGATCAGCGTGGGCTGGCGTAGGCTGCGGATGTGCTCGGGATTGCCGGTGTAGCCCTGGCGAAAGCGATGCACGATCGCGATGCGGTTGCCGGCCCGCAGCGTCATGTCGCGATAGCGATCGATAAGCTCGGGCGTGACCTTGCTGGGGTCGCCGTAGACGTTCTTCAGGCTGCTCTCGATGATGTGGCGCGGCAGCACGTTGCGCACCAGGCGATTGAGCACCGGCACGCGTGCGATGCGGAAACCAATCGGCATCGACTGCGGCTTGGGCGGATAGCCGCTGGAGTCGACGAGGATGAGGCGCTCGACGCGGTCGGGATGAGCGTAGGCGGTGGCCCACGACACGAAGCCACCCAGCGAGTTGCCGCCGATGATCACCCGCTTTACGCCCAGCGAGTCGAGCACAGCGATGACGAAGCGCACATAGGCATCGAGCGAGTAGTCGTGATTTTCGTTCGGGCCGGTCAGGCCAAAGCCCGGCAGATCGAAGCGAATGACGCGCCGCTCGCGCTTGAGGACCTCGGTCCAGCCGTCCCAGGTGTGCAAGCTCGATGAGGTGCCGTGGATGAGCACGATGGGCAGCGGAGCCTCGCCGCCTGCGGGCGACGGGGCGGTCGGTCCCTCATCACGCAGGTGAACCTGCAGACCGGCGACCGAAACAAACTGCGAAGGCGGCTGGGCCCAGCGCGGGCTGAGCGCCGACACCGGCTGATCCGGTGCCCAGGTCAGCGCCACCCCCAGACCCAAGAGAAGTAGCAGCACCAGCAGGGCGCGACTGAGCCACTTTGCGACAGGCAGCTTGAGCGTGTTCATAACTCCGGACTTTAACGAAAGCTGGAGTCGGCGAGCACGGGAACGATGAGGCCGCGCCGCATGCGATGATGGGGACTCGTCAAAAAAGGGGGCGATCGATGCACACCATGGGTACGCGTCGCAGAACGCAGGAGGGGGCGCTGCTCGGCGCTCTTTTCACCGTCTTTTCGCTGTCGGCTTGCAGTAGCTCCTCGACGAATGCCGACAACCAGGACGGCGGGACCGATGGCGGGATGGTGCAGCCGCCGGCCTCGCCGGGCGATGGCCACGTCATAGATGCTGTGAACAGCGCGCTGTCGACGACACAGAGCTCGCTCAAAGGCCGCACCTGGAACCTCAGCACCACCAACCTGTTGAGTGAAGACTGGCTGCTGCAGACGCCGTCGACGAGCACCTGGGGTCTGCCTTATGCGCAGCTTGCGCAGCCGGCCGCCTGCACTGGCACGGGCTGCAATGCCGACTTCAAGCTGCGCATCTGCCAAAGCCAGAGCGACTGCACCGGCGGCGGCACCTGCACCGCGGTCGCTGCGACGGTAAAGGCGCCTGGGCAGGCACCGCAGATGCTGTGCGTTGGGCACTCGGATCAGCTCTATGACGCGATGTACAAGGTGATGGTCAGCGCCGAGCGCTACGTCGACGTCACCAGCCTGCTGCCTCCCGACGGGCGCTTCGAGGCGGCGATGCGCAACGCCGTCACCTACCTGGGCAAGACCGGGCGCTCGCTGCTTGTCCGCTTCATCTTTGGCAACTATCCCTACACCGGCGGCACCGTCGACACCAAGGCCGTGCTGCAGAGCCTGACCCGTGATGCCGGCGCGACCTCGACGGCCCAGGTGTTTGTCGGCACCTACCGATCGAGCAACCTGCCGCCCTCGTGGAATCACTCGAAGATCGTGGCCGCGGACGGCAAGCTGGCCATCGTCGGTGGTCACAACCTGTGGGATGGCCACTACCTGGGCAAAAACCCGGTGCACGATGTCTCGATGCGAGTGCGCGGGCCGGCGGCGATCGATGCCCACCTGTTTGCCAACGAGCAGTGGCGCTACACCTGCAGCACCATGACCTATACCTACTGCTTCATCACCGGCTCGGTGTGCGCGCATGGCTTTACCGCCGGCAGCATCAACAACATCTGCCCGCCGCAGGTCGACAAGAATCAGCTCACGTCGGAGCAGGCCGGCGACACCCGCGTCTTGGGCATGGGGCGGCTGGCTTACATCGACGCGGGCAATATGTCGAACAGCAGCGACACCGGCTTTATTGCCATGCTGTCGTCGGCGAAAAGCTCGATCAAGATCGCGCAGCAGGACATCGGGCCGCCGCGCGTGCCGCTATTGGGGATTCCCGCCGGAAGCTGGCCCGAGCCGCTGTTTCGCGAGCTTGGCGCGGCGATGGTGCGCGGCGTCGATGTCTACATCGTGGTCAGCAACAAGGACTCGGTGGCGGGTGGCCTGGATGCCAACACCGCTGGCTACAGCAACGGCTGGACGCCGGAAGAGGTCGCGACCAAGCTGCGCGACAGCGTCGTCGCGAACCCGCCACCAGGGGCGCCCACGGGGCAGGCGCTGCGCGATCTTCTGTGCCAGAAGCTGCACCTCGCGCCACTGCGCTTCTCGTCAGAAGAGACCTTCCCCGACGGCACGCCGCTACCCAACCACGCCAAGTTCGTGATGATCGACGATCAGGCGTTCTACATCGGCTCGCAGAACCAGTACGACGCCGGCCTGACCGAGTTCGGCTTCCTCGTCGATGACGCGCGCGCGGCCTTCAACGTGGTGCAGACCTACTACACGCCGCTGTGGCAGCAGTCGAGCCGTCGCGCCGTTTCAGGCAGCGAAGCCGCGACCTGCGCTATCCGCTAGCGGCGGCGGCCTCGTCCTGCCGGTGGGGAGGCCGGGCGGCGACCGCGTCCCGCACCCCGATCCTCCCGTCGGGCGGGTCCACTCGCTGACGTGCGGCCAGTGCCGCGCTTGGGCGGGCTCTTGCTTGGCTTGGCGGCTCCGCCTCGGGCGGGCCGGGCTTTTTCGGAACCCTTTTTGGCCGGCGGTCGCGGCGAGGACTTGGCCGGACGTGGGGCAGGTCTTGCGCCCTGTGGCGGCCGGCTGGCGGCGGCGCTGCTCTCGCCGGTGGGGCGGCGGGGCTGCACGCGGGTATCCAAGCCAAAGCCGCGCCAGGCGAACAGCGTGACCTCGTCGCGATCGTGATAGAGCTGACGGACCTTAAGGCCCGTCCAGCCGCCGCTTGCCAGGATCTCGCGCACGCGGTCCAGCATCGCCACCTTCTGCTTCATCGGCAGCTTGATGTTGGCGATGACAAAGCGCGCCCAGCGTCGCCGGCCCCAGCGTGCCAAGAGCGCCGCAACCTCCAGCGGCCGATAGGCCAGGTCGCAGCACAGCCAGTCGACGGGCACCTCCGGCACGAACTCAAAGGCGTTCTGCCGCACGTGCTTGATGCGGCGCGAAAGGCCAGGGGCCAGCCCGCCGGTGTCGACGGCGATGACCGGGCAGCCGCGCTCGGCCAGGACTTGACTCCAGCCTCCCGGCGCCGCTCCCAGATCGACGCAGTCTTCGCCAGCCTGCGGTCCGTGTCCCAGCCAGGCCAGCGCCTCGCTCAGCTTGTGCGCCGAGCGCGACGGAGCCTCGGCCGGCCGCCGCACGCGCTGCACGCCGCCGGGATGCAGGCTGAGCGCTGCGCTTGAGAGCTGAACGCCCGCGACGATGGTATCGGCCGACAGCAGGCAGACCATGAGAATCTGCCCGCCTTCGGCATGCGCCGCCGGCCCGCTCGCCGCCACCGGATAGCCGCGCGCCGCCAGATCCTGCGCGATGGCTTCCGAGAGCGCGGTGCAGCGCGACGATAGCGGCTTGCCCGCTTCGCTATCAGCGGAAAAGACCTGTACGGCGATCGGCCGCCCCTTGAAGCCGCGGTACAGGCCATCGACGATCAGCGCCGCCGCTTCAGCAAGCTCGCAGTCGCTGATCGAGCGGCACAGCCCCACCGGCAAGCCCTGACGAGCAAAGGTCAGCGTCGAAAATGCCGCCGGTGTCGTGCCGGCCCGGGTCCGGGTCCGGGCGCGGGGGCTCGATAACACCAGGCCCGCCTGCAGCACCCGACTGCTGATGCCGAGCGCGCTCAGCTCATCGCGGACATCGTCCTCGGCTCCCGGGCGACAAGTCCACAGCCAGTCGCCGGGCTGGGGCGGACCCTCGGTGGGGGGCACAGACTCGCGGGCGCTGCGGGCCGCTGCGGGCGGTCGCGGTCGCGGGCCTGGCGTCGAAATCGGCGACCGGCCCCCGGCTGCGCTGCCCCGGGGGACAGGCGGCCTCTGGCTGGGTCGCTGCAAGTGGTTGGGACGGCTGGACTCCGAGGGGGTATGAAAACGATCGGTTGGCATGGGCGGACAGTCCGGGCAGCATAGTAGAGAAGTCGGCTCCGTGCTTCACAACATTGAGCGGGTCGGGATCGCCCGGGGGGTCATGCGGTGACCGCGCCGCCCCAGCACCGCCGCGAACGTCGAGGAGGTCTGATGCGTCGCCTGGCTTTTGGCTTTGCCTTTCTTTGGCTGGCAGTAGCCTTCAGCATCCGCCTGTACGATATGCGCTCGCCGCAGCTTTACATCTCGGCGCTGACCGGCGGACAGCGCGATCAGCGCGCGACGCTGGCCTGGCTGCAGGGCACGCGGATGTCGCGCAAGCAGCCGCAGTTCGGTCGGCTGGTAGTGGTCGACGCGCGGCTCGACGGCAAGATGGAACGCTACGCCAGCACGGCGCTGCCGCAGCAGTGGCAAGACTGTCTGCTGTGGCTGGAGGAAGGTCCCGGAACGGTGCAGGCCGTGGCGAGCTGCCCAGGCCACCTGCCGGTGCGTCTGACGGCCGCCGGGCAGAGCCTGCCGGGCCTGGGACCGGACAGCAAGCCGCCGCTTCTGCATGAGCTCTTGCCGCTGTCGGCCGTCGAGCCGGATAAGATCGTAAACCGCATCCATCGCATGGAAAACGCGCCGGCTCATCCGTCGCTGCTGCTCCTGGGCATGCTGGCCATGGCGCCGCTCCTGTGGCTGGCGATCGGCGATCTGCGTCGTCTGCGTCGTCTGCGTGGCGAGCCGGCGGTGGAAGGCATCCTGGAGCAGACCGACAAGGGCGTCTTCACGCTGCGCAGCGGCGACCGCCGGGTAACCGTCTACACCGAGCAGGGCGAGATCCTCTCGGTGGGCCTGGGCCGGGCTGCCAGCCTCAGCGACAACATGGCCGTCGAGGGCCTGCGGGCTGCCGTACAGGGCCAGGTCGAGCGCACCGGCGACACCGCATTCCGCGGCGGCGAGAGCCTGCGCCTGGGCCCGGGGGCCATCTTGGTGGTCGGCGATCACTTGTCGGAAGCCCGTCGGCGTCTGCTCTTGGATGTCGGTCTAAATACCGGCCTCGCGGTTTCGGGTGTGCTGCTGTCGGCCATCGTCGCTCTGGGCATGGGCTGGTAACCCGCATCTGGCCCGCTTGCCCGCGCTCCCTCTCTGCCCTCTTCGCACTGTCGCCGACCCCTCGCCCCGCCCGCTCTCCGCCGTCGG
Source organism: uncultured Myxococcales bacterium (assembly GCA_937952145.1). Lineage (GTDB taxonomy): Bacteria > Myxococcota_A > Polyangia > Palsa-1104 > JAEUJZ01 > JAEUJZ01. Next base: position 26,640 of record CALFYE010000417.1, read on the forward strand.
ACGTGATATAGTCGAGTCCCGGCGGATTCTCTGAGATGACGATCATTTGCCCTAGGTGCGCCGCCCGCTTCTCGGTGGCCAATACCACTGGCATCACCTGCCCAGCCTGCGGGGCCAAGCTGGCGCTGCGCGATGATCCCTCACGTCGCTCGTCGACCCCAGCCCCGCCTCAGCGTCGCGCCCCGGCGCCGCAGCCGATCATCGATCTACCGGTGCCGAAGCGGGCCCTATCGGCCGCGCTCGATCCGCAGAGCGGGGCCTCGCGTGGGGGCTCGGCTGGCTCGCTGGGCGCTAAGGCCTCGGCGGCGCGTCCTAAAGAGCGCTTTCGCATCCGCAGCGAGCACCTTGCCGAGTTGCCTGAGCCCGTTGGTGAACAGCCACGGAATCCGCGTCGCGCCGCCGCCCTGCGGACGAGCACGGGAGGCAAGCCCAGCCCAGCCCCGGCCGCTGTCGTTCCCAAGGCAGTAGCGCCAATGTCTTCGCCGCCTGCGCCACCTGCAGCGTCTGCGCCGCCTGCGCCACCTGCAGCGTCTGCGCCGCCTGCGCCACCTGCACCGTCTGCGCCGCCTGCGCCACCTGCGCCGCCTGCACCACCTGCATCTGTGGTGCAATCGGTGCCTGCCGTGGCCAAGGTCGCCGCAGCGTTAGTGCCTGCTCCCACGGCGGTGGCGATCGCGGCCCCGATCGAACGGGCGATGCCTCGCATCCCCGTCACGAAACCCGAGATTCCGGCGGGCGTGCCGACGCGGTCGCTCAGTGATGAAGCGACCGACAAGCGGGGCAGCGAGCCGGCAGCCAATCCCGCCGCCGCGGCTACACGGCAAGAGCTGGCGCCGGTGCCGGCGACTCCTCCGGCTACCCCGGCGCTGGCTCGCCGCGACGGACCGAGTCCGGCCCCGGTCCCCGAGCCGCTGGCCCCGAGCGAGAGCAGCGGGGGTGTGTCGGTCCGGAATGTGGCGGTGAAGATGCCCGCTGCGGAAGCGGCCCGTGTCGCAGCGGCTGGCGCTGAGGCGGCGGTTCCATCGCCTGCAGTTGTCCCGGCGGTGCCTGGGGCGCCGGTGCCGGTTGTCCCGGTGCCCCCCATTGCGGCGGTGCCAGCAGTCGTCCTGCCAACGCCCGAGCGACCCACTGCAGCGGACGGTAGAGCTGCAGGCGGGGATGCGGCCACCGCCTCGGCCGCCCCTAAAGTCGCGGCTTCGGTGGCGGCTCCGCCTGTCACTCCGACGGTCTCTGCAACGGCGAGTCCGGTCCCAGCAGCGGCCAAGAGCGAGCCTTCACCGGTGGCCGGCGAAGCGGCGAACGATGCCAGTGCGCCGGCGGCAGAAAGTGGCGAGACCAACCAGGCCGCGACGTCGGCGGAGACTCAGCTCCTCGACGAGGGCGAGACCCCGCCGGCGGTTCAGCTGGGCTGGGTGATTGCGGTGCTCTTGGGGTTGGCGGTGATGCTAGTTACTTGGATTGTGTATCGGGCTAGTGTTGGGCACTAAGAAGGTGTTTACATATTTTGCTGTGAATGATTTTAGCTAGGCATTGCTGCACGGCTGGGGCCCCCGCGGGCGCGGACTCCTTTTTTCGCCGGGGCGTCGA
>CALFYE010000418.1 GCA_937952145.1 uncultured Myxococcales bacterium
TCTACACAGGCGAAGACACTCTTTCCCTACACGACGCTCTTCCGATCTGGGGGGAGCCGGGCTGGCGGCGCTCGCGGTAGCGGTTGATGGCGCGCTGCACCATGTCGAGGGCGGCATCGGGGCCGACCCAGCCGCGCAGCACCGGGTCCTTGCTGGTGAAGGCGGTGGACATGATGAAGAAGCGCTCAAGCTCTTGCTGCATGCGGCGGCCGAGGTCGGAGAAGTTGCGCCAGTCATCGCGTCGCGCGGCCTTCATCGGCACGGCGACCAGGCGATGGTTGGGGCGACCGCGCAGACCGCGCTCTTCGATCTGCAGCGCACCGAGCAGACGACAGGTGATGACCACTCCGGGGAAGGTGCCGACGTCCATCAACACCATGACGTCGAGAGGGTCGCCGTCCTGGGCCAGCGTCTGCGGCACGAAGCCGAAGTCGTGCGGATAAGTGACGCCGAGCGGCAGGACGCGGCTGAGGCTGAAGCAGCCTAGCTCCTCGTCGTATTTGATCTTCACATTGGACCCACGCGGCGTCTCAATCACGACACGCACATTGCGCTGCGCATCAAAAGGCGCCAGGCCATGGACCAGGTTTGCACCGTACATAGGGGGGGGTCTTTCTTAGCGGTCGCAGTCTAACACGTTGATCTTGGCCGGGTGCGCGTCTTTCGTGGCCGCTGCGGCGGCTGCGTTTTGGGCGCGGCGCGACCGCGGTCAGAGCGGCTGCGCGACCGCTGTACAGTAGGGGGATGCGGCTGTCCTCCCTCGTCAGTGGTGCGCTCTTTTCGCTGAGCCTGCTGGCTAGCGATCGTCTGGTGGCCGGGGCCCTGCCCGCGACAACGCCACCTTCGGGCTGGGGCTTCGCCCTGCGCATGTCGGACTTGAGCGCTGGCCTGCTCGATGTCGAGCTGCGGCTGCCGGCCGCGATGGGGGGCGAGCCGCTTTCGCTGTGCCTGTTTATGGACGGGGCGGGGGCGTTCGTGCGCGACGTCGTGGCCCTCGACGCTCCGAAGGGAAGTCGGCTGCAGGCGGACCCTGACGACGCCGACTGCTGGCAGGTGCTGCCCTCTTTTGCCGGGGCGGGACCGCGTTTTCCGTCGCGCCTGAGCTATCGCCTGGATCTCAAGGGCATGGCCGCCCGCCGCGGGGAGCCCGACTATGCCGAGGCCATCGACGGCACGTACGTCTGGAACGAGCAGGCAGTGTTGCTGCATCCCTCGCCGCTGCCTAAGGGGGCAAAGATCGCGATTGAGCTGACGCTGCCGCCTGGCACTCCGCTGGCTACGCCGTGGCGCGAGGTGGGGGGGGCGACGGACGCGACGCGGCGCTTCGACAGCGACAGCGACCAGCATGATCACGGCAGCTACGTGGTCTGGGGACCGCGACTGCGCGAGCTAGGCATGGTCAGCCTACCGACGGGGCCTGCGCCAAGCCCAGTCCCGGCCTCGCCGACCGTGTCGCCGACCGCGTTGCCCGCGACGCCGCCTTCGCAGGCGCGGCTTTATCTGATCGACCTGCCGCACCGGGCCAGCGATGCCGCGCTGCGCACCTGGATGACCTCGGCGCTGTCGGCGGTGTCGAGCTTCTATCGCGAGCTGATGCCGAGCCCGGTTACCGTGACGCTGATCCCGCTTGGCAATAGTCGGACGGCGGGCCTTTACGGATCGGTGCTGCGACCGCTGCGGCCGTCGGCGCAGATCTTCTTTGGCGGGGAGGCCGAGTCGTTTTCCCTGGGCGACGACTGGCTGGCCACGCACGAGCTGTTTCACGTCGGCAATCCTTTCTTAAACAGCCGCCTGCCCTGGCTGATCGAGGGCTTCACGACCTACTACGAAGAGGTGCTGCGGGCCCGCGCCGGGGCACTGCCGCCGGCCGCCGCCTGGGGCGAGCTTATGAGCGGCTTCTTTCGTCACTGTCAGCCCGAGGACGGGCACTCGCTGGCCGACGACAGCGCACGCATGCGGCAGAGCCACAACTATCAGCGCGTCTACTGGGGCGGGGCCTGCCTGGCGTTTATGGTCGATGTCGCGATTCGCACGCGGTCGAGCGGCCACGCCGTCAAGCCCGGCGGGGTGGCAAGTCTTGATGACCTGATGCGCGAGCTGCGCCGTCGTAGTCTGCGGCAGCCGCTCGACGAAGCCGAGATCCTCGCGGCCCTCGACGCCGCGGCCGGGGATCGCCTGGCCAGTCGCCTGCTGCGGCAGACGGGGCGGATCGCGGTGCGCGAGCAGCTTCTGCGCCTGGGGGTGCGCCCGAGCGACGAGGCACGGCTCGATCGCGACGCCTCACGCTACCCGGTGACCTTCGACGATCGGGCCCCGCTCTCCGCCATCCGTCGCGCGCTGTTCTAGCTGCGCCCGGCGAACCTCCTCCCCCCCTCGATCGAACGACGGAACTGCCGAGCTGCCGATGCCTGCTCCCCCTGTTTCGACTCCGCTTTCCCCGTCTGCCCGGCGCGCCGTCACGGCGGCGTTTCTGGGCTGGATGCTCGATGGCATGGACGCGATGCTGTATGCCTTCGCGCTGCCGCGCATCGCCGCTGAGTTTCGGCTGGGCGGGGTGGCGGCGGGCAGCCTGGCGGCGATGACCCTGCTCAGCGCGGCGCTCGGCGGCGTCCTGTTTGGCTGGCTGGCGGATCGCATCGGACGGGCGCGAGCGCTGCTCTTTTCGGTGCTGCTTTATGCGCTGTGCACGGCGGGAACGGCGACGGCGGCGAGCCTGCCGGCTTTCCTGGCCTGGCGGCTGTTTTTGGGCCTGGGCCTGGGGGGCGAGTGGGCGGCCGGGGCGATCCTAGTCGCTGAGTCGGTGCCGAGCGAGAGACGGGCCCGCGCCCTGGGCTGGGTGCAGTCGGGCTGGGCGGTGGGCTATGCGCTGGCCGCGCTGCTCTCGACCTTTGTCCTTCCGCGCTGGGGCTGGCGGACGCTGTTTCTGTTCGGTGCCTCGCCGGCCTTGCTAGCGCTGTGGATTCGTCTGCGCGTGCCCGAGCCGACGGCCTGGCAGGCGCTGCGCCCGACGGACACGGCGCGGTCATCGGGCAATGCGGCGGCCCCGGGGCTTTGGGCGCTGCTGCGGCCACCGCTACACCGCCGGGTGCTGTTGGCGACGCTTTTGTCTTCGGTGCTGATGTGCGCCTACTGGGGCCTGTTCACCTGGATTCCCAGCTATCTTGCGACGCCACGGACCGCCGGAGGACCGGGGCTGTCGTCGGTGCGCGCGCTGTCCTTCCTGTTGCCGATGCAGGCCGGGGCGTTCCTGGGCTACGTCGCCTTTGGCTGGCTTGCGGATATCTACGGACGGCGTCCGGTCTTCTCGGGATATGTCCTGGCGGCGGCCCTGGCGGTGCCGCTCTTCGTCGGAGGGGCGGGCTCGCCGACGGCGCTGTGGGTCCTGGCACCGATCCTGGGCTTTGCGGGCCATGGCTACTTCAGCGTGTTTGGCGTGCTCGTCGCTGAGCTGTTCCCGGTGGCGATCCGCGGCAGCGCGGGCGGCTTCTGCTACAACGCTGGCAAGGCGCTGTCGGCGGTCTCGCCGCCGCTGGTTGGTTTTCTCGCCGAGCGCTTGGGTCTGGGGGCGGCCCTCGCGCTGTTATCGACGCTGTACCTGGCGGGAGCGCTGCTCATCTGGGCCTTGCCGGAGACGCGCGGCGAGGCGCTGTCATGACCGCGCGCTTCTTGCCCCCGCAGCCCGTGGCCGATCACGCGCTGCGCCTGGTACTGGCCTCCACCGACGGACCGCAGGTGCCTAGCGAGGCAGCGACTGAGGCGGTGCGGGCGGCGCTCATCGCGCTCTCGGCCGAGCGGCTCGACGGCGTCCGCGAGCTGGTGCCGGGTTACGCATCGATCCTTGTATGCTTCGAGCCGCTGCGGGTTGATCCGGATGCGCTCTCGCAAGCCATCGTCGAGCGCCTGTCGCTGGCCGCCTCGGCGCCGCCCGCGCCGTCGCGGCTTATCGAGGTGCCGGTCTGCTACGGCGGCGAGTACGGCCCGGATCTGGAACCCGTCGCGGCTCAGCTGGGCCTGACCCCGGCGGAGGTGATCGCCCGCCACAGCGACGCGCGGTATCAGGTCGCTTTCCTGGGCTTTGCCCCCGGCTTTCCTTATCTTTTGGGGCTGCCGCCGTCGCTGCACATCCCGCGTCGGGCGACGCCGCGGCTGCAGGTGCCGGCAGGGGGCGTGGCCATCGCCGGAGCCCAGGCCGGCATCTATCCGAAGGACAGTCCGGGCGGCTGGCAGCTTCTGGGGCGCACGCCGCTGTCGCTGCTAGAGCTGGGCCCGAGCCCGCGGGCGCGACTGCAGCTTGGCGATACGCTGCGCTTTCGCCCGATCGCGCCGGCAGACTTTGTTCGCGAGGCGCCGCCGCCCCTGCCTGCGGTCGTGGGCGAGCCGGTGCTGTCGGTGCGGGCTCCCGGGGTGCAGACGACGGTGCAGGACCTGGGACGACCCGGCCTGGCCAGCCTGGGGATCTCGGTGGGCGGGGCGGCCGACGGGCTGGCGCTGCGCCTGGCCAATGCCCTTCTGCAAAACTCCGACTCGGCAGCGGCGCTGGAGCTGACGCTGGGCGGGCCTGAGCTTTTGGCGGAGTGCGATCTGGATGTGGCGCTGGTCGGCCTGCCGGCGGCGACGGTCGATGGCCTGCCGCTTACCGACGGGGCAAGCGCTTCTTTGCGCCGCGGACAGGTGCTGCGCTGCGGTCCAACGCGGCCAGGCCTGCGCGGCTATCTGGCGGTGCGGGGAGGGCTTTCGGTGCCGCGGATCGCGGGCAGTGCCGCCACCGATCTGCGCGGTCAGCTTGGCGGCCTGCACGGACGCGCGCTGCGTCGCGGCGATGTGCTCTTACGACCGCTGTCGTCGTCAGGATCGACGGGCTTAGCGCGACGGCTGTCGGCGCTGGGCTGGGCGCTTTTGGCACCGCGGACGACGCTGCGGGTGACCTGGGGTGCGCAGGCCGACTGGTTTGCCCCCGCCCTGCGGGATCGGCTGTCTCAGCAGCCGCTGACTGTGAGCCCGCAGTCGAGTCGCACCGGGCTGCGCTTGCAGGCGGCCGAGCCGTTTTTGCTGTCGCCGTACGGGCAGGCGATGGGCTCGCTGCTGAGCGAAGGCGTGACCGCGGGGGCGCTGCAGGTGCCGGGCGATGGCCAGCCGATTCTCCTTGGCGTCGAGCAGGCAGCAACCGGCGGCTATCCCAAGCTGGTCCAGGTGATCAGCGCCGATCTGCCGCTTTTCGGCCGGCTGCGACCGGGTCAGACGCTGTCGCTTTCGCCGGTGAGCCTGGCCGAAGCACTGGCCGCGTATCGTAGCCAAGAACGGGCGCTGACCGAGGCCACCGAGCCGGTGAGGCCTCCCGAGGGAAGGAGCGACGCATGAGCCCCGCCACCGAAAGGACGATCGAAAGAACCATCGAAAGAACCATCGATCTCAACGCCGATGTCGGTGAGCAGCCCGAGCGTCTTTCTGACGGGCGCGAAGCAGCGCTGATCGCGCAGCTGTCGTCGGCGCACATCGCCTGCGGGGGCCATGCCGGCGATGCCGATACCATGGCGGGAGTGGTGGCGCTGTGCCAGGCACATGGCGTGGCCATCGGGGCTCACCCCAGCTATCCCGACCGCACGGGCTTTGGTCGCCGGGCGCTGTTGCTGTCGCCGCCCGAGCTCTTCGCCAGCTTGCTTACCCAAGTGCAGGCGCTACGCGACATCGTGCAGGCGGCGGGCGCGACGCTGTGCCACATCAAGCCGCACGGGGCGCTGTATCACGCGGCGGCCGACGATCCGCAGGTGACAGAGGTGCTGATTGCCGTGCTGCGCCAGATTGATCCGCGGCTGCACTTTGTCGGGCGGGCCGGCAGCCGGGGTCTGATCCTGGCGCAGGGGGCCGGCCTATCGACGCTGGCTGAGGGCTTTGCCGACCGTCGCTACACGGCAGGCGCTGGCCTGGTTGATCGTCGGCAGCCGGGCGCGCTGTTGCTCGCTACCGATGAGGTGGCGGCGCAGGCGCTGGCCCTCTGTCGCGGGTCCGGCGTGCGTACCGACGATGGCTCGTCGCTGCTGCTGAGCGTCGATACCCTGTGCCTGCACAGCGACACCCCGGGCGCCGAAGCGCTGGCCGCCGGTCTACGCCACCACCTGCAGGCAGCGGGTCTGCGCATCCGCGCGCCGCATCGCGTCTAGGGTCACGCGCGCTTCGAGCCGCGGCGTCGACGAAACTGCTGGTAGTCGATCTTCACTCCGGCGTGCGACAGGAAGTCGATGAAGCGCTGATAGTCTTGCGGCGCGACCCCTAGGCGCACCGCGGCGCGCGAATAGAAACCGCCGCTCTCGGCGAGCTTCTCGCGGACCAGCTCCTCAAGCTCCACGACCGAGAGCCGGCGCAGCTTCCAGCGGGCAAAGACTTCGTCCCAGAACCAGCCGTCGGGCACGGGGTCGGGGCAGGTGAGCTTGGCCTCGCGAGACACGGCGGCATAGCCCGCCTCCAGCTCCAGGGCGCGATGCACGTCGTCGGCGTAAAGCTCGTCGGGCTGGCCGTACAGCACGAGCGCCCGCAAGAGCACCGATTCGAGCTGTCGAATATTGCCCGGCCAGTGATAAGCGATGAGCGCCTCATCGACGCCTTGGCCGATGCGGATGGGCCCCGCCGCGCCCCGGTTCATGCGCGCGATGATGTGGCGAGTGAGGAGCGGAATATCGCCGCTGCGCTCGCGCAGGGGTGGCAGGCGAATCACCAGCGCCGACAGGCGATAGTACAGATCCTCGCGGAAGCGCCCGGCGCGCATCTCGCCGAGCAGGTCCTTGTTGGTGGCGGCCAGGACCCGTACGTTGGTTTTGATGGTCTCTTCGCCGCCGAGGCGGATGAACTCACGCTGGCTCTGCCGCCCGAGGACGCGCAGGAGCTTGACCTGCACCTGCGGCACGATGTCGCCGACCTCGTCGATGAACAGCGTCGAGCCATGCGCGGTCTCGAAGCAGCCCTTGCGCCGCGCCGTGGCACCGGTGAAGGAGCCGCGCTCGTGACCAAATAGCTCGCTCTGGATCAGGTTGGGATCGCCGCCCAGGGAGGCAAAGTTTGTCGCCACCATCGGTCGGCCGCGGCGCAGCGAGGCGAGGTGAATGGCGTAGGCGATCATCTCCTTGCCGCTGCCCGTCTCGCCGATGATCAGCACCGTGTCGTCCTCGCGGCCGGCGACCCGTTCGATGCTGCGGTAGACCTCGCCCATCGGTCCCCGCTCGTCGCCGATGAGGTTGCCGAAGTGGTACTTCAGGTTCTCGGCGTGGGCGGTGCGGTCGAAGCCGAACTCGCGGCGCTGCTTGCGGGCCACGTCGCGCTGGTTGCGCATCCGCAGCGCGTCGATGATGCGGGCGTTGTCGATGGCGACGGCGACATGATCGGCGAAGCGCTGAAAGCGGCTCACGTCCTCGGGCGAAAAGAAGCTGCGCGTGCGGCTGGAGGCCAGCGCCACGCCGAAGGTCTCGCCACGCAGGCGCAGGGGCACGCCGATCTCTGAGCAGATCGACGGGTCGGCCGGCAGATAGATCGCCGAGGTCCGTGTGTCCGGCGCGACGTAGCCCAGCCCGGACCGCACGACCTGCGCCACGATCGACGCCCGCGCCTCGCCGGTCTCCGAGAGCGGGATGAACTCGGGCAGCACGGTGCTGCCGTAGCCGAGCGCCTCGCCAAGCAGCAGCCGTCCGGTGTCGGCATCGAGCAGCGCAATGACGCCGGCGTCGGCCCCGAGAAAGCGGATGAGCTCCTCGGTCACCATGCGAATGACGGTCGCCAGGTCGCGGCCGGAATTCTTGAACAGCTCGATCAAGTCGAGCTTGGGCTCGGGGGAGGGAGGCTTCATTGCGATTTAGCGAACTTTACAGACGTTTTAATGAATTTATTTCAGTTTTTGGTCGGAGCGATCTCCCTCCTGGGCGGCGTCGCAAAGCGGGTTTTCTCTCGAAAAATCGCCTACTTCCCGGTGACTGGCCGGGCTCCTTTGGGCCTTGGCACGCGCCGTGATGAGTAGGTGGGCAACGCAACGCAACGCCAATCACCAACGCCTCCCGGGAGCTCGTTAAGACCATGAAGACCCTTCGCCACATCGCCATCGCCCTGTTTGTTTTCGTCCTCGCCACCGCCGCCACTGCTGATGCCCGCCGCATGAGCCCGCAGACGGCTTCGAATCGCAGCAGCCGCGTCACCGTGCTCAAGTCGAGCCTTGAGGCCGAAGGCTATGCGCTCAAGCACGTGCAGGAGCAGCCGATCTATTACTTCGTGGCGCCCAAGGCTCCGTACCTGTGGGGCTCGATGGTCTACACCTTCAGCCGCACCGCGGACAACGGCGGCACCGACGAGATCGAGCTCACGGTCGCGATTCAGTACACCGAAGCCGGCTACGCCTTCCCCGAGATCACGCTGCGCGAGCGCCTCTCTGAGTAGCTCGCCGCCTTCCTGTCCCCGTGAACCTCCGCGTACCCCGCTTACAGCCCACCCTCGAATCACGAACCTGCGCCGACGTCAGCTGCCATTCCCCTGCCCAAAAGGACATGGCAGCTGTTACACGTTGGTTCCGTGAGTGCTCAATCATCGGTTCGCTCTCCGGTCCACCCTCCGGTCCAGCCTCCGCTTCACCCTCCGGTCCGTCCTCGGTTTTGCTTCGAGCTTGTGGTTACGCCGCGGCGCGGGGCGGCTGACCCGCAGGCGGAAGCTATCTCGCAGGCGCTGCGTCAGAGCGACTTCCCCGCCGTCCACGCGCTGACCGCCGGGCGTTATCTGCGGCTGGGGGTGACGGCCGGTGATGCTGACGAAGCCCGCGCGCAGATCGAGCAGGTCTGCCGCGAGCTCTTGGTCAACCCGAACCTGGAGACGCATTGCCTGCGCCTGCTCTCGGCCGCCGATCTCGATGGGGACGTCGGGGGAGGGGAGGGCTGATGCCCGCGCTGTCTTCTGCCCCGAGCACGCTGAGTGCATCGACTGCACCGAGCGCGCCGAGCCTGGCGATTCCAGCCGCGGTGATCGTCTTTCCGGGCAGCAACGGCGACCGCGATCTGTTCGAGGCGCTGCAGGCCACCGGCTTCGCCCCCCGCTACGTCCGCGACAGCGAGGAGCTGCCGGCCGATGTCGCGCTGGTCGGTCTACCAGGCGGGTTTTCTTACGGCGACTACTGGCGAGCCGGGATGCTGGCATCGCGGGCGAAAGCGGTGCGCGGTCTGCCTGCGGTGCAGGCGCGCGGTGGCCTGATCCTGGGTATCTGCAATGGCTTTCAGATCCTGACGGCGGCGGGGCTCTTGCCGGGGGCGCTGACCTATAACTCGCCCCCGCGCTTTCAGCATCGCTGGCTAAAGGTTCAGGTGACCGCGGCAGCAGCGGCGAGTCCGTGGTTTTTTGGGCTTGCGGCGGGGACGTCTCTTTCCTTGCCGATCGCGCACGCCGAGGGGGCCTATCGTTTCCCGCACGTCGAGACGGCGACCATGCCACCCGTCGGGCCGGCGATTCCGCTGTGCTATGCGCAGAATCCCAATGGCTCGCAGGGCGATGCGGCGGCGGTGCTGGATGGGAGCGGGCGGATCTTGGGGATCATGCCGCATCCCGAGCGGGCCATCGATGCGACGCTGGGATCGACAGATGGCCAGCGCTTGTTCGCCGCGGCGCGGGACTACCTGCGGGCGCCGGCCGGTCAAAAGGTCGAGGCGGAGGTGCCAAGATGAGCGCGCTTCCCGATCGTCGTCCGTCGCTTGCGACCGCGCACGCGCCGCCGTCCCCCTCGCTGAGCGGGGAGGCCACGGCCCGGCTGGCGCAGGAGATGGGCCTTCTGCCGGCGGAGTACGCGGCGCTGCGCGCCCAGCTTGGACGAGCGCCGGCTCACGCTGAGCTCGCCGTCGTGGCCGGCATGTGGAGTGAGCACTGCTCGTACAAATCGACGCGCCACCTGCTTGCGACGCTGCCGCGGCAGAGCCCGGCGGTCCTGGCCGGTCCGGGGCAGCACGCCGGCGTCGTTTCGGTCGGCGAGGGCTGGGCCGTGGCCTTCAAGATCGAGAGCCACAACCACCCAAGCGCCGTCGAGCCGTATCAAGGAGCAGCGACCGGCGTCGGCGGCATCTTGCGCGATGTGATCGCGGCAGGAGCCCGGCCCTGCGCGCTGCTCGATTTCCTGTGCTTTGGCGATCCCGGCTCGGCCGATACGCGGCGCATCGTGCAGGGGGTGGTGCGTGGCATCGCTGACTACGGCAACGCGATGGGCGTGCCGAACGTCGGGGGACGGACCTTTTTCGATCCCGGCTACGAAGGCAATCCGCTGGTCAATGTGCTCTGTGCGGGCCTTCTGCGCCCCGATGCCATTCGCCAGGCGCGGGTCGTTGGCGCGGGGCATGTGCTGCTGCTCGTTGGGGCGCGCACTGGACGCGATGGCGTGCTGGGGGCGGCGTTTGCTAGCGAGGCGCTCGGCGACTCGGGCAGTCACGCGGGGCGGCGCTCGCACATCCAGGTCGGCGATCCGTTCGCCGGCAAGCTGCTGATGGAGGCGTTGCTGGCCTTCGGGCCGGACCAGGGCCTGCTCTCGGTGCAGGACCTCGGCGCCTGCGGCCTGGCCTGCGCGACGTTCGAGATGGCGGCAGCTGGCGGCGTCGGCTTCGACGTGGATCTCGACGCGGTACCAACCCGCGAGCCCGGGCTGAGCCCGATCGAGATCTTCTTGTCCGAGACGCAAGAGCGCTTCGCCGTGGTCGTGCAGGCCGAAGCCGTGCCGCAGGCCCTGGCGCACTTTTCCGATCGCGGTGTGACAGCGGCAGCGATCGGGCGCAGCACCGAAGACGGCGTGGTGCGGGTGCGTCATCGCGGGGTCCCTCTGATCGAGCTTCCGGCGGCGCTGGTTGCCGGGGGGGCACCAGACAGTGAATGGCCGCTGGCCGAAGGGGCGACGGCGCCGCTTGCTCCGTCGGGGCTTCTGGCGCAGCCGGTGGTGGTGCAGCACAGCCCGGCGGACTGGCTGCTTGCGCTCTTGGAAAAGACGGGCGATCCCGAGCCGATTTATTCGCGCTTCGATCAGACGGTGGGCAACCGCACGGTGCGCGGTCCGGGCCAGGCTGCTGCCGCGGTGCTGCGTCTGCCACAGAGCCTGCGCGGCTTTGCGCTGAGCCTGACCGGCGATGGCCTGCTGTGTGCCGCCGACCCCTATCTGGGAGCCCAGAGCGCGCTCGCCGAAGCGGTGCGTCGCCTGGGCGCAGTCGGGGCTGAGCTCTTGGCGATTACCGACGGGCTGAACCACGCCTCGCCCCGCGATCCCGGGCAGCACCGACAGCTTGTCGAGGTCGTGCGCGGTCTGCGCGATGGCCTGCTGGCCCTGGGCGTGCCGGTGACGGGCGGCAATGTCTCCCTGTACAACCAGTCGCCGCGCGGACCGATTCCCCCTTCGCCGATGATCGGCGGCATCGGCATCGTGCCTGATGTGCGGCGGGTGCCCACGTCGCGGGTGCGGCCCGGGCAGGCGCTGTTTCTCGTCGGAGAGCTGGTCGATGTGGCCGGCGCCTCGCGCTTTGCCACGCTGATGTATGACCAGCCACTTGGCACGCCGTGCGTCGATCTAGCGGCGGAGCGTCGCGTCGCGGCCCTTTTGATCGCGGCGGTTGCGGCGGGGCTCCTGCAGACCTGCAAAGTAGTCAGCCAGGGTGGCCTGCTTTCGGCGCTGGCCCGGCTGGCGGTGGCATCGGGCGTGGGGATCGATGTTGCGCTGCCGGCGTCGGCGGCCCCGCTGTGGCAGGGCTTTGGCGAGCATCCGGCGCAGGTCCTGGTGAGCCCGCAAGATGACGGGGCTGCAGCCCGCTTGACGCTGCTGTGCGTCGAGCACGGGGTGCCCCTCCGGCGGCTGGGGATCTGTCAGGGGCAGACGCTGCGCGTCGGAGGGCTGCTGCAGATCGAGCTTTCAGTGCTGGTGGCGGCGCAGCGGCAGCAGGCGGTGCTGTCATGAGGTGCTTGCCAGCCCGTGCAAGCCATGCCCGAGGATTTTGCCGATGAAGACTTCCCCCCTGACATACCGTCAAGCTGGCGTCGATCTGGCGCATGCCGAGCACGTCGCGGCGTACCTGCGGCAGGCGGCGGGGGCGACACACGATGCCGCGGTGGTGGATGCCGGCGAAGCCTATGCCGGGCTGTATCGCCCCCCGCTGGCTGGGCTGGCGGATCCGCTGCTGGCGGCGACCTGTGATGGAGTGGGTACAAAGCTGCTCGTCGCTCGCGACTGCGCGGACTATCGCGGCATCGGGCAGGACCTGGTGGCGATGAACGTCAACGACCTGCTGCCGCGCGGGGCGCGTCCGTTGTTCTTCCTCGACTACATCGCCGCCGGGGTGCTGGCGTCGGTGCCGCTGGAGGAGATCGCGGCCGGCATGCTTGCGGCCTGTCGGCAGGTGGGCTGCGCTCTGCTCGGGGGCGAGACCGCTGAGCTTCCCGATGCCTACCGTCCCGGCGACTGCGATCTCGCGGGCTTTGCGGTCGGCCTGGTCGATCGCGCCTGCGTCCCGCGCGGCGGGCTGTGCGCGGGCGATCTGATCCTCGGCTATCCGTCGAACGGCATCCATGCCAACGGCCTGTCCCTGGCACGCAAGATCCTGTCCGCCGCTGGCCTGCGCTACGCCGACTACGTGCCCGAGCTTGCACAGTCGATCGGCGCTGAGCTCTTGCGTCCGACTCGGCTCTACGTCGAGCCAGTGCTGCGGCTGATGTCGCAGGTGCCGATCAAAGCAGCGGCCCATGTCACGGGGGGGGGCCTTTTGCGACGAGCGCTGGGGCTGTGCCCGGAAGGGCTGCGGCTGTGGATCGATCCCAACACCTACGCTCGCCCGCCGATCTTTTCGCTGCTCGCTCGGCTGGGTGGCGTCGCCGAGGACGAGCTCGCCGGGACCTTCAACCTGGGGCTGGGCTTCCTGCTTCTGGCAGGGCGCGAACAGCGGGCCGCGCTTACGCCGTTTCTCGACGGAGATCTGCGGGTGGTGGGCGAGGTGCGAGCCGGTCAGCGGGGCGTGGAGCTGGGCTATGCCGCGATCTAGAGACGCCCGGCCGCGCTTGGCGATCCTTGGCTCGGGTCGGGGCTCGAACGCCGTTTCGCTGATGACCGCGTTTCGGCGCGGCGAGCTTCCGGCAGAGCTGGCCCTGGTGGTCTGCAACGTCGCTGGGGCACCGCTTATCGACCGCGCGTGCGAGCACGGCTATCCCGTGATGTGCCTGCCGCACGCCGGCCTGTCGCGCGAGGCGCACGAGGCCAAGCTGAGCGCGCTTCTGACGGCGCATCGCATCGAGCACCTGCTTCTTGCCGGCTATATGCGGCTTCTAAGTCCAGCCTTCCTGCGGTGCTTTCCAGGGCATATTTTGAACATCCACCCGTCGCTGTTGCCGGCTTTTCCAGGGCTTGCGGCAGTGGCGGCGCAGTGGCAGGCCGGGGTGCGAACGACCGGGGCCACGGTGCACTTTGTCGACGAGGGTGTCGATACCGGGCCGATTCTGCTTTCGCAGTCGATCCCGGTGCGCGGCGACGAAGGCGCGGCGGGTCTCGCTGAGCGCATTCGCCTGGAGGTCGAGCTTGAACTGTATCCCCGGGCCGTGCGTCTGTTCCTGGCCCGCTTGGCGCAGGGCCTGCCGCTTCCCGCTGTGCCCTCGGCGGCGGATCCGTCGGTCCCCCAGGTCTTGCCCCGACTCGGAGATCGCTAGTCATGCCCGGGTTGCGTCGGCGTGTCCTAGTGCTCGGCAGCGGCGGGCGTGAGCATGCGCTGGTGCGGGCGCTCGCCACGTCACCGGAGTGCGATGTGTTCTGCGCTCCCGGCAATCCCGGCATCGCCGAGCACGCCACCCTGTGGCCGATCGCGCTTTCTGCCTTGCCTGAGCTGGTCGCGACGGCATGGGCCGAGCGAATTGACCTCGTGATCCCCGGCCCCGAGGCGGTGCTGGATCGCGGGATCGCCGATGCGCTGGCCGAGGTGCACATCCCGTGCTGCGGTCCGAGCCGTGCCGCGAGTCAGCTAGAGGCCTCAAAGGCTTTCATGCGGCGCTTGACCGCACCGCTTTGCCTGCCCGCCCCCGCCTTCCGCATCGTCGAGTCCGTCGAGGAGCTAGCGCCCGCGATCGAGAGCTTTGCGCGCGTGCCGGTGCTCAAAGCCGATGGTCTGGCGGCGGGAAAGGGTGTCTTTCTGCCGACCGACGCCGGGCAGTGCTTGGCGCTTGGGCGGCTGCTTCTCGACGGGGCACTGGGCTTGGCGGGCCGTCGCTTGGTGCTGGAAGAGCGGCTGAGCGGGCCCGAGGTCTCGCTGTTCTTCGCCTGTCATGGCACGTCGTATGTTGCGCTGCCCTCAGCGCGCGATCACAAGCGGCTTCTGGCCGGTGGCGTCGGACCCAACACCGGTGGCATGGGCGCGGTCAGTCCCTGCCCGGCGATCGTGCCGAGCTTCGTCGAACAGGCCGGATCGATCTTCGTGGCCCCGACGCTGCAGGCCCTGCTGCGCCGCGGGACGCCGTATGTCGGCTTCCTGTACCTGGGGCTGATTCTGACGGCGGCGGGACCGCGGCTCTTGGAATTCAATGTGCGGCTCGGCGATCCCGAAGCGCAGGCGATCTTGCCCCGCTTGGCACCCGGTGAGCTTCTTCGCCTATGCACGGCCACGGCTACGGCCAACGAAAGTCCGCGGTCGGCTGGCTCGGGGCTGGCGGCACTGCGGCTGCAGACGCTGCCTGGGGCTACCTGCGCCGTTGTCCTCGCTGCCCCCGGCTATCCCGACGAGCCACGCCTGGGCGGGCTGATCACGATCGATGCGGGGCGGCTGCAGCAGGCCGGGGTGACGCTCTTTCATAACGGCACACAGCGCATGGTGGGCGCTCCCGCGCTGCAGGTGGCCGGCGGACGCGTGCTCACCATTGTCGGACATGGGGCGGATCTGGCGGCGGCGCGGCGGAGTGCCTATCGCGGGGTGGCGGCCATCGACTTCCCCGGGATGCAGCAGCGCGACGACATCGGCCTGCCCAATTCGCACTCCGGCACCCGACAAAGCGACATCCCCAGCGACATCCCCGACGCCAACCGATGAAGGAGGTTCCCGTGCATCCTCGCGCTCTCTCTGCTGCTCCCGGTTGGGTGGCCCTTTTGTCCGGTGTGCTCTGCGGCGCGGCCTGTACGCCGGCGACAAGCGTACCGACGCTGGTCGGGTATGCGCGTCTGCCGGCAGTCACGCTTGCGGCGGGGCCTCCATCGGGGGCGTATTTGGGAAGCCGGCTGCGCAATGGCCAGAGCCTGCCGCTCCCCTCGCAGCCGGTGCAGGGGGTGTCGTCGCTTGTCGCTGGTGATGCGCCCGATCGCTACTTCGCACTGGCCGACAACGGCTATGGCGCGATCGAAAACTCGGCGGACTTTCACCTGCGCATCTATCGCCTGCGGCTGCACCTGCGAACCCGCCAGGGCGACGCTGGGGGCGATGGCCGCGTCGAGGTCGAGGGCTACATCGAGCTCCGCGATCCCGAGCACAAAGTACCGTTCGCACTGCGCAACGGCTTGACCAAAGAGCGCATCCTCACCGGCGCCGACTTCGACGTCGAGTCGCTGGTGCGGGCCCGCGATGGGACGTTCTGGCTGGGCGATGAGTTTGGTCCTTCGCTCTTGCACTGCGACGCCGAGGGCCGGCTGCTCGATCCGCCCTATGCCCTTTCCCCCCCCGGCCAGCCCGAGCTTCGCTCGCCACAGAGTCCGTACAGCGAGGAGTCAAGCGCCCTGCGCATCATGAACGCGCTCGCTGGCCATGCGCTGGCCCATGCTCCGCCGGGTCAGGCGAGGGTGCCGGTTTTTTCTCCGCACCACCTGCTGCTGGCCGATGGCGATCCGCAGACCGTCGTCGAGACGCGGGCCCGGCCCCCCGCCGGATCGGGTCTTTTGCCAGCGAGCAGCGAGATCATCGACGTCGCCCTGCTACGACGAGCCGGCCATGCCGTCATCCCCTGGACGGTCAACGAAGCGGCGCGCATGACCGCGCTATTGGCGCTGGGCGTCGATGGGATGATCTCGGACCGGCCGGATCGGCTGGCTCAGGTTTTGCGCAGCTACGACGGAGATCACGACGGTCAGCCGGACTTTGTGTTGCCGTCGGGGCTGTTCGACCGGCGGCGCTTTGATGCCCAAGGGCATCGCGGAGCCCGCGATCTGCGTCCAGAAAACACACTGCCCGCGATGGAAGCCGCGCTGGATGCCTTGATGACGACGCTGGAGACCGACACCGGCATCACACAAGACGGCGCCCTGGTGCTGAGCCACGACCCGCATGTGCAGGCCCAGACCTGCCGACGCAGCGACGGAAAACCCTACGCCGTGGCCGATGAGCGGCTGATCAAAGACAGCAGCCTGGCGGGGCTGCAGCGCGACTTTATCTGCGATCGGCTGTTCCGCGGCCCGCAGCAGAGCAACGAGCTGGGCCTGTCGCCCGTCGCCGTGGCCTTCGCGCGTGAGGTCGGCCTGCCGCACGCTTACGCCATGCCTGCGCTGCAGCAGCTTTTCGACTTTGTTGCGGCCTACGTTCGCTACTACCGCAGCGGTCCTGGCGCGACCCATCCCGAGGCCGCGCGGCGCGCCGAAAACGCCAGCCAGGTGGGCTTCAATATCGAGACCAAGCTCAACCCACGTCGCGATCTCGCTGGGCGCACCGTCGGCCCGGAGGTCTTCGCCGACAGCCTCGCCGGCCTCATCGAACGCAATCACCTAACCGAGCGCGCCTTTATCCAGAGCTTCGACTATCGCACCCTGCTGCGCGTGCAGAGCCAGCACCCGGGGATTCGCACCGCGGCGCTGCTCGGCGACTTTCCGCGCTTTGGCGGTCCGCCCGGTACCCCGCCGCTGCCTGGCTCGGACGACGGCACCAACTTGCAGGGCGAAGACGGCGGCAACACCCCCTGGCTGGCCGGCCTGTTCTTTCCGTATCGCGTCACGGCAGCCAGTGCACCACCGCGCGTGCGGACCAGCGGGGGCATTGAAGCGATGTCGCTGTCCGCGGATGGTCAGCGCTTGATGGTCTTTCTAGAAAAGCCGCTGCTCGACGAGACGGGCTTCATTCGTGGCTTTGAGTTCGACCTGGCCAGCCGGCGCTTTCTGCCCATCACGCATCGCTATCCGATGTCGCCCGGCAGCACCTCAGTCGGCGAGATCGCGACGCTGTCCAAGCGCGCCTTCCTGTTCATCGAGCGCGACGATAGCGAGGGGCGTCTTGACGCGACCAAGCACGTCTATCTGGGCGAGGTGGGTGCCCCGGGGCAGCCGCTTAGCAAGCGTCTGGTCGTCGATCTGCTGCAGCTTGCCGACCCGCTGCGGCTGTCGGGAGCGGGCCAGCCGGGCGACATCGGGCTGGGCCCGCGCTTTGCCTTCCCCTACTTCACGATAGAGTCGGTGCTGCCGCGGGGGCCGCGTCACCTGCTCTTGGCCAACGACAACAACCTGCCGTTTAGCGTCGGACGTCACCGCGGCACCGGGGCCCCCGACGACAGCGAGTTCATACTGATCGAGCTGCCGGCGCCGCTTCCGCACTGAAATCCCGCACCAAGCCAGGGGCACTCGCCTGATAGTCTCAGGGGGTGCGTCGCGTCTGCCCGAACCTGAGCCCGAACCTGAGCCTGCGGCTGTATTTCTTGGGGCTCCTGTGTCTGGGGTTTTCGGTCGGCTGTACGCGGCAGTCTCCGGCAGTCGGGCGTGCGGCAGCAGCGGTCACCGCAGTGGCCAGCGATGCCGTCATCGGGACGCCGGCAGCAACGGCAGGCGAGGTCGGCTATGTCGATATCTGCGTCGGGGCGCGTCACTCCTGCGCCGTAAATGCAGCCGGTAAAGTCTTCTGCTGGGGCAGCGCCAGCGAGGGTGAACTAGGCGTACCGGGGCTTCCGCACAGCGCTGTGCCGACCGCGGTCTCGATCCCCGAGCCGATCGTGCAGCTACGCTGCAATCAGTCGCTGACCTGCGCGCGCAGCCGACGCGGCCAGGTGTTCTGCTGGGGCGATGATCGCGCGATGTCGCCGCTTACCCAGCTGACCTCGCGGCCGCCTGTCGCCGTCGCTGAGTTAGCGGGATCCGACGATCTATGGGTCCTTTCGAGCGCGGTCTGCGGCCTTTCCGCGGGGGCGCTGCGCTGCGATGGCTGGGTGCCGGCGTCTCTCCCGTCGGGGCTGCACCCGCTGCACTTTGTGCCGACGCCACAGCGCGCTGCGCGGGTTTGTTTGGCGGTGCGCGACGACGCAGCTTCCCAGGATGTCCTGTGCCTGGACGGGCGATCGGTGCCGCGAACCGGGGCGCCGCCGCGGCCGCCGGTTGCGCCCAAGGTCAAGGCCGAAGGAACGCTGCCCGCCGCCTCAAAATCTGCTCCGGCCATCGCTGCGCCCCCACCTGTCGTGACGGCACCCAAGCCTGTGCTGCCCCGCCCGGCGTCCGATCGGCTGCTTGCCGCTGCGCTGTGGGGGGGCTCGCCCTGTCGCTTCTATGCGTCGGGGCCGGTCTGCGATCCGCTGCTTATCCCGGGGCTGAAAGCGGCGCTTGGGGGAGCCCTGCCGACGCGGGTGCTGGCGGTCAGTGAAGACGTGCTGTGCCTGGGGCTCGGGGATGGCACGGCGCGCTGCACGACCTGGATGGGCAGCCCGCTCGGCCCGGTCGCCCCGTCGCTGGGCCCGCTGCGGGCGCTCGCGCTGAGCGAGACCCATGCCTGCGCCATCTTGCCAAACGGCCAGGCGCGCTGCTGGGGCCAGGCCAGCCACGGCGAGCTCGGCGACGGCACTGTCCACACGATCACCCGGCCACAGCGCGTGCTTTCCGACGTCAGCGAGCTCGCGGTCGCCGACGATCTCTCATGCGCCCGGCGCTGGGGCGGCGATGTGCAGTGCTGGGGGACGATCCGTCACTGCGATAGCGACGAACACTGCCAGCCGACAATCGCACCGAGCCAACAGGCGACACCGTCGTCAGTCTCGGCCCTGGCACTGGGCTCGCCGCTTTCGACCCGCCGACTGTGCGTACTTGGCCCCGCCGGCTGGGCCTGCTGGTTTGGCGACTGGCAGGCGGTGCCGCGGCTGCCGGTGCCGCTTCTGGGGGTGCGTGGCGGCCTCGTCGGCCAGGATGGGCGGACCTGGGACTGGGCCCCGTCGAACCCGCCCGAGCGTCCGCGTCCCCACTTTTTTCAGCTCGCCGGCCAGCACATTTCCAGCCTGTCCCCCGACGGATACTGCGCGATTGACCACGGCACCGTGAAGTGCGGTCACTGCGGCGTGTGCAGCGCCCGCGAGGCGCGCGAGATCCTGACCACGATCCCTCTACACGAGCCGATCGTCGCCATCTCATCGATGTTCTTCGACCAGGGAGCAAACGGGATCTGCGCCATCTCGGCGACCCGCAAGCTGTATTGCATCGGCCTGGAACAGGCTCCCTGGCGACGGGCCGAGCGTCTGCAGCCAGTCTTGCCCGAGGTAGTCGCGAGCTTGCCCGAGGTACAGATGCTGTCGCTGGCCGATGGCGCTGGCCAAGGTCAGGGCGTGGTCGGCTGTGCCGTGAATCCGTGGGGGAATGTGCTCTGTTTCGGCGATAACTCGGCGGGGCAGCTAGGCGATGGCAGCCTGCGTTCGCGGCGCCAGCCGCAGCCGGTGGTCGGTCTGCCCGATTCGATCGCCGTTGGCGTTGGGCGCGATCACGCCTGCGCGCTGACCAAGCGGGGCGAGGTGTACTGCTGGGGGAGCGCCCGCCGCGGTGCCGTCGGGATCGGCCTGCCGGTGTTCCGAACGGTGGCAACCACCGTCGCCCCCGCGGCGTCCCAGGCGGCGGCGACTACTGCACCTTGACGACGCCGTTCATGCCGCTGCCGTCGTGAAGCTGACAGTTGTAGGGGTACATGCCGGCGGTGGGGAAGGTGAAGTTGACCGTGGTGCCGGTGCTGGTTGCCATGATCGGGTTATTCGGGCTGCCCGCCGTCGCGGTGGCCCCGACTCCCGGGCGCAGCGGATGCGAGGCGAACATGCCCGAGAACGTCACCTGCTGCCCGACAGCGATGGTGATGCACTTGGGGCTGTAGGCAAAGCCGGTCGTGCCGCCGAAGGCCACCGTGCGGATCGCAGCCGAGGCCGTGCGATCGATGAAGTCGGCGGTATTGCAGCCGTTGTAGACCGTCGGACCGGCCATATCGACGGTGCTGGTCATGTCCGGTCCGCTGCCACCGGACAGATCCTGGCTGCTCATGGCCAGGTCGTTATTGCTGCCGGTGTTCGACTGATCGCAGGCAGCGACCGTGCCCAGCGAGACGAGCGCCAACATGCCGAGAACGCGTGTGTTCATGGGGACCTCCCTGTAGGTAAGTGGATAGAAAAGCGGAGCAGAGGAGCGGTTAGCTTCCCATGAAGTCTGACGCAGAGTAACTTTTTTGCTGGTGGACTCTGCCCAAAGCACGGGCCCACGCGTCTAACCCAGCAGCGACCATGGCAGGCATGATGAGCACGACGTCTCTAGGTGCGATGAACTTCGACGGGGGCCCAGCGCGACGCCGCCCACTACGTCGACCGCTCGGCCAAGGCAGGCTGCGGGCGTTGCGGTGCTCGGCGGGGCTGTGGGGACTTGCGCTGTTCGTGCTGGCTGCGATCGCGGGTCATGTGCCTCCGGCCTGGGCACTGCCGGCGCAGACCTGGTTGTTAGCGATTGGCAATAACCTCGGCGATGGCGACGAGCTAGGTCTACGCTTTGCCGAGCGCGATGCCCAGCGCTTTGCCGAGGTGCTGCGGCAGCACGGCGGCATCGTCAGTCGGCGAACCACGCTCCTCCTCGGCGAAAACGCTCAGACGGTGCGGCGGGCGCTCGAAGATCTCAACGCCGAGATCCGCGGCCAGGTCAGCGCCGGTCAGCCGAGCGCGCTGCTCGTCTTTTATTCCGGTCACGCGGATGCAACTTCCTTGCATCTCCGCGGCACCAGCCTGGCTCTCGATGAGCTCAAAAAGCTGGTGCAGGGCTCGGCCGCCACCATGCGGCTGCTTGTCGTCGATGCCTGTCGCTCGGGCACCATCACCCGCGTCAAGGGCATGCAGAAAAGCGAGTCGTTCGATCTGCAGCTCCTCGACGGTGGCGGCGGCAGCTCACCCGCCGAGGGCCTGGCCATCCTGACTTCCAGCTCGGCCGGCGAGTCGAGCCAGGAGTCGGATCGTCTGCGCGGCTCGTTCTTCACCCATCACCTGCTCAACGCGCTGCGCGGGGCCGCCGATCGCAACGGCGATGGCCGCATCACGCTGTCCGAGGCCTACAGCTACACCTACGATCAGACGCTGCGCTCCAGCGGTCGCACCCTGGCTCTGCAGCACCCGACGTATTCCTTCGATCTGCGCGGCCGCGAAGACCTCGTGCTCAGCCAGACCGATGGCCTGCTCGGCCAGCTTGCCCGGCTGCGGCTCGGTGGACGGGCGCTCTATCTGGTCAGCGAAGAGCGCGAGGGTGGGCCGCTGCTCGCCGAGCTAGCGCCGCCCTCCGAGCGCACGACGCTGGTCCTGCCGGCCGGCGCCTACTTCGTCCAGCAGCGCCTGCCTGCCGAGTATCGCGAGTATCAGGTGCAGCTCGCCCCGGGCGGCGATACCGATCTGTCGGCGCGCGGCTATCGCTCGGTGCAGTACGACCGCCTGGTGCGCTATCGCGGCAGCCAGAAGCTGTATGCCCACAACCTGGGGTTACTCGCGGGCGTGCATGGTCCGCTGCTCGCCGGCGAGAGCATCGCGCCGCAGCTAGCCCTCGGTTACGGCCTGGACCTGCCGTGGCTGTCGCTGTCGGCTCGGCTGCGCGGGGGGCTGGCCTATGGCCGCTCCAGCGATGGCCTGCTCGAAAACACCCACTACGAGCTCGGCCTGGGGCTGCTCCTCGCCCGCTATGTCGATGTCGGGCCGGTTAGCTTTTCGTTTGGCCTGCTGCTCGGCGGCACGTATCACCACCAGAGCTTCAGCGCGCCCGCGGGGGGACGCCAGACCGCGTCGCGGCGCGCGCTGGGCCTAGAGCTCGGCGGTCTTTTGGCGCTCGATCTACCGCTGCGCCATGGTCTTGCGCTGCGTCTGGAGCTGGGTCCGCTCAGCGAGCTTTTGCCGCAGGCGACCACCGATCTCGGCGCGCAGACCGGGCAGGCGCTGGTCTCGCCGCTGACCTTTTTCTGCAATGGAGGCCTGCTATGGCGACGCTGATCCGCAAAGGACTCCTCACCGCCGCCTGCGCCGTCGCGGCCTGCGGCGATGGCCTGGCCGATCGCGACTATCAAGGCGAGCCGCTGCTCACCGTGCGTGGCAACGTCAAGGGCGCCTCCGACGTCCTGCCGCTTGATGAGCCGCTGCTGCGACTGAGCGCGTTTTGGAGTCCGCACGGACCGCGCATAAAGAGCGTCGCAGAGCTTGTTGAGCAGCCCTCGATCACGGCGCAGTCGAGCGTGCCGTTTAGCTTCACGCTCAAGGTCTTCGATACGCCGCAGGCCCAGCACTACACCAACCTGCCCGGCGGCTCGCGCTTCGCCCTCGGCACGCTGCTTGGCTACTACGATCGCAACCGCAACCTGCGCCGCGACAGCGACGAGCCGATCCTCGCCAACGCCCACAGCATCCTGCTTTACCTGCCGCAGACCCTCAGTGAGAACCTGTCGCCCGGCAGCAAAGCGCTAGAGGCCGGCTACTACCAGGCCGCCTCCGCCCTTTCCTGCCCGCCCGAGCTAGGCGGCGTACCGCCCCCCCCCGATCCCGTCATCGCTGGAAGCGACTGCTCGGCGACCTTGGGTCAGGCCTGCAGCAGCAATGGCGACTGCGGCCGCGGCGTCTGCATCCGCGAGCTCTTGGCACCCTGGCCCGGCGGTGGCTGCGTCCTGCCCGATCCCCTCCCCGCCGGCTGTGGCTCGACCGGCATCACCCGCATCACCTGGGCCGCCGAGGCCGAGGCCGGAAAGCCGGCGTCCCCGCCCGTGACCTATTGGGTCAAGCGCTGCAGCGCCGACCGCGACTGCGGCCGATCCTTTCCGTATCAATGCGATGTGGCCTACGGCGCCTGCCTGCCCACGGGGCTGGTCATCATGAATCTCTCCGATTCTTTGCCGGCTCCGCAGTTCTGCCGGTGACAGAATAGGACGTTGTATGACCACGCTCAGCAATGCCCAGGACATCCCCCCCCAGCCCCTCCAGCCCGGGGCCCGGGTCGGCAACTACCGCTTGCTGCGCCTGCTTGGCAAGGGCGGCATGGGCGCCGTCTACGAAGCCGTCCACCTTTACATCGAGCGTCGCGCCGCCATCAAAGTCCTGCACGCTCAGCTCTCGCAGAATCCCGAGTTCCGCACCCGCTTCCTCAACGAGGCCCGCGCCGTCAACCTCATCCAGCACCCCGGCCTCGTCGAGATCTACGAGTTCGGCCTGCTCGACGACGGCACCGCCTACATCGTCATGGAATTCCTCCAGGGCGAGTCCCTGGAGGCCCGCCTCAAGCGCAACCCCACCGGCCTTGGCAACCCCGCCCTCCACATCGCCAGCGACATCGCGCAAGCCATGGTCGCCGCGCACGGGAAGGGAATTGTCCACCGTGAACCGTCGCCGCTGCCATGACTTTTGGGACTACGCCTGCTTAGGCGGCCGGAGAAAGGGTGGGGGAAGTGGGGAGCGGTGGAGTGGGGGGCAGGGGCGGCGCTGCGGTTTGCAGCGTGTTGCAAAAGTAGCCGAGGACCCCGAGATGCAAGGGAGCCGCGGGGGCCCACAGCCGCCAGGCTGGGGAGAGCGTCCTTCGGGACGTGAGCCAAAACAGGCGGTAGCCACGCGCCCGCGGTGGTGCGCTCGCTTGCACGCGGATCATCAGCACCTTCATGCACGGCGGCAGCGTCTCAACCCTGCGTCGCAGGCGATGCAAGGCGACCCGACACGTTCCCCCGCAATAGCAGGTCTGCGGCGGTCGGACGCCCCGCAGCGGTAAACCACAATACAGACAACCGCGCATCATTTTATATGATAGCAGCGTACGCAAGCAGCGTTCTCTGCTTTTTCGTAGAAAATGGAAGAACCATTACACGTTGAAAACTCACTTCAACGATAAGCGTTGGAAATCATAGTGCTTTTTGTGCGTATGCGAACGCATCAGGTAATGCCCCTCCGTTACTTGGGTCGATAGCACTGTAATGGTCGACCGTTTTTCGACGCACGCGCTGCGATGGGAGTTTGGTTCCCATTCAAAATCAGCCTTGACGCGGGTATCTATCTCTGAAACTCTGAATTGGAATCAGGAATTCTTGTCAGGCTTTCAGGTGGGCTGCCGTGATCGAGGGGGACAGATGAATAGCCGTTCCGACGATAGAGAAAAAACACTGCGAATGGTGATGGAGTGATCACACGCGTCTCTGACCTAACCCCCCGGAATCACAGCCATTCTTCGTCGCTGAGTCCTGCCGCCCACCGAGGCATCCGGTAGCGTCGGGATCGCCTTAGATTTGTAATGAACGAAACACAGGGACAACTATGCAGAACGCCGAACCTGCCGATCCACAAGCCGCATTGATCGCCCAATTACAATGGCTCTGCGAGGCTCAGGGCCATGACTTGCATTCATTAGGCGAGGGCGATGAAGACGCGAGTGATACTGCGCAAACCAGCAATCTTTTTACCGTCGGAATCGAGCTGGCAAAAACACTTGGCGCGTATGTGATGAAGATGTTCTCAAGGCTGTTTAGGAAGCCGCGTGTTCGAACCCTTCCGGCAGCGGAGTTCGAGCGAGAGCGATGGGAGGACGAGGATGGGTCCTCTGGCGCGCAGGAGCGGCCTCAAGCGGCACGGGAAAGCGTGCTGTCTCGCCTCGGGGCGTCGTCGGGTCTCGCCTCTGCGGAGAGAGCCCCGCCGCGCGCCGCCGCGCTCCCTGCGCAGTACATCGACTGGCTTGAGGTCTGCGAGAGCGAGCTGGAGCCGTTGCCGACGGTTGCGCCAGCACCCGCCGTCGCCGAGGCGGAGCCTGCCGCCTGGCGATATGCCGCGGCCTCCCACGACGCAGCGTGCGCGGATGGCGATGCAGCGTCCACGTTGCCCGCGGGAATCGGCGCGCTGATGGCCCAGGTCCCCGGCCTGGAAGATCTGCTCGCCAGCCTCGGCATCGCGCCGGCCCCAGCCATCGAGAGGCCAGCCGACTGGTCCTATCGCTGGGCTTGGCAGGCCATCAAACGGCGCATCGCCCGCCTAAATGACTCGTCGATCGCCTGGCTCCTGAGCAACGTCGACGAAGCCCTCGCTTTCTTGCGCGAGCTAGCCGACCTGGCGACGCCGCCGAAGGCTTTGGAAGGGGCGTAGACGAGCTTTGCGGCGCAGCGGCTACACCGCCGGCCAACGCTGCGTCGCTAGGCATGGGGCGCGGGCGGGAGGTCGATCATGACTCGGGCGTTCTCGTCGAAATGCTCGTCGATGGCTGGAGCGGTCGGAGAGTTGAACGCATGGACATGAGGATCCGCCTGCCTCGGTCGGTTCGCCCATGGACACTGCGGCATCTTCGCCATGAACACCGATCGCGCATCCGTCAGATACCGCGGAGGTGTCCACGAAGCCGGAGCATGCTTATTGATCGTCGGTGCTATGAGATACTTCCCCTATGCGCCTCTCAACAATCTCTTCGCCCGCACCAACGCCGACGGGTGGCGGGCTGGCGGTATTGGTTGGCATCGATGCCTATGGGCAGGGAATCGCGCCGCTGCGCAATGCGGTTCGCGATGTCCAGAGTGTGGCGCAGATCTTGGCCGACGATCATGGCTACACAACACAGCTGCTTCTCGACTCGGATGCGACGCTCGCGGGCTTGCGGGCGATGCTTTCGGGTTTGGGGCAGCAGGTCTCGGCGGAGACTCGGCTGGTTCTGTATTTTGCGGGGCATGGCATCGCGGAGGAGACGGAGCGGGCAGCGGATGGGCCGCGCGGCTTTCTGATACCGCAGGATGCCCGCCGCGATGATCCGGCGACATTCCTGCCGATGGCCGAGGTGCAGACCGCCCTCGCCAAGCTGCCCTGCAAACACCTGCTGCTGTTTCTGGACTGCTGCTTTGCTGGCGCGTTTCGCTGGTCCTCGACTCGCAGCCTCGGCGTGCGGCGCAAGACGCTTTATCGCGAGCGCTATGAGCGCTACCTCCGCGATCCCGCGCGCCAAGTCATCACCTCGGCCTCGGCCGATGAGTACGCCCTCGATACCGTCGCGGGCGGAAAGCTTGGGCGACGAGTTGAGGAGGCAGAGAACTCGCCCTTCGCGGCGGCGCTGTGCCAAGGCCTGCGCGGCCGCGCTGATCTACGCCTCGACGGCCAGCCGGGCGACGGCGTCATTCTGTCGAGCGAGCTGCATCTGTATCTCGAAGGACAGTTCAATCGTCTGGAACAGAAGCTCGGACGGTCCCTTCAGAAGCCCCTCCTGTGGGCTCTCGATGGACACGACAAGGGGCAGTTCTTTTTCTTTACCCCCGGCCTTCCGCTGGCTCTGCCCTCGGCGCTGGCCCTCAACGAAGACAACAATCCCTTTCGCGGCCTGCTGCCTTATGAAGCCAAGCACGCCAAAGAATTCTTTGGCCGTGAGCCTGTCATCGATGCGCTGCAAGCGCAGGTCCTTTCCTCGCCCTTGGTCTTGGTCAGCGGTATGTCGGGCTGCGGCAAGTCCAGCATGGTGCGTGCTGGGCTTGTGCCGCGTCTCGCGGCCCTGTCGGAATGGAAGGTCCTCGATGTAGTCCGTCCCGGTAAGCACCCCTTGTCCGAGTTGGCCTCGGTCCTCGGCTCGCTAGGCGCCAGTCGCGACGCGGCCCTGAGTGCAGCCAGTGGCGCTTGGCAGGCCCAGAATCCCGGACGTCGTCTGCTCCTCGTCATCGATCAGCTGGAAGAACTCGTGACTATGGGCGTCACCGACGCCGATCGCACCGCATTTCTGCAGCGCATCCGCGAGGCCGTAGACGCCTCATCCGGCCTGCTGCACGTCGTCTTCACCCTGCGCTTGGACTTCGAGCCCCACTTCAGCGGTCTGCTCGCGACGCGCGACAGCGGTGTGACGCGCTTTCTCGTCACGCCTCCCGACCGCCACGCCCTGCGCCAGATCATCGAAGGCCCCGCCTCCGAGCGCGTTCTCTTCTTCGAGCCCGCGACGCTTGTCGACCGCCTCATCGACGAGGTCGCCGACATGCCCGGCGCCCTGCCCCTGCTGTCGTTTACCCTCAGTGAGCTTTATCGCGCCTATCTCCGCAGCGGACGCGATGACCGCAGCCTGCGCGTCGAAGACTACGAAAAGCTCGGCGGCGTCGCAGGTTCTCTCAGCCAGCGCGCCGACGAGATTTTCAACTCCCTTGACTCCCTACACCAACAGAGCCTGCAGCGCCTAATGCTGCGCATGGTTTCACTGCAAGCCGGCGAGGTCGCGCGCCGCCGCGTCCCCGAGTCCGAGCTGGACTACGGCAAGAGCCACCCCGAGCAGCCGCGCATCGCCGCTCTCCGCAAGCAGCTCGAAGACGCCCGCCTCCTCGTCTCCGGCTGTGACAGCGACGGCAACGCCTACATTGAACCCGCCCATGACAAGCTCATCCTAGGATGGCCAAGCCTTTGGATATGCATCAAAAAAGACCAAGAAACCATTCCCCTGCAGCGCCTACTCACGCAGGAGGCCGAGACTTGGGAACAGGCCAAGCGAGACCCCCAACACCTGTGGACGCACAACCCGCGCCTGCCCCTGGCCCTGGAGCGCCTCAAGGACCAGCCCCTGCGCTGGAACGCGCGCGAGACGGCGTTTATCGAGCAGAGCGAGCGCCGCCGCAAACGCCAACAAAACATCACCCGTTTCCTCGTCGCCGCCAGCCTCGCCCTATTCGCTAGCCTGACGGGGTTCGCCGTGTATCAATCCACGCTGGCGCAGAAGCGCCTCGACAACGCGGTGGAGGTTGCGAATCAGCTCGTGGAAGGCTTGGACGAAAGGCTCCAGCACCTCGCCGGCTCGTCTGCCATCCGTCGGGAGCTTCTGACACTGGGCCGCAAGCTGCTTTCGGATCTGAGTCCCGCAGCCCAAGCCCACCGCGGCGCCCGCCGCACCGAATCTGTGACGCTGAGACATCAGGCCGACTTGCTGAGGATTCATGGCGGGCAGGAGGCCCTGGCCAAAGCCAAGCGCCTGTATGAACAAGCTCTCGCTATTAACCAGCAGCACCTCAATACCAACCCCAAGGACAAAGTGGCCCAGCGCGACCTGTCCGTCAGCCTCGATCGGCTGGGGGACGTGGCGGGACAGATGGGCCAGCTGGGCGAGGCCAAGGCCT
>CALFYE010000419.1 GCA_937952145.1 uncultured Myxococcales bacterium
TAGCCCCCCCCCCCGCAGCACGCTGTTTACATATTCCCCCCTCGTCGAGCATCTAAGAATCCGGGACCACACCAGACTCTTCTACTCACACTCCCCCCCCCAAAAAACCAAGTAGCCCGTAAGGCTGGGGCCGCAGTGGGTCTCACTTTTTCGACGCCCCGGCGAAAAAGGGAGTCTGTGGTAGCTGGGCCCCCAACTCTTTTGGGGAGGGCCCCAGCCGTGCAGCAAGGCCAGGCCAAGGGCACCCTCAGCCCAATATGTAAACACCCCCTCAGCCACGCCGCCGAGGCCACAGCGCATACAGCAAGAACGGACTGAAATAAAGAAGCTCAGTCCCCAGCACGCGGTAGCCATACGGCGAAAACAGCCGAACCCCTATCGGCGCAACCGGAATCGGCCGAATCGGCGCGAAGTAGCGGGTGAGGTCAAACGGCCAAGCCAGCGCCACCCCCAGCCCACCATCCGTCAGCGTATCCAGCAGGCCATGGCTGGCCACGACCCCCGAGAGGAACAACCCAAGTCGCAGGCGACTGCCCCAGGTCCCATGCTGGTCGCGGTACAGCAGGAACATGCCCAAGACCCCGCACAGGAGCGCGCAGACAAGCGAGTGCGAGGCACCGCGATGCCCAAACGGCGCGCGATACGGAATGCCCAGCGCGAACGCGATCACGTCGGCATCCGGTAACAGCGCCAGCCCCGACAGCACAACCATCAGCCCGGGCAGCGTCGCCGGCCGCAGATACGCCTGCTGATACAGCCGTGCCGCCGCCAAGCCGACCGCGATATGTCCCAGGCTGGCCATCGATCTCGTCTCCCACGCTATCCGCCCGGAGCGGGGCCTGTAAAGCGCCGTGGACGACCGCCCCCGGCGACGGACGTGATACATTGAGCAGGCATGCGCTCTGCCTCCGGCCTGCTGCTTTTAGCCCTGGCGAGCATCCTCCTCTTTGTAGGTTGTGATGCTCCCATAGACGGCTACGAGGTGCCGCCGCCCGAGGGTCTGGAGCCTTACAGCGGGACCTGGGAGTATCGTTACGGGGACTCTCCTAAGCTGCCCAGTGGCGAGCTGGCCTGGGCTCAGGGCGACGCCAGCTCAGATGATGGGCGCTGGCTGAAGACCCAAAAGACCCACAACCCGCCGGATCGGCAAGGGCGCAAGTTCTTATGGCTGCGCACTCGCCTACCGCCGGCCAGCGGCCGACTGGCCAAAGCCGAAAGGCCGGTCTTGCACCTGCAGTGGGCCGAGCAGAACTTCGAGGCATTTCTCGACGGCCGACGCATCGATCAGTTTGCCTGGGCCGAGCCGCCCCAGGAGCCCCGCTTTCCCGGCTTTCAGGATCACTTCCTGCCGCTTGGCCCGGAGTACGGCGGCAAGCTCTTGGCCCTGCGGCTGTACTCGCCGCATGTGCGCATCGGCATCCCCTCGCCGCAGTACCTGGGCGCGCAAGTCGCCGCCCTCAGTGAGACGGTGCGGGTCGGGCTGGGTCCGGGACTCGTCGGGGCCCTGCTAGTCGCCGCCAGCCTGGCGCTATTAGCGCTCTACATGGTGCAGCGCAGCGAGCTCGATCTTTTGCTCTACAGCCTGTGCCTGCTGGCCATCGGCACCTACATGCTCTGCCGTTCGCGCTTCCTCACGTTCGTCGCGCCAAGTCCAGTGGCCTGGTACGCGATCGAGCTCGCCAGCTTGTGCCTGATCGGCATCTTCGTCTCGCTGTTTGCGTCCCGCATCTTGGGCCCGGGTCGCCTGCCCGTGCTGCCTTGGCTGACCAGCCTGCTCTCGCTCTACTTGCTGGGCGCGGGCCTAGCAGCAGCGACCGGCTTGGTCCACCTGGCCAGCATCTCCGAGGTCTTAAAGATCCTCATCCTGGTCGCGATGCTGACCATTGTGGGCAAGTCGCTGGGCAGCGCGCTGCGTGGCGATCTGTACGGACGCATCTTCTGCCTCTCCTTCGTGGTTAGCGCGGTGCTGGGCGCCTTGCAGATCCTGCAAGAGCTGCGCCTTCTGCCTCGCACCGGCTTCACCGCCCACTACACCGCAGCCCTATTCGCGCTGATGCTGGGCTCGATCCTCTTGCATCGCTTCCGCGCCGTGCAGCGCCGACTGGCAGATATCTCGACGATGATGCAGCTGAACTTTGCATCGGCGCGCGAGATCCCGATCGACCAGCAGGTGCAGCTCCTCTTGTCCGAACTCGTGCGCATGCTGTCGGCGAGGCGCGCCCTGCTTTACACCTGCGGCGATGAGTCCGGCCCGCTTGTGCTCTACCTGCAGCGCGCGCAGCCCGGTCAGCCTGAGAGCCCGCCCGATGCCGCGGTGCACCCGCTGTGTCTCTCTGCGCAGAAGACCCGGCAGGTCGTGACCCACAGTCAAAGCTCGCGCGAAGAGATCCGCGATCGCATCGCCGATCAGCTGGGTGAGCGCTTCTCCGAGCTCGCCGAGCCGCTCTTGGCCCGTGGGCAGCTTCTTGGCGTGTTGTACTTGGAGGGAGATGGCAGCGGACTCGGTCGCGAGGACATGGCGCTCTTGCAGGGCCTCAGCCGCCAGATCGCGCTGCTCTTGCTCACTGCCCGGACCAGCACACTGGAGCAAGAGAGCGAGCAGGCGCAGAAAGTGCTGCGCGAACAAGAAGTTCTTCTGACCCAGGTGGGCTGTCTCGCCCGCGGCGATCTAGAAACGCCAATCAGCGTGCCGGTGGACAGTCAGCTTACGGCGGTGTCCACGCTATTAGAAGGGATGCGGAAGGATCTGCGTGGCAAGGTCGCCGCGCTGGAAGGGGGACGCATCGCCGTGCAGCAGCTCAACGACGATCTGCGCTTCCAGATTGAAGAGCGCATCCAACAGCTCTTGGAACAGGCGCTCAGCGAGGGCAGCGCCGCCACCAGCCGCAGTGTCAGCAAGTGGCTAGAGCCCGGCGAGATGTTGGCCGACAGCTATCGCGTCATCCGCATCCTCGGCCAGGGGGCCAGCGGCTGCGTCTATCGCGTCGAGCGCACCACCGACCAGCGTCACCTGGCGGCCAAGGTGATCTCGGCCAAGGCGCAAAAAGAAAGCATCCTGCAGTTCGCCCGCGAAGCGCAGATCCTGGCCCGCCTCACCGATCCCCACGTCACCTCGATCGTCGATGTCGATATCACCGAGTCCGGCTCGCTGTTCTTGGTGATGGAGCTTGTGGAAGGCACGCCGCTCTCGCAGTGTCTGGAGCACTATCACGAGATCCCGCGGGCCCGCGCACTTCTGTGGCAGATCGCCGCCGGCTTAAAGACCGTGCATCGCCTGGGCGTGATTCACCGCGATCTCAAGCCGGCCAACGTCCTCGTCGTCGAGAACGAAAAAGGACTCTTGGCGAAGCTGGTCGACTTCGGGGTCTCGACGATTCATCAGCCCGATGCCGACCTCACCGACAGCGCTGACCGTGAGCAGCCGGGCCTGCTCTTGGGATCGCCGATGTACCTGGCCCCCGAGCTAGTCACCGGTTCGCGCGATGCCCGACCGCCGGCCGATGTCTTTAGCTTTGGCGTGCTGGCCTTTGAGGTCCTGACCGGCACCCTGCCCTTTTCAAAACCGCCGGTGGTTAGCCGGTACCGTGGGGAAGCGCTGCGCCCAACGCAGTTTTCTGCGCTGCGGAGCGACATTCCGCTCTACCTCAGCGAGCTTGTCGAGCGCTGTTTGAGCGACGACCCGGCCCGGCGCCCGACCGCGGCCGAGCTAGTCGATGGGCTCACCCCGGCCGATTTCTCAGGGCTTGGCCTGCAGTCCGCTGGCCGACCCACGGTGGAGCTATGAGACAATACCCACGCGCGCCGGGGGGCAGAGAGCGCCCCTTCCGGTCCTGGCCCCGCAAGGAGTGTTTGTGGATCCGTTCGTAGGACAGCGCATCGGCAGCTACCGCATCCTCCGCAAGATTGGCGAAGGCGGGATGGGCGTCGTCTACGAAGGCCTGCGCGAAGACATTGGCAGCCGCGCCGCGATCAAAGTTTTGCGGGCTGAGTTCGCAATGAAGACCGAGCTGGCGGCTCGCTTCTTCAATGAGGCCCGCGCCGCCAATCTCATCGAACATCCCGGCATCGTGAAAATCTTCGACTACGGTCAGCTGCCGTCGGGCGCGGCCTATCTGGCGATGGAGTACCTGGCCGGTGAGTCGCTGCACACACGGCTGACCCGCGAAGCTCGCCTCAGCGAGACCAACACCATCCGCATCGGTCGACAGGTGGCGATGGCGCTGACCGCGGCGCACGCCAAAAAAGTCATCCACCGCGACCTCAAGCCCGAAAACGTCATCCTGGTGCCCGACATCGAAGCGCCCAGCGGCGAGCGCGCCAAGATCCTCGACTTCGGCATCGCCAAGCTCGCACGCGAGCACACCGGCGCCGTCACCACTGACACTTCGGTGGTCATGGGCACTCCCATCTACATGTCTCCCGAGCAGTGCAAAGGCGGCAAGACGGTGGGCGATCGCGCCGACGTCTACGCCCTGGGGGTCATGCTGTTCGAGATGCTATCGGGGCGCACACCCTTTATCGCCGAGGAGCCCGGCGAATACATCGGCATGCACCTGTTCAAAGATCCGCCGCCGATCGGCAGCCTGGTCGAAAACCTGCTGCCTAAGCTGCGGCTCTTGGTCGATTCGATGCTGATCAAAGATCCGCAGAAGCGGCCGGCGATGGCCGCCGTGGCCATGGTCCTGCGCGATCTCAGCAACGTCAGCACCGACGTCAAGTCGATGGCTGATCTGCTGCAGGAGGGCAACCTCGACGACGACACGCAGCTTCAGCCCAATCCGCTGGGGCTGGCCAAGACCGAGTCCGCCCTGCCGACGGTCGGTAAGCCCGCGCCGGCCATCCCAAAAGGACCGCTGGCCAAGCCGCTGCCCGCCATTCGCATCCCGGCCGCGCTGAAGCAGCCCGCCGAGAGCCTGACGCCGCTCAACCGCACTGTCGATCCGCTGGCCCAGACCCTGCCCGAGCGGAGCGGACAGCCAGGAGTTCCAGATGCTCCCGCCGCTTCGCTAGAAGAGACGCTCACCGACGAGTCCCGCCCGAACCCGCAGCCGGCAACCCCACCCATGCCAGCTGCTCCGCCAGCCGCCGGATCGGACCTGGACTCGCCAACGGTCAAAGGTCGCAAAGCAAGAGCGGCGACCAGCGATCCACCGGCCCCTGCCGAGCGAGCCCCGGCGGGACCGACCGCACCAATCGCGAAAGCCGCCAGCGGCAGCTCCGACGGCAACGAGGTCATCACCAAGAGGCCCGCGGCGTTTACCCCGGCCTGGCAGCCGGTGCAGATCTTGGCCGCAGCGGCCAATGCCATGGAGTCGGCCGACACCCAGCCGCCCGCCGGCGATCCCGATGCGCTGGAGCGAGCGAAGCGACGACGGCCCCTTATAAAGCAGCTGCGCCGGCTGCGCTTCCGTCTGAAGAAGCGCGTCTACAGCTGGTTCGGCATCGACATCACCGAAGGCCGCAACACCCCTGCCCGCACCACCTCACCGGGTCAGAATACGACCATCTATGCGGCCCTGGCGCTCATCGCCATCGTCGGTGGGAGCGTGGCCTTCTATCGACGGGGCAGTGGACCACCGCCGGCTCAGCCGCCCCCGACGCAGCCTCCGCTCGTAAGCAACACGCCGGCCCTACCGCCGCCGAACGATCCGTCGAATAGCGCCCCCACTCCGCCGACCGCACCGCCGATTCCCGACCCCATCGCCCCCGTTCCCGATGAGGTCATGGCGATTGTCACCGCGGCGAAAGAAAAGGAAGACGAGGGCAACCTGCAGGCCGCCTACAAGCTCTTGCGCGCGCCGGCCAAGAAGCTAAACCACCCCGCGCTGTGGAGCGCCCTCGGTCGCTACGCCTGCCAGCTAGAAAACGCCAAGGGCGCCAACGAGGCGCTGTCGCATCTGTCGCCGGAGACCGCCCTCAATGCGCACGACCGACAGAAGCTGATCCGCAAGTGCGAGGCCCTGGGACTCTTGCGCAACGACAGCGGTCTCTTCGAGCCCCGCAACTAAGGCTGCATGCGCACGCTCTGGCTTCCCTCCCTCCTGCGGCTCTGGGCCACGCTGCTCATCGTGGGGCTTACGGGCTGCGGGTTTGGGAGCTCGGCCGACGACGAAGTCAGCGCCTACGTCGGTGAGTGGCATTTCCAATACGGCTCCTCGCCACGCCTTCCAGATGGCTCGCTGACCTGGGCCAGCGAGAGCCCAGATCCCGATCCTTGGGAAGTCACCACCGGCCTGCACAATCCGATCCCGAAGTCGCCCGCTGCGGCGAGCCAGCAGGGCCCACAGACCAGCGAGGCCGAACCAACCCAGACCGAAAAAAAGGCGCGCCGCGAGCTCTGGCTGCGCACTCGCCTGCAGGGTCCCTCGCCGCCTGACCCGACGCTGTTTCTGCACGAAGTCGATCAGTGCATGGAGGCCTACCTCGATGGTCAGCTCCTCCTGCGCTTCGGTCCAATGGACGCTCCCCAGGAGGGCTTCGTCGCCAAGCGACCGATCTACCTGCCGCTTGGGCCGCAGTACCAAGGCCGGTTGCTGACCCTGCGCTTCCAGTCGAGCTACCGCAACATCGGCATCATCCGGCCGCCCCTCCTCGGCGGGCGGGCCGCGCTGCTCACCGATACCGTGCGTCGTGGGCTGCCGTTTCTGATCGTCGGCATGATTGCGCTCGTACTGGGCTTGGGCGTGCTCTGTCTGTATCTGGTCCAGCGCCGCGAGCGCCTGTACCTGCTCTATGCCTTGCAGTGTCTGGTGCTGGGACCGTATCTGCTCAGCCGCTCGCTCTTGCGCGCCTATCTGTTCGATGCACCGGCGCTGTGGCGCTACGTCCTGGTGTCGTGCTTCTGCTTGGTCAGCGCGGCGATGTGCGCGTTCGTGGCGCAGCTCTTTGAAGATCGCGTGTCGCGCTACCTGCGCGCCATGAGCCTGGCCAACCTCGCGCTGTTCGTCATCGGGCTGAGCCTAACTCTGGCCTCGGTGATTCACCTTGAGACCTTCTTTTATGCCTCGCTGATCTTCTGGCTGCCGTACCTGATCAGCATCGCCGTCAGCGCACTTCTGGGTCTTGTGCGCGGCAACGCCGACGCCCGCATCCTGGCTTGGGGCATGCTGCTCACCTCGGTGCTGGCGCTGCCTCAGCTATTGAGCGTGCTCGATGTCTTCAGCACGCGGACCGATGTGCGCGCCGTCGTCGGCCTGGTGTTCCTGATCGCCATGGGCTCGATCTTGGTGCGGCGCTATCGCTTGTTCCTAAAGCGCATGGCCGACTACGCGCTGGTGATGAACATGAGCCTGGAGGCCAACGAGCACAGCGGCAGTCATGAGCACGCGCATCGCACGCTCAAGGCGCTGCTGCGGCTGCTCGAAGCCGAGCGGGCCTTCATGTTTCTCTGTCGTCCCGACGGGACTGGTCTCTCTCTGCTCGCCGGCCGCGATGCCCAGGGCCGCATCAGCAACCTGTCGCCGGCCAGTACCGGTCACGACAGCCGCGTCGTCGAGGCCGCACTGCAGAAGCGCCGACCGGTCAGCCGCAGCCGCTACATCCGCAGGCCCGCTCCATCCGCTGAAGCCGACAGCAGCCCACCGGTCGCGCAGAGCCTGATGGCCGCACCGCTCCTCGTCCAGGGGCGCTTGCTGGGTCTGCTTTACCTAGAAGCGGCCCCGGGGCGCCGCCCGTTTGGGACCGAAGATCTCGATGTCCTGATCGAGCTCGGCAATCAAGTCGCGCTGACCCTAACCGCCACCCGCGTCGACGATCTGGAGATCAAGAGCACGCAGACGCGCAAGCGCCTGGGCGAGCAGTGGAGCCTGATCCAAGCCGCCACTCGCCTGGCCGCCGGCGAGCTGCAGACGCCGATCGTCGTCGACGATGCGCAGGACATGGCCCCGCTGGCCCGCGCCATCGAGAGCATGCGCCGCGATCTTTTGGCCAAGCTGAGCGAGCTTGAGAACAGCCACTCCGCGGTGCAGCAGCTCAACGCCGACCTGCGCTACCAGCTCGACAAGCGGCTGCAGCGAGCGCTCACCCACAAGCCCGAGAGCCCCAGCTCGAACTCGCTGACTGCGCCCCCCCTCGACGGGGAAGCCGGGCCCGGCGCGGCACCGGAAGGACCCGGCAAGGGGCCCACAGGGGGAGCCCAGCTCGGACGACACTATCGCATCGTGGCCTCTCTCGCAGAAGCGCCCGGCAGTCGGCTCTACGAGGTGCGGCGCGACTCCGACCGTCGTCGCTTCTTGGCCAAGGTGCTGACCTTTGACCCCAGCCCGAGCCTGCTCGCCCGCTTCGTGCGCGAGGCCAAGATCCTCACCGCGGTGCGCGATCCGCACATCGCCGCCATCGTCGATATCGATCGCACCGCCGATGGCTTGATGTTCCTGATCACCGAATACCCGCGCAGCACCCCGCTGCACAAGCGAGCCGATCTCTACGGCGCCACTCGGCCCGAGCCCGCGCTGGCGGTGATTAGTCAAGTGCTGCGCGGCCTCGTCACCCTGCACGAAAACGGCATCGTCCATCGCAACCTGCAGCCCGACAACATCCTGATTGTCGACGGCAGCCGCGACGGCAACGGCGACGGCGAGCCGCGGGCCAAGCTCACCGACTTTGGCGTCTCGACCGCACTCGACTCGGCACCCGTCGCGCTGGCGGCGGACTTGCGGCAGCTCGCTTCGCAGACCGCGCTCCCCCGGGTCCGCGAAGAAGATCAGCCGAGTGCCCGCGGCGCCGACGGCCGCTACCTGTGGATGTATCGCGCGCCCGAGCTCTTCCAGGGTCTTCACCACGCCAGCCCCAAGTCCGATGTCTTCAGCTTGGGCGTGATTGCCTATGAGCTACTGACCGGTGAGCTGCCGCTGCGTGAGCCAGCCGCCGAGCTCCATCGGCGGGGCGAGCCGCTGCGCATCCCGACGCTGGTGGGCCGAGTCCCCCGACTGCGCCCCCGCGTGGCCAGTCTGCTCTCTGCCTGTCTCAGCGCCACCCCCAGCGAGCGCCCCAGCGCCCCCGAGCTTCTGCGCGCGCTGCACGAGGTCACGATTGCCGACAGTGAGCTCGTCACCATGCTGGCCGCGCTCGGCGATGACAAGGCTCGCGATCTCCTTGCAGCCGCTCGCCAGCGCCTGCGACTCACCGCCGACGAACTAGCGCCTGCCCAGGCGCTGCAGATCCTCGACGATCTTTCGGGACAGCCGGGTCTGGTAGGCGTCACCGCTCGCTTTGCCCGGGCCCGCGCCGCTGCGCTCTATGCGAAAGAGGCCAGCGACGGGCCGAAGCCTGGCATCTGAAACACCCCGTAACGTTTTTGTTACATCCTGCAACATCGTCGGCACATCCTCTCGGGCCGCGTCGCGCTCTCGCCGGGCGACCTCCTGGCACATCGCTTGCTCTCGCATGGCTCTGTCGAACCCCTATCGAGGCCCCCCATGCGTATCGAGAGCTTCTTTGACCCCGCCACCTTCACCCTCAGCTACGTCGTCTTCGATCCCGACAGCCACGATGCCGTGGTCATCGATCCGGTGCTCGACTACGACCCGCTCCCCTCGCGCGTGAGCCTGGGCTCGGTCGAAAAAATCGCGCATTTTGTGCGTGAGCACGGCCTGCGGCTGCACCACATCCTTGAGACCCATGCCCACGCCGACCACCTAAGCGGCGCGCAGGCCTTAAAGAGCCGCTTCGGCGCCGGCATCGTCATCGGCGAGCGCATCACTGAAGTACAGCGCGTCTTTCAGCGCATCTTCGGTCTGCCCGACTCGTTCCGCACCGACGGCAGCCAGTTCGATCACCTGCTGGCCGATGGCGCGCAGCTCACGCTCGGTCGCCTGCCGATCCAGGCCATCCACACCCCCGGCCATACCCCCGCCTGCCTGAGCTATCGCATCGGCGATGCCGTGTTCACCGGCGATGCCCTGTTCATCGAAGACTACGGCACCGGCCGCTGCGACTTCCCGCGCGGCAGCGCCGCAGACCTCTACGACTCGATCCACGGCAAGCTCTATCGCCTGCCCGATGCCACGCGTGTCTTCGTCGGTCACGACTACCTGCCAGGTGGTCGGCCGCTGCGCTTCGAGACCACCATCGGCCGCAGCAAGAGCGACAACATCCAGCTCCGGCAGGACACCGGCCGCGACGAATTCATCGCTGCTCGCAACCGCCGCGACGCCACGCTCAGCGCACCGCGCCTGCTGTTTCAAAGCGTGCAGGTCAACATCGACGCCGGCCGCCTGCCCGCCGAAAACGAGCACGGTCTACGCCACCTGCGCATCCCCCTCAACCTCGGCCAGCCCATCGACGACACAGGTACGCCCCGCCCGGTCGAGGCGCAAGGCTAAGGACAGCGCTTGCTCGCTTTTGGGCTCGCGCTGAAAATGCCGGGCCATGCACTCAGCTCCGCTTGCGCTTGCTCCCCTGCCCCGTCCCGGACGTGCCTTGCTCCCGCTGTGGTTGCTCGGTGCGACGCTGGGCTCGGCGCTGGATGCCATCCATACCCACTTCGGGGCCACGGCGTACCCCCATCCGATCTTCTTTGGCATGGCCTGGTGGACGCCGCTGCTCTTCGGATCGGCCTTCGCCATCGGTACCCTGCGACCGCTGCTTGATGTGTGGCTTGCCGAACCTGGCGCGATGGCGCCGCGACCGCGGGCCTGGCAGCTGGGCGTGACTTGGGCGGCCTTCATCTCGGCCTACTTCAGCAGCGTTCTGCCGCTTGCGTGGGGGCCGATCAGCGTGCTGCTTGCGCTGTACTTCGTCATCGGCTGGCTAGCCTGCGGGCGCGATCGACCGAGCCTGGTGATTGCGCTCTTGGCGGCGCTGATCGGTCCCGCGTTCGAGGGTCTGCTCGTCTCACAGGGCGCCTTTGTGCACCTGACCGATACGCGATTTGGCCTGCCGGGCTGGCTGCCGTTTCTGTATCTCAACGCCGCGGTGGCACTGACCACAGCGGCCCGCTTCCTGAGCACGCCGCCCTCCTTCCGATAAGCGCAGCGCAGGCTTGCCACAGCCGGTCGCGGCACCGGAAAATGGCGAACCATGAGCGAAAAGAAATCGCTGCGCGTTCGCCTCGCCCCCCCCCAATCATCTAGCCCGCAGAGCGAGCCGGTTCGGGTCGCCATCTATCCCGGATCGAGCCCGGAAGCCATCCAGCACGCCATCGCCACGGCGCTTGGTTTGCCGGCCAGCCAGGCTCTTTTGTGCCGCGATGCCGACGGGGATATCGTGCCGCTGTCGGACAGCCTGCCGACGGGCCTGCTGCTGACCGTACAGCCGGCCACCCCGACGGCGCCGAGCGCGCCGGCGGCGGCGTCAGCCAGTGCGACGGTGCCGATTCCCGGTCCGCGTCCGCTGCCTATCGTGGGCAACCTGGCCGACATGAAGCGCGGCGACCTCCTCGGCACCGCCGAGGCGCTGTTTGCCGGGTACGGCGACTTTGTGCGCATCAAGCTCTTGGGCCTGTCGGCCTACCTCAACTGCAATGCCGATGTAGTCAGCGAGCTTTTGGCCCGGCCGGCTGACTTCCAAAAACGGACCATCGGCGATCGCTCACCGCTTTCGCACCTGCGCGAGCACAGCATCGCCGACGCCCTGTTTACCGCCGAAGACGACGAGGAGAGCTGGCACATCGCGCATCGCATCCTGTTGCCAACGATGGGTACCGGCGCGCTTAAGGGGTACTTCCCCAAGATGCTGGAGGTCACCGATCAGCTGCTGGCCCAGCTGTTGGCCTTGGGGCGCGGCGAAGCGTTCCTGGCGACGGATCTCATGACCCGCATGACCTTTGAGACCATCGCCTACACCGGCTTCAACACGCGCTTTCACTGCCTGCAGACGTCGGACAGCATCCCCTTTGTCGAGGCCATGGTCGAGGTCCTCAAGGACGCCATGCAGGCACCGATGAGCCTGATTCCGCCCTCGCTGAATCCGGTCGCCAGCCATCGTCGCGAGCGCGCCAACGGCATCCTCAAAGAGACTGTCGATCGCATCATTCAGGATCGACGCGACGCGCTGGAGCGGGGCGACGCCGTGCCCAACGACATCCTGCAGACCATGCTGACCGCCCGCGATCGCACAAGCGGCAAGCGGCTCGACGATGCCAACATCCGCAACCAGCTCATCACGTTTCTGATCGCCGGGCACGAGACGACCAGCGGCCTGCTCTCGTACGCGCTCTATTACCTGAGCCAGAATCCGCAGGTCGAGGCGCGGCTGTGCGAGGAGGTCGACCGCGTGCTCGGTCGCGACTTCAGCTACCGTCCCAGCTTCGCCGACATCGAGCGTCTAGACTACGTCGGCCGCGTGCTGAAAGAGACGCTGCGCCTATGCCCCACCGCCCCCGGCTTTAACAAGACGGTGATGCGCGACACGGTGGTCAACGGCAAGTACGCGGTCAGCAAAGGCCATCGCATCGTCACCGTGCTCAACGCGCTGCATCGCCACCCGCGCTACTGGGGCAGCGATGCCGAGCGCTTCGATCCCGACCGTTTCTTGCCGGATGCCGTCGCCGCCCGCCACCCCGATGCTTATCACCCGTTCGGCATCGGTATGCGCAGCTGCATCGGCTTTCAGTTTGCGCTGATCGAAGCGCGCCTGGTGCTGGCGATGCTCTATCAGCGCTTCCAGGCCCGCACGCAGGACCCGCACTACACGCTGGCACACGTGCAGACGCTGACCATCAAGCCCAAAGATCTGCACATGGTGCTTTTGCCGCGCGCCGAAGAAAAAGGCCGCCTGCCGCAGCCCAGCCAGCCGGTTGCGACCGTCGCTAACCCCGCGCCCAATGCCGCCGCCGGACCGCCGCTTTACGTGCTGTACGGATCGAACATGGGCAGCTGCCAAGATCTGGCGCAGGGCATCGCGCGACAGGTCAGTGGCCTGGGCTTTGCGCCCGTGCTCGCCGAGCTCAACGCCTTTGCGCGCCCCGAGCCCCTCGCCAGCCTGCGCGGCGCGACCCTGGTCATCGTCACCAGCACCTACAACGGAAATCCGCCCGACAACGCTGACGCCTTCGCGCGCCTCTTGGCCGATCCCAGCCTCGACAAGCAGCTGCTTTCTGGCCTGCGCTTCGCGGTGTTGGGCGGTGGCAACAAGCAGTGGCGAACCACCTTCCAGAAGTTCCCGCGCTATCTCTACAGCCGCCTGCAAGAGCTGGGCGCGCAGCCGTTCTTTGAGCTGGGCTCGTGCGATGCCGATGGCGACTTTGAAGCCGCCGCCGAGAGCTGGCAGCGCGCCCTGTTTGCCACCCTCAAAGGGCAGCCCCTGCCCGGTCAACCCAGCCCCGCGCCGAGCGCTCAGGCCAGCGACCCCGAGCCGCTTTACCGCGTCGAGCTCGCCAACTTCGCCGGGGCGCAAGCCCGCGCCGTCCTGCCCAACAAATATCCGCTACAAGACGAGGCTCGCCTGGGTGTCATCCTGCGCAATGACGAGCTGCAGTCGACCCACTCCGAGCGCTCGACACGCCACATCGAGATCGAGCTGCCCGAGGGGATCAGCTACACCGCCGGCGATCACCTGGGCGTCTTCCCCGAAAATCCGCACGATGTGGTCGCCGCCATCGCCGCGCGCTGCGGGGTCCGTAGCACCGATGTGGTCGTGCTGCACGAAACCGCACCGCTCGTCACCGCCGGAGCGACCGCAGGCACCGGCTCGGCAGCGCTGCCGACCGGCGTGCCGATCACCGTGCACGATCTGCTCACGCATCACATCGATCTCCTCGGTCCGCTGTCGCGTCGAGAGCTGCGCGCCCTGGCCAGTCACTGTCCCTGTCCGCCCGAGGGACGGGCCGTCCTCGATCTCGCCTCGGAAACCGAATACCCGCGGCGTGTGCTGGCGGAAAAGCTCAGCCTGCCGACTCTGCTATCGCGCTTCCCTTCGATCAGCTGCCCGCTCTCGCTCCTGCTGTCGCTGCGGCCGCTGCTTAAGCCGCGCTACTATTCGATCTCGTCTTCGCCACGCCTCCATCCGCGGTCGCTGAGCATCACCGTCGGCGTGCACGAGATCAGCGGTGGCAGCGACGGAAACGAGCGCCGCCCGGGGCTGTGCAGCAGCTACCTTGCGCACTGCGCACCCGGCACCCAAGTACGCATGCTGGTCAAGGACACGCGCTCTGCATTCCGCCTGCCCACTGACCCGCGCCGCGATCTGATCCTCATCGGCCCCGGCACCGGCCTGGCCCCCCTGCGCGGCTTCCTGCAAGAGCGCGCCGCCCAGCGCCGCGACGGCATCGCCGTCGGAGAATCGCTGCTGTTCTTCGGCTGTCGGCGCCGCGATCACGACTTCCTGTACCGCGCCGAGCTAGAAGGACTGCAGGCCGAAGGCGCGCTCTCGCAGCTCTACGTTGCATTGTCGCGCGAGCCCGGCGCACCGCGTACCTATGTCCAAGATCTGCTGCTGCGTCACGCCGACCGTGTACTGCCGCTGCTCGCGCGCGGCGCCGCCATCTACGTCTGCGGCGACGGCCGCCACATGGCCCCCGCCGTCGAGGCCGCCTTCATCACCCTGCTAACCCAAGCCGGCCACAGCCCCCAAGCCGCGACCGCACAGCTTGAAACCTGGAAGCAGGAGGGGCGCTACCTGCAGGATGTCTGGGCGTCGTAGACGGCTAGGAGCTTGTTGAAGTATTGGCTCAGCAAGGCTTCAGCAGGCTGCTAATTGTCATGGTAACTACAAATCAAATACTAAATGTATTAAAAAATA
Source organism: uncultured Myxococcales bacterium (assembly GCA_937952145.1). Lineage (GTDB taxonomy): Bacteria > Myxococcota_A > Polyangia > Palsa-1104 > JAEUJZ01 > JAEUJZ01. Next base: position 14,680 of record CALFYE010000419.1, read on the forward strand.
TAAATATTTTAATTATTTTTGAGGATTGTTTGATTACTGCAACAAACTCCTAGCGGTGTGTGCCAAAGGAGGCGAGGCCCCCCAGATGCACGGGCGCCTCAGGCGCCGACTGCCTTCAGCCGAGGCGAGCGACCAACGCGACAGGAGGGCCAGCCAGGCGCCAGGCTTTATGCTCCCTGATAGCGCTCCGCCTCAGATTCGTAGGGTCGGGAGTGCGGTCTTTCAGACGCAAGCAGCCTAAGGAGGTATCGACCGCGATTGGCCAAGCTGACGAAACCGACTGACTTCGTCCACACGGGATTCTGACCGCTACTCCACCATCTGTCGATATTATTAAACCGAAATACACCAAATACACACAACCACCAATAGGCCTTATCAACAAGCTCTGGCGATCCCACCACATCGCTAATCGCATTCATGACTTGGGCGGGCGATGGTTCTGCGTAATTATCGATTGAGCACTTGCGAACCGCTTCCCGCACTACATCTAAAAGTGTATTTACCCCGAAGGAGCAAGACTTCAGTTCAGCCTGCAAAGACTCCATTTCGTCATATTTGGGTAGCTTCGTCGCTTGGTTCAGCTTGGCGACACCCGGAACTCTGTTCGCCAGGCTATTATAGATATATTCAGTCGATTTACACTCAAATAAGACATTAATCTTAGATATCCGATCTTGCGAGTTTGTCAGTGTCCTTTTTACATCAGGAAATTCATCCACCAGGAAGGCATCCAATTCACTATCTAGCCTCAGGTGCTCATCTAGCAGTTTTCTTAGATCTCCTCGGTTGGGAATATTTGAACCATCAAAGTTATGATTCATTTGCTGCGGTGAGCGCATGCTTCCTCCTCGGATTTCTTGGGAATCGCTCCCATTGTGAGCGAGCGTCTATGTCCCTGACCCGCGATGCGTACCCCAGCCCCGCGCCGGGGGTCAAGGAGTCCTGCGGGGTCGCTGAAGACCGGGAATGGGCTAGCAAGTATCGACGACTGTGGATTCTGAAATGGGCCGCTCAGGGAAGGCGATGCATTGGACGCAGGACACCGCAGCAAGGCCCAGGGGTTTCGCTGTTAGCGATGCTGTTCGCTGAAGCTGCGACCATGCAGGACACTCCGAATCAGCTTGCTGGGGCCCCGACTTCGTAACTGAGGCTCTCTGGCGCTGCTCGACGAGACTACATCAGGTTGCACAAGGGGCGGCGGCGGCTTCGCAGGCCCTTTTGCAACGCTACGCCTCAGTCTCAGACGGAAAACCGATTTTTGCTGGGCGCTATGGTCCACGGGTGGTCCACCGCGCGTTTGACGCAGATCGCAGAAATGATTGGGTAGATAGCTGCGGGCAGCGCTAGCGCGTAACTCGGCGGGAGCGCTTGGGAAGTGGGATGATTTCGGCGCTGGGGCTGGGGTCGAAGTTTAGAGCGCCTAACAAAACCGTAGCGAGGAACCCCAGCGGCAAGGAGGGAGGAGTGAGCGGCCTCCCGGCCGTGACCGACGACTGACGCAGCGGCCGGGGTCCGCAGTAGGTTTTGATAGGCGCTCTTAGCAAGCGCCCGCTGCGCTGCATGCTGAGTCGCCGCATGGGCAAGTGCAGCTCTGCAAGCGACACCCAAAGGGAACGCTTACGCGATCCGCACCGACCCGCGATCCGCCCACGCCTTCGCTGCGGCCAGGCCACGTGCTTCGAGGCCGGGAATGATCACCTGCTCGACCGTGGCATAGAACAGCGCGCGGGCATCCTCGCCATCACACAGGCCCAGGCTGGCACCGGCTGCGGGAAAGTGCGCTTCAACGGGTAGGTGGCGTAGCTGGTGCTGTTCTTGGTGGGCAAAGGCGCGGGGCAGATAGCGGGCTAGCCGGTCCGCAAGCCCCGGTTCCTGCGGCAGCAGATCCGACAGCAGTCGCCAGCCGAAGTTGCAGTGACCGCACTCATCGGCGTAGATGCGGGTCAAGAGCGTACGCAGCTCGCCGTCCGGCATCTCCATGCGCTCAGCACCGATGAGGGCCACCGCCACGGTCTCGGACAAGCACGAGATGCTGATCAGGTTGCGCAGCGCGGCTTCCAGAGGCGACGCATCGGCATGGGGCGGGTAGGCATCGGGCTCCGCGATCTCGGCATGGGCCTTGCCACCTAGCGCCTCAACTACCGCCCCGCACAGCACGCCGTGCTGACGTTCTTCCGCCGCGAAACCATGGCACTTCGCGACGTCTTCTTCCCGAACTCCGGCCTGCGCAAGCTGCAGGGTCAGCGCTTCGAAGACGCGCGCGCTGCCGTGCTCATTGACCATTCGCCCGTGCCAGGTTCGGATCGCCGAGGCTATAAGCTCCTCTGGGCAGACGATCTGCGGCATGTGTAGCCGCGCCCCTTCCCGCAGATCGAGAGTCGGCATCAGACCGCCTCCAGCGCGGGCGGACACGGGGGACCCCAAGGCGTGCAGGCCGGGATGTCGTAGCGCGCAATCAGGTTGCAGCAGGCGGGAAGCTCCCTCCACTCATCGATCTGTTCTGCGGTCAGTGATGCCGCAATCGCTTGGCAGCACGACTTGGTGCGGTCGCTCGGCCCCTCGGTCTTGTCGGTGAACACCGCTCGCGTGTGGGTCTTGCATGCCAGCAGTTCCTGGTCGTTGGCTGGCGAGGTCGGCTTGCGCAGGGGCAGGCCGATGGCCGGAGCTGGCTCGCCGGCAGGACCGGGGTTCGCCGGGCCCGCTTGCGGCGAGGGATTTGCCGAGGGCGCAGGCTTGGGCGTGCAGCCAAGGAGGACCGAGCAACAGGCGACACGAGCCGTCGCAGCCAGCGCACGATGAAAGGTCTCTTTGCGCATGAGAACTCCAGGTCTAGCGAGTCCCCCGGTGAGTCCGGGCGATAGATCATTCTGGTCGAATCAGACACCGGTGGGGGACAGGGATGCCGGTGCCGCGCAGCCGCGCTAGATCGAACAATCTCGCCCCGCGATTGAAAGACGCACTGGCCACCAGGAACGCCGAGGCGCTGCCTTGGGTCTACCCGCGGTGATGCCGGAGCGCCGAGCCGATGGATCGTGCAGAGGGATGTACGCTCTGCGCAGGTCTTGTGCGTCCCCCGTCCACCCCACAGCCCAGGTCCGCTCGGCGATGCCCAACCCAAGCGCCGCTCCGTGGGCGACAATACCCGAGAGTGAGGCCCCCTTTGGCAGTCCCCCCAGGCCGCAGTCTTTGTTTGGCTCCCGCCCCTTCGCTGCAATCGTCGTCTGCTGCGCGTGCAGACCGAGGTCGCGAGCACAGGCCAACGGCCTCCTCGGCTGCGCAGAGTGTACGGATTCAAAAAAGGAGTCTCGCGCGTTCAAATAGGAAGCTCACTTCCCTGGCTGGCTGGCTGCTCTGGTCGCTGAGCTTTCTGCTGTTTTGGGGCTGTCGCGGGGGCGGAAAATCTCCTTCACAACCGCCGCTCGTGCCCCCGGTTGCGAAGGACACTCTGCCTGCTGCGGTGCAGACGTTGGCGCTACCCACCGGCAGAGTCGGAAAAAATCTCTGCGCCGACCGTGCGAGCTGCGTCCTTTTGGCTCCGGTGCAGACGGGACCTGGCATCTCGGCTGAGCAGGCCCGACGCATCGATGCCGTGCTGGCGGCCACGCTGCAGTCGATCGTCGATGGCGGCGTGACGCGCTACGACGAAGCCAGGCAAAAGGCCCCATCGGGCAAACCCCCCGGGTCGGGCAAGCCCCCCGGGTCGGGCAAGCCCCCCGGGTCGGGCACGTGCGATCAGCGCGACTGTCTGTTGGCACAAGCGCGGGCTCTGGGCTTTCCCATCCTGGCGCGACCGGAGCTTCAGCAGACCCCAGCCGGCAGCGGTCTGACGTTCTACCTCTCGAACGTTGCCCAGCCCGAGCCGGAGAGCGGGGGACTCATCCTCGGCGCGGTGGATGATCTGGCGAACCCGACCTGGCTGCGTCCGCACCTGTGGGTGCAGACGGCTGAGCTAGCCGGCTTGCCGCTTCGTCGCGATCCTGCGGCAGGGCCGCCGCCGAGCATCGACTGGGTCGCCTCTAAACCGGCCGGGGTTCGCTTCGCCCGGACCGAGACGACGCTGGCGCAGTACCGCGCCTGCGCCGAAGCGGGGGCCTGCGCCGTGGTGCACCGCGCCGAAGACTGCAGCTGGGAGCACACGGATCGCGAACAGCATCCCGTCAACTGTGTCACCAGTGAAGAGGCCGCGGCGTTCTGTGCCTGGGTCGGGGCGCGCTTGCCCAGCGATGCCGAGTGGTTCGCCGAGGCCTCGGATGCCGGACGGCGGCGCTTTCCCTGGGGTGGGGATCCGAAAGATGCCGTCCCCGACAGCGCACCCGACTGCACCCACGCCGTCATCGTCGGTCCCGACGGTCCAGGGAGCTGCCACCGATCGTCGACAGCCCCGGTCTGCTCGCTGCCGGCGGGCAACAGCGTCTCGGGCCTCTGTGACATGAGCGGCAACGTGTGGGAGTGGGCCAAAGATCCCAGCCAACCGCAGGCGCGTGAGCGCGGCGGATCCTATCGCGATCACGAGCTCTTGCCTGCGTCCCTGGCCGGCTCCGAGCTACATCGTCGCTTCGTCGCGTGGGGCGAGCTCGGCTTCCGCTGCGTACGGCCCTAGGAGGCCACAGAGCGGACAGGGCGCCCGCCCCTTGACCCCCAGAACAGGGCTGCGCGACCATGGATCTCTGGGGGCGGAGTGGGCCCGCTTTTTCCCCCCGGAAGTGGAGCGCTGGCCCCCATCGGGGAGGCGCAGGGCCCAAGCCAGCGGGAGATTTAGGCGATGGCCACCTCAGGCGGTACACGCACGCAGTCGGTCGACCCCACGGGGCGAGGGCGCGAGCCCGGGGAGCAGGTGCTGCCCGGCCTGCTCCTGATTTTTTCCCAGGGTCAGCCCTGTAACGTACCGCTGCCGCTGCGGGGGGGACACCTGGAGCTGGGGCGCGGCGAGCCGGGCTCGGGTCTTCCGACCGATCCGCGCATGTCGCGCCGTCACGCCCGCGTCAGCTTCGACGGAATCCGCTTTGAAGTGAGCGACCTGGGAAGCCACAACGGCAGCTACTGCGACGGCGTGCCCATCACCGCCCGCCACAGCGAGTCCAGCCTGCGGGTCCTGCGGACTGGGGAGAGCCTGTTCCTGTTCTGTGCCGATCTGCGTCCCTATGTTCGCAGTCCCCTGCTGGCTACCGAAGATCGGGTTGCGGGTCCGGGCCTGCAGGCGGTCTTGGGCCAGGTGGCGCGGGCGGCGCACTACGGCCGCAACCTGCACATCACCGGCGAGAGCGGCAGCGGTAAAGAGGGCATCGCGCGCGCCTTTCATAGCGAGAGCACGCTGGCCGCCGGTCCGTTTGTTGCCATCAACTGCGCCACCATCGCCAGCGGCGTGGCCGAGCGCCTGCTGTTTGGCAGCAAGCGCGGGGCCTTTTCAGGCGCGGTCGCCGATGCCGAGGGACTGATCCAGTCCGCCGATGGCGGCACGCTGTTTCTCGACGAGATCGGCGAGCTGGATCCGGCGGTGCAGGCCAAGCTGCTGCGCGTACTTGAGACTGGCGAGGTCTTGCCGATGGGTGCGCTGCGGGCCCGCCGCGTGCAGATGCAGCTCTGCTCGGCTTCGCACCGCGACCTGCGCAGCGAGGTCAGCGAGGGGCGCTTTCGCGAGGACCTGTATTTTCGCGTCAGTCGGCCCGAGGTCGTGGTGCCGCCCCTGCGGCGACGACTCGACGAGATTCCCTGGTTCTGCCAGCGCGCGATCCAGGGCATTGCGCCGAAGCTGCAGGTGGGCGCGCCGTTCGTCGAGGCCTGCCTGCTGCGCCACTGGCCCGGCAACGTCCGCGAGCTGCTTTCAGAGCTGCGGGCAGCGGCGCAGAACGCGCTAGGCGAGACCGCCCCCCGGCTGGAGGTCCACCACCTGGATCCGCGGGCCGGGCAGCCGATCCAGAAAGCTCCCGAGCCGGCGCTGTCCTGCGCCATGCTGCTACATCCCCCGCTGGCCAAGCTGCCGCTGATCCCAGATCGCGCTCGTGTCGAGGAGGTGCTGCGCCAGGCCGGCGGGAACATCAGCGCCGCCGCCCGCGCCCTGGGTCTGCATCGCACCCAGCTGCGCCGCTTGATGGAAAAGTATGGGATCAAGGGCGCCGCCGCCGGTCACGAGCTGGAACAGGAGGCCGAGGGCGAGGAATAGCCGAAGGCACGACTGGCACAGCGTGCCAAGTGGTGTCAGGCCGGGTGCCGGTCTGTGTCAGCCGGTGGCGCGCCATCGCCAAGACCGGCATCGCCAAGTCTGCGAAACCACACGACTCGGCGCGCGGCTCCGACACCCGTCGGATTGGCACGGGCTTTGATTCACGATCTGAAACATCGGACCTGCGCGGGCGGCTCCCGCTCTGCGCGGCTCAACAACTCAGGAGTTCGCCATGTCTCTGCGTAAACACTTTGCCCTTTTTGCACTGTCCGTCAGCCTGACCAGCGCCTGCCAGCCCGCCGCCCAGGAAGACACCGGCGAGCGCCAGCAGGGAGTCGGCCCCTATATCTCGCCCAACGGCAAGACAGAGTATTACCAGTCTACGCTGCTAGGCCAGATCCCGATTCGCGGAATCCGCTATAACTTGGGCTGGAAGCTCATGGATAAGAACTCTGAAAGTGCTGCTAGCATTGACTCGATCACCTATGGGAATCAGCCGGTGACCAGCCTGACCAGCAGCGCCGGCTGGTTTTATGTCACAACCAGCTCGCTGACTAATCAGCAGATCGATGGCAGTATTTCGCTAAAGCTGCACATCGCATACCCGTATTATGGCACCATCGAGATCAAAAAATCATCGTATATCGAGCCCAATAGCGGACAACGCTATGTCGCAAACTATCTGCCAGATGCCGGCGGGACACATCTGCTCTGTCCCGAGCTGATCATGGCGGCCACCTTGGATCAGCAGGCCCTGTACAAGAACCATCCTGTGATCCCGATTCCCGGGGCCAAGTGGAACCTGGACACCGGCGCCCGCACCGCGGACAGCAGCGTGATCACCCTGGCCTGCGGTCAGGACCCGCTGGGCGCCTGTGTGCAGTGGGGTTACGAGCCCTGGGGGACGTACAGCACCACCTGCGGCTCGCAGTTCTGCCTGCCGGGATCGCTGGCTAGCCACCACCAGGCCTGCGCCCGCATGAAGCGCGCGGACTTCTGCGGCGACGGGCGCAGCTTCACCTGGACCCCCGACCCGCTGGTCCAGTTCAAGAACGTCTACATCCAGATGTGGGACAGTGCCAGCGTCAACCCGATGCTGCCGCAGACGCGCGGGACCATGGAAGCCAACTGGACCTCCGCTGGGGCAAGCTGCGTCAACATGAGCGAGCTACGCGTCTCGACGATGAACGACGGCAACGGCAACACCTTTGACGCCGCGACCTCCTGTGCCACGCCCATCCCGGCCTGCAGCACCACGACGCCTAGCTGGCAGCTGGGCAGCGCGCGACCGTGTACCGAGATCAACTGGTACACCGGGCTGTGTACGGCCAACTAGCCGGGGCGCGGAAGGCTGCGACCCTGCTGCGCCTCCGTCGCCAGCTTGCCCATGAAACCGCGCAGCAAGGGATTCCCGCCAAACGCCCGCTCAAAGCTCCGCCAGGCTTCGTCGTAGCGCGCCCGCTTCTTGGACTCCTCCGCCAGCCCGCGACTTTCGAACACCAGGAAGGCACCGCGCAGCGCCCAGGCCTTGGGCAGGCTGCTGGTTAGCTGGGTTAGACGCTCGACGGCCTGCAGGCCCAGCGCAAGCTCGGGAGCGGCGGGCAGTCGCTGCGACAGCTTCCACTCCACAAGCTGCAGATACCCTTCGGCATAGTTGGTCAAGGTCGCCGGGTTCTGCTCACTCTTCCAGTCGATCACCTTCGCTTTGCCGAAGGCCCGGCGATAGGTGGCAAGCGCTGCCGCGGCCTCGGGGGCTCGCACGATCTCAGCCACATCCAGGAGCAGGTCCAGCGAGTGGCACTCGCTGTTTTTCGGCTCGATGGCGTAGCACTTCTTGAGCTGCGCTCGGCCGGCGCGCACCTGCGCTGCCAGCTGGCTGGGCGTGGTCGAGGGGAGCATGGCGCGGCGGTGAGCCACGTCGGCTAGCTGTGTATAGGGCCCCGACATGGCCGCGTTCAGCGTGACCATCTTGGTGAGCGCTGCTTCTGCGATATCTAGAACGGTATTGTTATTTTCTAATTTATATCTTAGATAAGTCGCCATGGGAAGGCTTGACGTGGCAATGTTTCCCAAGGCATAAATGGCCATCGAGGAACCTTCGAGCTTTTCGCCAATAGCGCGAATCCGGCCAAAATATTCACTCGGGTCCTGCCCGTGTTCAGCCGCCAGCGATACTCGCTCTGTCAAGGCGCCTGCTAGGTTGTTCATGGCGCTCAAATATTCAGGGTCTATTTGGCTGGCGGCAGAGAAATTGCGAACGGCCGCATCAATCGCCTTCGATTTCCTTTCAACGGTGGTCTGCACCGCGATGCCGTCAAATAGGTAGGCCGATCCCAAGTCGTTATATGCCCAAGCAAAGCGCGGCGAGAGCTGGATGGCGCGCGATAGGTAGGTAATGGCCTTCTGCAAGGCTCGCTGGTTTTCTTCGGGTGAGCCGGCGCCAATGCTGCCCAGGCTGGTGTAGGCATTGCCCATCACGTCATAGGCGAAGGCGTCCTCGGGATGCAGGCGCAGCGCGGCCTCGGCTGATTGGATCACCTGCTGCGCCAGGGCTTTGACCTCGGCAGTCTTCTGCTGGCTCTGGCGGAAGTACAGGCTGAAGAAATAGGCGAAGGCCTTCTTGGTGTGACCGAAGGACTCTTGCGGGCCGGCTTCCAGAGCCCGCTCGGCAGCGGCCAGCGCCTGGCCCAGCTTGGGGCTGGGATCGACGCCGCGAATCATGTCCATCTCTTCCTGGCGAATCCAGGTCTCGGCCAGTGCCTCGTAGATCAGGCGGTCGCTGTGCCCAATGCTTGCCGCGTCTTCATAGAGACGGACGGCATCGCTGAAGTGACGCTCGGCCTGCCCGGGATCGCCGTGGTCGCGGGCATCCAGGGCGCGGCTTAGGTGAACATCGCCTTGCAGCTTCAGCGCCTCGTACAGCCAGCCCTGCTGCGCGAGCGCCTGCTGGGCGTTCAAAAGCGCGGCGTCGTAGTGCTGGTTGTAGTAGTCGATCAGCGCTTCGATATAGCTGGTCGACACCGTGCGCAGGCTGCGACTGTTTTGCAGATAGCGTCGGGCCGGCACCAGGTACTGCGCCTCTAGCTCGGCTCGGCGCTTTTTCACATAGCTCTTGTCGCCGCTGCGCCGCGCTTCGTCGAGCGCCCGGCTGTATTGCTCGCCCAGCACCCGGCCGAGGGCATAGGACAGCTCAGGATCGCGATAGCCCAGCGCTTCTGCCCGCTTGAGCTCGCGGTGCGCGGCGTCCCAGTCCTGCAGGGCCAGGTGGCCGCGGCCCAGGACGTAAGCACCCAGCCGCTCGGCCCCCGCCGCGTGCTGCCGCTTTAGGTCAGAGGTGATCTCGGCCATGCGCTCGCGCACCACGCGCTTTTCGCGGTTGGCGTCGTGCAGCGGCAGCAGGTTGGCGGTGCGCACCAGCCACTCCAGATCTTTGACGGCCTGGCCTAGCTTCTGTGCTTGCTCGGCCTCTTGCTGGGCCAGGCGCTCTTTGCGCAGCGCCGCAAAGCGAGCCTGCACGAAGAAGCTGAAAAGCCCGATCAGGCTAATCAAGAGCGCGCTGCCCAGCGTGGCCAGGGCTGGGTTTTTGCGCGCGAAATAACCGATGCGATACAGGTAGCCGAGCCGTCGGGCCGCGACTCGCTGCGCGCCCAGGAAGCGACCCAGATCGTCGGCCAGATCTTTGGCAGTGGCGTAGCGCTGCGCCGGCTCTTTGTTTAAGCACTTGCCGACGATCAGCTCCAGCGCTTCGGGCAGGTTGGCATCGTGCTGACGCAGCGGACGGGGCGGCGCGTTGATGACCTGCAGGATGATGTTGACCACCGTCTCGTCATCAAACGGCGGCTTCCCCGACAGCAGGTCATAAAGCGTTGCCCCCAAGCTGTAGACATCGCTGCGCGCATCCAGTCGCCGTGTATCGCCGCGCGCTTGCTCCGGCGACATATAGGCCGGAGTCCCCAGCACATCCCCCGACGCCGTCAGACCGCCCCGATCATCGTTGTCGTGCGCCAGCCCGAAGTCCATCACCACCGGCTCGTACAGCACGCCGCCATCGCTACCCAAGCTCCGGGTGACCAGGATGTTCGAGGGCTTTAGATCGCGATGAATAATCCCCTGACTGTGCGCATAGTGCATCGCCTCGGCGACGTCGCGGACGACCTGCACTTTCTGGTTGAGCGACATCGCCCGCGCCGCCCGATCAAGCGCCAAGCCCGGCACGAGCTGCATGGCGATATACGGTTTGTTTTCAACCAGCCCGACTTCGTAGACTTTGCAGATGTGCGGGTGATCCAGGCGGGCCTGGGCGCGTGCTTCCTGCATGAAGCGCTGAATCTGGCCTGGGCTCTCGCCGAAGATGAACTTCAGCGCGACCTCGCGACCTAGGCGACGATCGCGGGCGCGGTAGACGGCGCCCATGCCGCCGCGGCCGAGCAGGGCGATGAACTCGTAGCGATCCCAGTTGGCCACCGGGAAGGGCTGCACCGACACCACCGGGCTGTGCATGGGGCTGGTGGCTGGGCTGGTGCTATCGAGCGTCTGACCTTGGGCCGCTTCCAAGGCGGCTGGGGCGGTGGCGGCGTCCAACGTTCCAGCGCGAGGGCTGGCCATGGTGGCGGCCAGCGGATCGGCCAGAGTCTCGTGCTGCGGCGGCTCTTTGGGCGGCACACCGGACATCGTCTCATCGTATCGCGGATGCTGAGGGCAGCGGGAAATGAGCGCGGAGACCCGCAGGCGCGGACACCGCCTGACGTGAGGGCATACTTGAGCCGGTCGTCTAGCTTGGTGAAGGTTGGGATAGCGAAATGCGCGGAACTGCGCTCGCTACATCACAAGCCAACACCCTGAAATGTAAGTTTAATAAACAGAATTCGTTTATTTTGGTTGCTTGATAGTCGGATAAGATAGGCGGATAAGATAGCGCGCCTAGGGCGCGCCGGTGCCGAGCTGGATGCGGAAGGCGGGCAGGGCTTGTTCGTCGTGGCAGCGGTTGTCGCCCTTGCTCATGTAGACCCGGACTTCGTACTCGCCAGCCGGCAGTCCAGCGACGGCGGGGCTGCGGGGGAAGAACTGGGCGATGGTGCCATCGCTCCCCGTTGGACCCAGCGTGTCGGTGCGCAGTGGCGGCTTGTCGAGTCCGGCGGCGACCGAGCGGATGAGCACGCGGGCGCTGGCCCCACGAACCGGCTGACCCTGCAGTCGCAGGCGGTAGAAGGCCAGGGTGCCGATCTGGCTGCCGCGAGGGTAGTTGCGCGACAGCGTGAGGTCGCTGTCAAACAGGCCGCGCCCCGGCAGGCAGAGGCAGGCGCTGCCATCGATACCGCTGCAGCTGCGGTTGCAGGTCACGCTGCCGCCAGCGACGCTGTCGTAGCCCAGATCGTCGCAGCTGGGCAGCGCGAAGCTGGTGAGCGGGCCATCGCAGATCTCGCTTTCGCGTTGCAGCTTGCCGTCGCCGCAGCGGGCAAGCGGGGTGGTCTGGCGAATGGCGGCGAGTGCATCGATGGCGCCAAAGCCGTAGCTGTCATCGCGGCCGGGGGCGCCAAGATCGGTGGCGGTCTCTTGCAAGAGCTGGCGCAGCGCGACGTTGCTGAGGCCGGGATAGCGCGAGGCGAGGAGCGCGGCCACGCCCGCGGCGAGCGGGCAGGCCATGCTGGTGCCGTCGAGAAAGGCGTGATCGGTGGCGGCGCTGGCCAGCGAGCAGCGCAGCTCGACGCCGGCCTGTAGTCGATCGGCCAGGTACTCGCCGTCGCCGGCCGCGATGGCCAGGATGGGGATAGGGGCGACGCTGCCGACCTCGATGTTGGAAAGCAGGCGACCGGCCTGGGCGGTATCGCCGCTGCGATGGTTGTACAGGATGACGCCGACGGCTCCCGCGGCGCGGGCGTTTTCGACCTTGTCGGCAAACGCGATGGCCTTCTGTCCCCCGTCGCTGGGGCCACGACGGATAAGCGCGATGCGACCGGCCGGGGCGCAGGCTGCGATCTCGCTGGCGCTGCCGTAGCCACAGGCCCGCAGCGCGAGCTTTTCGATCGCCGTGCCCGAGCTAGCAAGTGGCGCCCAGGCGGCGATGGCGGCGTCACTGTGGCCAGCTTCGCCGCAGCTTAGGCGGGCTTCGCGATCGCCAGTGCCGACGGGAAAGGTCGAGTACAGGCTGACACCGGGGGCGGTGAGTCCGACCGAGCGGCCGGTCGACGAAAACGGCGCGATGACATCGTTGGGGTCGGTGGCGCCGACGGCCAGGACCTCGCGATAGCTGGCGGGAAAGTGAGTGTCGGCGGTGCGGATGGCGCCATGCGCGCTGTCTTCGGCGTTGCCGGCCGCCGCGACCAAGAGCACGCCCGCCGAGTAGGCCGCGGCGAGGGCGCGCTCTTCAAATGCGCTGGGGGCCGGGGCGCCAAACGACATGTTGACGATGCGGCAGTGATCGGCCACCGCACGGTCAAGCGCCGCGACGATATCGACATCGCTCGCACCTAGCTGGCCGCGGTAGCGCCCAAAGACGTTATAGATGCGCACATTCGCATCGGGGGCCGCGCCGGCCATGCCGTAGTTGTTGTCGGGAGCCGCCAGCAGGCCCGCGACGTGCGTGCCGTGCGTATCGACGGCTGAGTAGTCGGCGTTATCGTCGAAGAAGTTGTAGCCGGGCAGCATGTTGCGTGGCCGGTCGCGATGGGTCGATGCCGCGCCGTGGTCGTAGCCGGTGTCGAGGACGCAGACATCGACGCCCGCGCCCCGGCTATAGGCCCAGGCGGCAAGGGCCGAGGTGTAGATGGCGCCGTAGCTGTTGCCTAGCTCGTTGCGCTCCTCGCGCGGTCGCGGGACGCCGCAGTCCAGGCTGCAAGTGCTCGATGTGGAGGCGCTGGCGGCTTCTTCGCTCTGGCAGGTACCGTCGCCGCAGGCGAAGGGGAAGCGCAGCGTGGCCGGCGTAATCGTCAGTCCGGGCCAAGCGGCAGTGGCAGCGAGCAGCGTCTCGCGCGAGCCGCGCACGGCGAAGGTGCCTGGCAGCCCGACGCGCTCGCTGTAGACGTGGCGCAGGCGCAGGCCAGCGCGGCGCAGCTCTTCGGCTAGGTCATCGCGCAGGTTGGTCTGCACCAGCCCATCGGGCACGCTGACCCAGTAGTCGTCTTCGGCGACGAGCCCGGCTTGTGCATCAGCACTCGGCTGCGCTTCATCCAGCGGGCCCGGACCTTGGCAGCCGACTAGCAGCGACACCAGGGAGCCCAGCACGGACGCGCGACGGCCAGGGAGTGGGCACAGACGAGCACGACGAGGGTGCGGCATGTTCTCAGGGTGCATCAGCCGGGCCCACTGGGGCAAGGCGCAAGGTAGGCGACGGCAGGGGGGAAGACGAGCGCTGGGAAGGTGTTTACATATTCAGCTGCGAACGCCCTCGTCTCGTATGTGCGGCGCCAGCCTTACGGGCTTCTTGGCGGCATTTAGAGCGCCTATCAAAACCGTCGAGAGGAACCCCAGCGGCAAGGAGGAAGGAGCGAGCGGCCTCCTGGCCGTGACCGACGACCGACGCGGCCGATGGGGTCCACAACAGGTTTTGATAGGCGCTCTTAATATGTAAACAGCTTCCTAGTTGGGCAGGCGGGTGCGGGCTGCGCGGCGGCGGCGGGCGAGGGCGAGCCAGGTGAGGGCGAGCAAGAGCGGAGCGAAGAAGGCGGCGCGGTGGCTGTGGGGCGTGGCGATATCGCAGGAGCAGCCGCCGACTTTGGCGCCGCTCTGCCGCGAGAGCTCGTCGAGCTCGCAGGTGCCTTCGAAGGGCACACACGACAGGCCTGTCGGGCAGGTGATGTACTGGCAGACGTCGTCGCGGCACTTGCCGGCGAAGCAGCCCTGCGTGTTCTTGCAGATGACGCTCAGACAGCTGTCATCGCTCTGGCACTGCTGGGTGGTTGCGCTGCACTTGGTCTTGGGCGGGCAGCTTTGACCGCAGGCATCGGGGGTGCACTGGCCCTTGATGCAGCGCTCGCCGCTGGGGCAGAACTCGGTGCAGGTCTTTAGACACTGCGCGCTGGAGCCGTCGGTGTAGCAGTACTCGCCTTCGCCGCACATGACGCCGGTGCAGGGGTTGGCTTTGCAGTTCGAGGCGACGCAGATGTCGGCGGTCTTGGGGCAGGGGTTCGAATAGCAGGTGTCGTCACACAGGATGGTGCTGCTGCCGGCGTCGCCGTTGCCGGCGATGGTCTGGATGATCTTTTGGATCTGCGACAGCAGGGCCTGCTCGCTGTCGGCGGCGTAGTAGTCGTAGCCCAGGGTGCGATCGGGGTTGACCTCGCCGCCGGCGACCGCCATCTGGTTCAGGTTGTCCTTGAACGTCGCGCTGAGGTTGCCGCCAAAGCCGACGACGAAGGTGTGAACGGATGGGGTCTGCTGGAAGGCGGCCTTGATCGAGTTGACGGCGCCGATGATGTGATCGGACGCGCCGCACTTGTCGCTGCAGAACGGCTCGCCATCGGTGATGAGCAGGATGTATTGGGCGCGGCTCGCTTCTTGAAAGCTGGCGTCGGCGCGCAGCGCGTTGACGGCGGTGCAGGTCGGCGTGCCGAGCATGGTGTCGGGCGGCTTGAGCGTGCCTAGCTGTGACGAGATCGCCGCCTTGGTGTTGTAGGCCGAGGGAATGATGACGCCGCTGGTGCCGCACTGGGTCTGCACCGGGAAGGCGGCAAAGCCAATCGGCAGGTAGCCGTCGTATTGCGTCAGCACGGCGTTTAGCGCCGAGGTCGCGATGTCCCAGCGCGACTTCTCGCCGGCTTGTGGGAACTGGTTGTCCTGCAGCCGCCACAGCATCGAGCCCGAGCGGTCGAGGAGGATCGCGAGGTTGGGGCACTTTTTTGCCCCTGCCTCGCCGGGGTAGAAGGTGGTCAGCGAAGCGAGCGTGAGCGCAAGCAGAGCCTGCGCCAAGACCGGCGTACGTGGCGACATGCGGAGCCTCCCAAGCTAAGCGTGTCAGTCATCGTATCGCGTCGCCGAGCCGTCGGGCTAGGTGCTTGTCGGGGGCTTTCACCCCATCACCCCGCCGAGATCTTCCGACGGAGCACAGAGGGGTTCCCCCGTTGAGCGGTTGGGGCATCGGCGCGAACCCCATCGCAAGTCCGTGTTTTGATTGAAAAAAATTGGATAATAGGAGTTGTTAGTTCGTTAAATGATTCAATGGTTCGAAGTTTAATTTTCTATTAAATTGATTGATGTGATTCCGAAAAAAATGACGATAGGTGAGGTTTTAGAGGTTGTGCCATTCGCTCCGATGCTGGCTGATTTATATTCGAACTAGAATTCTATTGACGATGCACAATTCAGGTTGATAGATTCCCGGGTAGAATTTTTCCGTCGAGAACTGGGGCGCGCGATGCCGGCTGCGGCCGGGTTGCTTGTGGTGGGTGAACCGGCGGGGGCTAATCTTGTCTGTGCGCTATGTAGGATTGATTTGAACCATGAACGAATCTGAGAAAATGCGTGGAAATGAGCATATTACTGCTCTGCAGCAGGAACGGGACCGTTTGTTGCGTATAGCGGCAATTAATGATGCTTTGCCCACGCTGATTCATGAAATTAAGAATCCACTGGCGGCGGTCACGGCGGCTATCGAGGTCATGCTGGAGGACTCCCGGGACGAGTCGCTGCAGGGCAGTCTGCACGCCATCCTGCGCCAGCTACGCCGCATCCGCCTGACCATCGACAGCGTCAATCTGGGCAATCGCGAGCTGTGGTCAACGCGCCATGCCGCTGTCGATCTCGCGCTGCGCGAGGCACTTTCGATCCTGGGGGCGATGGCGCAGGCGCACGGGATTCCGCTGCACAGCTACGTGGAAGACATGCCGCTTTTGCCCATCGACCCGGCGGTGGTGCGCGCCATCCTTTACAACCTAGTCACCAACAGCGTCGATGCCTGCAAGAGCGGCGGCGAGATTCGGGTCCGCGGGGTGCTGCGCGGCAGCCGGGATGTCTTCGAGCTAACGGTCGAAGACAGCGGCTGCGGCATGAGCCCCGAGGTGCTCGGGCGCTGCACCGAGCTCTTTTTTTCGACCAAGGCCATGGGGTCGGGCATCGGCTTGGCGCTGTGTCACCGCGTCTTAGACGGGGCCGGTGGCTCGCTGCAGATCGAATCGGAGCCCGGCAAGGGGACCCGGGTCGTGGCTTCGGTCAAGGTCAACCCACGAGCCGAGCGGTCCCCCACGAGCCGACCGCCGCCGCCGTCGCCGTCGCCGTCGCCCGCCGCCGGTCCGTCGCCAGACCGACCCGCGGAGGCACGCCCCGGCCATCCCGATAGAGAGGAGAGCTAAACATCATGTCCCGAGCGGACTCACTAAACCGCATCCTGCGTACGCTGCAGACCGAGAGCCCTGACGTAGAGGCCTGCGCGCTGATTTCGGAAGACAGCTTGGTCATCGCTAGCGCCCTGCCGCAGCACGTGCAAGAGCTGCGCGTAGCCGGCATCTGCGCGACGCTGATGAGCCTGGGATCGAAGGCCGTCAAAGAGCTACAGCGCGGTCAGCTGAAGCAGGTGCTGATTCGCGGCGATCGCGGCTACGTCGTCATGATGACGGCGGCCAAAGGCACGATGCTCATCGCCCTTACCACCGAGAACGCCAAGCTGGGCCTGGTCTTTCTCGACATGTCGCAGACCATAAGCGAGATCGAGCGCGTCCTTTAGCGCCGAGGAGAAAGAGCCCATGCCAGCGACATTTCTTTATCAGCGCGGCGCCCATCGCAACATCCTGCTGGAAGATCTCAGCACCGGCGGGATGGCGGTGCAGGCCAACCATCACGTCATCGCCCACGGCAAGGTGTGCATGATCCTCGACCCGGGCGGGCACAAGGTGTTCAACAAGCTGCTCACGGAGCTCGGCGAGGCGACCGAGGGGGCGGATGTTCGCTACCTTTTCTTGTCGCACCAGGATCCCGACATCGTGGCGGCCACCAACGGCTGGCTGATGATCACCGAAGCTGACGCGCTTTTGTCGACGCTGTGGACGCGCTTCGTGCCGCACTTTGGGATCGATCAGCTGATGGAGACGCGCCTCAAAGGCATTCCCGATCCCGGCATGTGGCTGGACTTGGGCGGCAGTGAGATCGCGATCCTGCCGGCCCACTTCCTGCACTCGCCGGGGAATTTCCACGTCTACGATCCGCAGTCGCGCATTCTCTATTCGGGAGATCTCGGCGCGTCGCTGGGAGCCGAGGGCTACAAGGTCCACGACTTTGATGCGCACGTTCGCTTCATGGCCGGCTTTCATCGCCGCTACATGGCGTCGAGTGTGGCGCTCAAGGGCTGGGTGGCGATGGTGCGCGAGCTGGATGTCGAGATCATTGCCCCGCAGCATGGCTCGTACTTCGAAGGTCGGCAGATGGTGTCTCGCTTCCTTGACTGGTGCGAGGGGCTGTCCTGTGGCCTGGACCTGATGGCCGGTGCGTACAAGGTGCCGCCGCGCGGTGGGGAAGGGCAGCGCTAGAGGCTGGATTCACCATGCAGCACATCCTGGTGTTGGAAGATGAAGAGCTCCTGCGTCACTCCGTGGCGCGCAGCCTAGCGAGCTTGCCGGACGTCAGCGTCACCGAGGCTGGCAACTTTGCCGAGGCGATGCGCAGCCTGGATGTGCAGCGACCGGACTTGATCATCTCGGACCTGAACCTGCCCGATCGATCGGGCATCGATCTTTTGACCGAGCTATCGCAGCGCGGGTTCTGTTTGCCGATCATCTACATGACCGCGTACCTCAAGTCGTACCGCGCGCGTCTGGCCAGTCAGCTGCAGATCGATGTGCTGGAAAAGCCGGTGTCCTTGGAAGAGCTGCGTCAGCTGGCTCGCGTGCGTTTGTCGACGCTGCAGGCGGCTCGCAACGCGCCTCCATTTGCGGCGGCGGACTATCTGCAGATCGCGTGTGCGGGTCGGCACTCGGTGCGTATCGACGTGCTGCTCGCGGGCAAAGGAATTGGGGAGCTGATCGTGCATCGTGGTCGACCGTGGTCAGCGCGCGATCCCTTGGGCACTGGCGAGCGGGCGTTCTTCCGGCTGATTAACCTGCCGGGCTCGGTCGTGCTGTGCGGGACGCTGCGCGACGAGCCGGGACCGGCCAACCTCAGCGGCTCGCTGGACAGCTTGCTGCTGCAGGCCGCGGTCGAGCAGGACCACCTGGCAGCCGGCAAGGATGCGACCTCAGGCGATGAGCTACCGCCCAGCCCAGCCAGCGACGCGCCGCCGCCGTCTACACCGTCTGCACCGTCCGGGGGGACAGGCGGGCCTGCATCATCGGCTGCGCCCGCGCTGGCGCGCGCCCCTGAGGTCGATGCGTTTGCAGCGGCCTTCGAAGCGGGCATCGACGCGCTCTTGGACAAAGACTATCCGCGCGCGCAGGCGGCTTTTCTGCAGGCGGACGCGCTGCGCCCCGGTGATCCGCGCATCACGGCCAACCTGCGGCGGCTGGAAGAGCTCGGGCACCGCCGGCCGAGCTAACAGGAGGCCACGTGGCTGTCGCCAAACACGAAACCAGACGGGGCGCCCCCGATGCAGCAAGCGGCGCGGGGATGCCAGCCCCCGCGGCGCTCGGGCGGGTAGCGGGGGAAGATCTGCCGCTTACCGTCGCTTTCGGCCTTCTGCTCTTGGGGGGACTGCTGGCAATGGCTGCGCTGCGGGCTTGGCCAGGGGGCGCGTCCCAGCCATCGCCTAGCCGCGATTCGGCATCGCTCTCGCTAGGCTCGGGGCCGGCAGCTGGCGAGGCTGCGGAGCGTCCGCCGACTGTAGGACAGACCCCCGCCGTCCCCTCGGGACCTGGCGCGGAAGTGATCCCCGTGCCGCCTCGCTTGCCGCTTCATCAGGCGCTTCATCAGGCCGTGGACCCGCCTCCCACCGTGGCGGCGCCTGCTCTGCCTGCGGTCGCTCGCGAGGCGCCCGCGCAAGACTGCGCGCCGGTCTTCCCGGTGCGCTTTCGGGCTGGGGTTGGGGTACCGCGCTCGGCGATTGGGGCCTCGCTGAATCGGCTTGCGACGTGGCTGCAGGCACACCCCAAGGCCCAGCTTTTAATTGATGGCTACAGCGACCAGCTGGGGCCGGTGGCCAATCGCTTTGCCATCAGTCAGATCCGTGCGCAGGCCGTGGCCGACGAGCTGGTGCGGTCTGGCGCCCCGCGGGGGCAGCTCAAGCCGCGGGCCTTTGGTCACTACACCCCCGGCAGCGTGACCCGATCGGCGCGCGAGAGTCGGCTGGTGTTGCTGCACGTCGAGGGCTACGCCGACTGCCGAGGGGCAGGGGAGGAGCAACCATGAGCCTTTGGGCCCTGGCCTTTGCGCTGGCCGCAGCGCTGACGCTGTTTGCGTCGGGGTATCTGTTCGGGGTGCGGCGCGATCGGCAGGCTCGCGAGGCGCTGCGTCGTCAGCTGGCCGAGCAGGCGCAGGCCGAAGGCAGCCTGCGGGATCAGGCCACCCAGCTGGCCCAGCATCAGCAACAGCAGCTGCAACAGTCGCTGGAGGCGCTGCTCGAACCGCTGCGCGCCCAGGAGCAGAAGAACGAAGAAGCGGTGCGCGCGATGCTGACGCTGGTGCGGCCGGTGATGGAAAAAGATCGGCTAAGTCAGGGGCTGCAGCAGCTGCCCCAGCTGTCCGATTCCCGCAGCGGTCTGCGCGAGCTCGTCGAGCGCTTGGCGGAGCGCGGCGGCTTTGCGTCCGTGGTGTTGAGTGATGAGGCCGGACTGCCGATGGCTTGCAATAAGACCTGTTCGACGGCAGAGACGCTGGCGGGCACGTCTTCTCTGCTGCTGATCCTGGCCGACCGCGTGCCGAGACATGGGGCGGCCAGTCCACATTCCTTTGTGCTGCACGACGAAGCCGGCCAGGTCACGCTGCACCGCATCTTCAAGGTCGGCAGTCAGCGCTATCTGCTGAGCATCGTCTCGAACAGCGCGCCTGACTTCGTGCAGCCCGAGCTCTTCGACACCCCCATCGCGCGCCTGCGAACCCTATTGTCCACTTAGCTTGGGGGTCTGCTTAGAAGCAGAAGTTGTCGCCGGACAGGCGCGGGTAAAAGTAGATGAAGGCGTTGCAGTGCTCGCTGATCTCGACGGTGGGGCCGAAGGTGAAGCAGCAGCCGTCGGCGGGGTTGCCGCAGACGTTGGGCGGAGCGGTGAACTCGCAGCGGTACAGCACGCCGCCTTTGTCGCCGATCGGCACGCTCAGATCGCGCGCCATCACCGGGTCGTTCCACGAGGTGTTGTCGTAGAACTGCGCCCCCTTGCCGTTGGTTTCGTCCCAGGCGTACATCGAAAAGCGGGTGCCGCGGCTGTGGAAGTGGCCGTTGGCAGCGACGACGGTGGCGGGGTGACCAAAGCGGCAGACCTTCTCGAAGAACTTGGTCTCGCCGGGGCAGATGCGCAGGTTTTGGTTGGTTGCGAAGAAGGTACCCAGCTCGGACTTCACGTCGGCGGCCGGCATGTACTCGAAGTTGATCCAGGCCTCGCCGGAATCGGGGGTGACCTGGGTGGTGGCGTTGACGTAGTGCGACTGCACCATCAGAAGCTCGCCGGCGGCAAGCTTGTGGGCGACGCCGGTCGGCAGGGTGTAATCGACGGTCTCGTGGCCGGGATCGGACGACTGGCTGTTGATGACCAGCGGCCAATCGGACCAGTTGCTGCTCACCCAGCAGGGGTTTTTCTGGTCGTTGCCGCCCTTGACCACCTCGCCGTCCTCGCCGCGCAGGCCCTTGAGCGTCCCGACGCGAAACACGTTCAAGTGATGCGAGCCGGTGCGCTGACGCAGCACCACGCGATGGACGAAAACGTCCGTGCTGGCCGGCACGCGGAAGAAGTAGCAGTCCTGGTTTTCCTGCCCGGCATCGACGCTGATCGGCTGCGTCTTGAGCTGAAAGCCCTGTCCGCTCTCTGGCGGGGGCAGCGGCTCAATCGGCGGAGCCGGCATCATGCCCGGGCAGCCCGCGACGGCGATGGCCAGGAACGAGAGCACAGCGACACTAAGCCGCTCGGCTTGACGGCCCAAGGCCGACGCGACCGGCGGTGTCGAAGACGACTTTTGCGGCTGCGGAGTAGACGAAATCGGAGAAGGAGGGCGCGGCAACATGGAGGACCTCTTTACAGCTGACCTGCGGGCTAATGCATACCTAGTGCCAGACCAGATCGTCTCCCCCGTACGACGGGGGCGGCGCTGAGCGTCTCAGAAATTCGTGGCTGGCCGGTGGCCATCACAGCGGCTTTTTTAGCCAGCGTTGGACGACCTGCCCAAACGGATCGGTCGGGCGTCCGGGGTCGGGTGGGTTCTGCGGCAGGACCACGGGACCGCCATCCTGACCCAGACACAGGTGGGGCAGATCGCCGCCCGACCAAGCGAGCGCCGACAGACGTTTCCCATCGACGTAGTTCAGGAGCGCGGTCAACCAGTCGCGGGCCGCCGCCTTGCTGCCCAGCCCCACCGGAACGCTCTGCGTGTCGTCGGCTCCGAATTCTCCGACGAGGACCGGGACCTGATCGGCCACGCGGCCAAATTTTTC
>CALFYE010000420.1 GCA_937952145.1 uncultured Myxococcales bacterium
ATGATCTGCACCTTGCCCGACGTGATCGACGGGATGGACTGCAGATAGCGGGCCTTGGTGACGTTATCCCAGTACTCGGCCCACTCCAGCGCGAACAGCTCCAGCTTTTCATAGCCGCACTCGCCGATGATGATCGGCGGATTCTCGCTGTAGTGGCTGCCCTGCGTCAGGGGCACGATGCGGTAGCCGCTGGCGTCGATCAGCATGCCAATCTGCAGCAGCGCGCTCTGGTCATTGGGCACGATCTCCGCGATCTCATCGACCATCGTGTCGCGGTAGATCTCGAAGCCGTGCTTGCGGAAGGTGTCGCGGATCGACGTGACAGCGGCGTTAAAGCTGGCGTCGAGGTTGCCCTTGGAAAGCTGAAGGGTAGGCATTACAGCACCTCGCAGTAGGCGTCGCCGTCGAACAGGTGATCGCAGCGCAGCGGCAGTTTCAGGGCCGCATAGTTGGTGGTGACCGTCTGGTTATCGGTCAGGTGCACGGTGCCCGGGGTTTTGACAGTGTCGTCGGTGAGCAGCCGGCCGATGCCGTACTGCACAGAGCCCAGGACCGACAGGGGATCGAGCGTGACATCGCTGGCCTGATCCTCGACGTTGACCTCGGAGTCGGCCCAGCCGTAGGGACGCACGAAGGGGATATCAAGGGGCACGCCGCCCGCCGAGTCAGTGATCGCCCCGTTACCGTTTCCGGTATACGTGACGTCGATCAGCTCCATGACATCGGCGCGCTCGCGCAGTGCGGCAACCACCGTCGCGGCGGTTGCGCTCAGGTTCGCCACTACCGCGATGTTTTGCGTGGTGCCGCCGTCGGATACCGTAATGCTGGTGACCGCCGTACCTGCGCCAGCTGCGGTCTGCAGAAACTGCACACCTGGCGCCTTGGCGATCAATCGCAGACCGCCATTACTCATAGCCCCGGGAACCTGCAGCGGCCCACCATCGGCGGCGTCGGTCGCGTTGTTGAATCCGCCGGTCGGGTAGGGCATCAGGCGGTCATTGTGGGCGATGAGAAACCACCCGCGCTTCCACTTGGATGCGCGCAGGGCCTTGGTAACGCCTGCGTCGGCGCGCGAGGCCCGGTTGCGCTGAATGATGATGCGGACTTGTTCGGTAGCGGCGGCCATCTTACTTGCCCCCCAGCTTCGGGCCGAAAAGGCCCGCGGTGATGTTCTCGACGTAGGCGGTATCGACGCCGTCAGCCTGCGGCTTGGCGTCGACCTTTGCGGGCGGCGGCGCACCGTCCCCGGCCTGCTTGGCCGACAGGTTGACGACTGCAGTCCCGCCGCGGATGTGGCCCAGCAGCTGCGCCGGCTCCATCGCGCGAAAGCGGTCAGCCTCGGCGGCAGGCAGCGCGCCCACGGCGACACCGAACTCGACCACCTTGGCCGACAGCGCCTTGATCGTGCCTTCGCGGGCTTCCAGGTAGCCCATGGCCTCAGCGCCTGACGCGCTCCCGGTCATCTTGAGCACTCGCGCGCCCAGGTCGGCGGCATCGCGGGCGGCGCCGGACATCTGCACCACGTCGCCGGATGGCGGCGGCGGGGCCAGAACTTGGATCTGCTGCTGCGCTTGCGCGATCAGCTTCGCCAGCGGCTCCGCTACTTGAGCAGCGGCCTTGCCCTCTTCGGTCTCGGCGGTAGCCAACTGCTTTAGCAGCGGCTCCATCTGGCCGGCGTGTTCTAGGATCTGTCGATAGGTCGTCAGGCTCATGGCGTGGTCCTTTGCCTTTGCTGATAGAAGCAATGGCTGGGAACCTGTCCGCGCAGGCACGTTGACGAGCGAGCCCGACCGGATGTCGCGTAGGTGTTTGCGGCCTAGAGCATCAGGCGCGCTCGCTACGATCTCGGGCGAGTCGAACATGTAACGGCCGGACTCCACCAGGGCGCGGCCCTCTGGGCTGTAGTCGAAGACCTGATCGATTCCCCCATCTGGGGCGCGCTCTAGGCGCACGGCACCGAAGCTCCCATCCTCCGGCTTGTGCTCGCGGTACAGGGGCAGAGCCACGTCCTGCGCGCTAAAGGTGGCGAGGACGTCTTGCACGTCCTGCGGGTCCACCCAGATCAAATCTCTTATGCGCTTTGGCCCGACTTGGTGCTCGATGACATTCGGGCCCAGGTCGAAGGCGCGCACCCGTCGGCGGGCTGGCCTGCCAAACTGCGGAGTTTGCGGGGTCATGTGCCAAAATGGCACAGTGACTAGCCGTTTACCCCTGCCGTCGGTGACGAATTTTCAGAACATGATCTGACTTTTTGTCACACTTTTGCGAGGCGGTAGACATGTCTGGGCGAACACCCGGCCGCTTTGGCGATTAAACCAATCCGCGGCTTTCCCCGTCGCCAGAACACCGCATTCTGCGTTTTATCCGTCAATAAAGACAACACTAATTGGCTATCTACGGATTCAGGGCGCCCCCTTGTGCGAATTTGCGCGCCGTGCCGCTTGGCGATCTCGCACGCGTGCTGCTTGCTGGTGTGGGTGGCCCTAGCCACCGCGGCGATCGTAGGCCGGCGCTTGAGTTCGGCGATCACTCGGCGCTCGCGGTACGCCGCGCAGGACGACACCAGGATCTGCCACTGCCCGCCAACCCTGCGCCCGGTCAGGTCTCCGCTTTCGGCCAGCGCGCGCACGCGGCGCTCGTTTATCCCCAGCATGCGCGCGGCGGTCCGCGTTGTGTGCGCTCGCAGGGCGTACCCGCTGATTCCTGTTTCTTTCCGCACCGCAGACAGGGCAGACACCGCCTCTTCGCTGACGGCTTCCCCATCGGTGTACTCGAACAGGCGCTCGGCCTGCTCGGGATTGCGCGCTGCCCACATGCGCAAGACGAGAGCGGCATCCTCTTCGCGTGGGGCGTCCTGCTCGCGCACGTCAGCGACCGGAGTGTAGCGCTGGGCCTTGATGCAGTGCCTCCGCACCGCACGTAAAACGGCCATCTTGGCAAAGCCGCCGAAGGTGCCGCGGCTGGGGTCGTAGTTCTCACTGGTGGCGGCCTCGGTCAGCGCAAGCAAGCCCTCCGCCTCCGCCTCGTCGCACGCGATTGTGGTCCTCTGGCCGTACATGCGCCACGTCTGCCGGGCGACCTTGATCGCTGCCCAGTAGTAGTCGCGGCATCGCTGCTCGATCACTGCTTTCGCCACCATGATCCCTCCAACTGCACATGGGGCGACGTGATCCCCTTGGCCTGGGCGTAGATCGTCCACAGGTCCGCGGGGTAGTCGCCCGGCTTGGGTTCCCAGTCTTCGATCAGCGTCCCGAAGTCGCCCTCTCCGGCGAACTCTTCCAGGGGCGCGGTTTTCTTGGCCTGCGCCCCGACGCTATGCGCGACAGCGATCACATGCGCCCGACAGCGCCAGTGACGCGGGGGAACGAAGCCCACCCACCGCGGATCGCTGGCTGGCATCGTCAGGCCATCGAGCGCGCGGCATCCCTGCGTGGTCCGCTCGTCGAGCGTTGCGACGTAGCGCCAGAATGGATAAGCCGCCCGATAGAAGTCGAGCGATAGGATCTCGCTGCGGGTCCGGGCAAAGCGCTTCTGCACTTCCTCCTGGATGACCGGCTGAGGTGCGCGGGCGGCCGGCTCGCAGCCCAGGTCGCGCAAGAGGTCGTACATCTCGCGCTTTGCCTCAGGGATTGGGGTCTGCTTGCGCTCCAGCACATCGATGCGCTTTTGCAGCCGGTTCGCCGTGTCGAGCTGGGCCGCGGCAGCAACCATGGGTGCGCGCTTGATTGGCTGCTCTGCGAACTCATAGACGACCGGCACCGACGCTGCCCGCTGGATGCGGCCCGAAAACCACTCGACCGCCTTTTTAAACAGCCGCTGAATGCGCCATCCCGCGTTCATGGTGACCAGCAACTCCCCGCCGGGGTTGTCGAGCACGACGGCATAGGCGCCGGCCAGCTCCGCGAGCAATAGGGCCTCTGCGATGCGCTGCGCCAGCACGTCGGGCACGCTGCGCTGATAGACGAACAGAACGGCCTCACGCATGCCCGCATAGTCGAGCGACTGCGCCACAGCATCCCGGTACGCCTCGCCAAGCGGGTCAGTAACGATCAGACCGTCCACGTAGCGCTGACCCAGACGCAGTCCTCGCCCGATCTCTCCTCCTCCGATTCGGGCTCGCGCGCGCTCAGGCGCTTGGTCTGCGCAGGCGGCGCAATCTGCTGTACCGGCTGCGGCTCAGGGGATGGCAGATACTTGATCCTGCGCTCCTGCCCCTCTGACATCGGCAGCAGGGCCACATTGCAGCGCTCGGCCTGCTCGTGCCAGTCAATGCCCAGGGATTCGATCTCTACCCGCGCTTTGTTCGCGGCGTCGAGCAGCGTGTTAAGGCCCTCTGCGTTTTTCTTGCCGCGATCCGCGAGCTTGTCCGGGTCGCTGGGTTCCTCAGTCTCGAAGTAAGGACGCGGGGCGTAGTGCTCCAGCGGGAACGGCGTATCGTAGAACTCGGGCGCAAAGTTCAGGCGCACCCACAGGCGCAGCAGCTGCCGATAGCCGATGGTGAGCACTTCGGCATCGCTGATGCTCGACTCCCGCGGCAGGTCCATCGCGGCCGATGTCGCGGCAAGGCTGCCGGCCCGCGTCTCCTGGGCGAGGTTGTGGCCAAGCAAGATGATGCTGATCGAAGTCGCGAGCACATCCAGGCGCGTCTTAAAGTTCTGGTGTACGTCGCCGCGCTTGCTCTCCAGTAGGTCGAGCTTGTAGCCCTGCGGCTGCAGCCACACGTCGCCGGATCGAAGCTTGGAAACGACCTCCCATGCCTCCTGTACTTCCTTCTGCTCGCGGACCACATTGGGCACACTGAGGAGCTTCATGGCGTAGCCCAGTTCCTCGTTGTTGCTGTCCCAGAGGTCTTCGGTCTGCAGGATCTGGGCGAAGATGCGCGCCAGCTCCCGCAGGGCCCCATTGAGCCAGGGATACCGGCCGCCCAGCGAGAACACGACCCACTCGTCATCGCCATCGCGCGGGATGAACACCCTCTTGCCGCAGGCGTCCTGACCGCTCCAGCCGTTTAGCTCGCGCTCCCACCGCAGCGTGCGATGCGTCCAGACATCAAGCTTGGTCACGCGCTGGCCATCGACGATCGGCTTGTTGATGCGCGCCGGGACGAAGCCGAACATGATCAGGCGCTTGATCACCTCGCTGCGTCCAGTCACCGGGAGCACCGCTTCGTCGAAGATCTTGTGCAGCGCGGCGCCGTACTCGCGCATGCGGTCTGGTGTGCCGTCTTCGTATTCGAATTTCAACGGGAAGCGCCGGATCCCCTCGGTGCGCCGACGCAGCGCAGAGGAGACGCGGCCCAGTCGCGTGATGGCCTCGTAAAGCTCCTCGCCCGCCTCAAAGTCACCGCTATCGAGGTCGATCGCGGCCTGCTGGATCATGTCGCGATCCCAGCCCCAGATTGGCTCGGCGCCCTCCTCTTCGCCGTCTAGCTGCGACTCGAAGGCATCCAGGATCTGCGGCAGGGCGCGGTTGCTCTGAATGAGCCGCGCGGGCTGTGCATCGCCATAGCTGAAGACTGAGCGGATAAGCTGGAAAAGTCCCATAGTGATAAGTGGCCTAGGCGACGCCGCGCTTTGTGGGACGGAAGCCCAGGTCCACAGTGCGCGCCATGCCGGCCATCGCCGTGGCGCCCTCCCGGGCTTGGGTTGTCGTCAGGGGCTGGGGCTCGTCGGTGTTGGTTATCAGCTCGTAGCCACCCACGGCGGCATCGACGCTGTCTTTTTTGATATGCCGCTTGGCGACGGTGTCCCGGCCAAAGCGCACGTGTTCATCGACAAAGCCCTCGTGCCAGCCATTGCGCGTGCTGACCGCCGAGACATCGAGCCCGACAACCCGCACAAGCTGGCCTGTCTTGTCGTGCTCCTCGAAGGGGTCGCAAAGCATGGCCGCGACTTGCCAGCTGGGGTGACTTCCCCGCACAAGGCGGATTTGCCCGCGTTCGGCGCAGGCCTGGTAGGGCTTGCTGCGCGTGAGCTTGTCGCCGCGGTCGGCTGTCAGAGCCACCGTATAGCCCTTGGCTCCCAGCCGCTGCGCGATAGCAGCCTGGATGCCACCCGCCGCCCCGGCATCCTTGGGCAGTCGGATCTTGACCCTGCGGCCGTCCACCTCAGCGCAGAGCATGATCGCCCGCTCAACGTGGGCCATAGTGCCGCGGAACCTGAGCAGGTCGAGCACATAGATGCCGCCGTCAGGCTCTAGGCTCAACAGAACGCCCGGCGTCCAGTCAGCCTTTTCAGACGTGCTCCACGCGTTATCCCAGCTCCGCACAAGCTGCGCGCTCGCGCTCGGCCGGTAGTTATCGACCACTGGGAAGTATTCCTTGCGAAAGTACTTCCCAGCGCTCTCGGTGGCATACCAGTTGCCCTCCAGCCGGCGGCGGCGCTCGAATAGCGTCAGACTGGCGAGCTTGCTTTTGTACTCCCGGCGATATTCCTCGTCAGGGTGGTCATCGATCAGCGCCGGAAAAAAGCTGATGGTCTGCGGTCGGATCGGCGTGCCGTCGATGTCGCGGGGAACGTGGCCGGTTGCCACTAGCTCGTCGATGGTGTCGGCGAACAGAAACTCGTCCGTGTCGCCGTCGCGTGTGTAGAAGCGCACCCGGCCGGCCATCTCCTGCGCTGGGAACCCGTCTTCTCCAATCCATCCACCGGCGCTCAGCATCCGCGTAAGCCAGTGCTCTTTACCCTCCTCTGGCGGGTTGGCTGTGGCGAAGATCCGCTTTCGGATTTTGAGCTTGGATCGGTTCCGCCCGAACAGCGAGAAGGCTTGCTTCTCTGTCGCCTGCTCGATCTGATCCACATTG
Organism: uncultured Myxococcales bacterium; assembly: GCA_937952145.1. Classification (GTDB taxonomy): domain Bacteria; phylum Myxococcota_A; class Polyangia; order Palsa-1104; family JAEUJZ01; genus JAEUJZ01. The sequence goes on from CALFYE010000420.1 coordinate 6,803, forward strand.
ATCAAGCTCATCTGGCTGCCGTCCCACTGCCCCGGCTCCCCGATGTAGCTCAGATTGACCGTGCTCTCTCCGCCGCCTGGGCACGGGAAGGTCCAGCGCTTGCTTGGCGACTGCCGGAACCCATCCAGGCCCCCGGGGTGCGCTTGGCTGTAAAGCTCTCGGGTCTGGTCAACGATGCCGTCTGGCTGCTCTAGCTTGGGGTTGGTCTCTGCGAAGATGACAGACCGACTGCCGGGCGTGCAGCGATACTCAGGCAGCAGCGGCAGCATCAGCAGCGTGAAGGTCTTGCCAGGCCCGTTGCCGCCGCCAAAAATCGTGATGTCGGCGGGGCAGTTCACCGCCGCGCGCTGCTTGGGGCTGAAAGTGATGTTGAGCGGCATTAGTTGAAGCTCACGAACTCAGCAGGGCGCGGTGGCTCTTGCTGCGACTGTGCTGCATCGCCTGGCCGCTGCGGCGCCGGCTCCCGCAGCCTGAGCCGCGCCACAGCCAGCGCTGGCAGCACCTTCGCGATCTGCACCTTGTCTCTCAGGCCCGCGCGCTTGTACTCGCGCCACATGTCCCGGCTCATGTCGCGAAGGATCAGATCCTCGGTAAGCTCGACCTCGATCCCGGTCTCGGGGTCCTGATGTACCGTTGGCGGCAGGGCCGGCTCTGGCTTCCTGGGCAGCGTGGCGCGGTCCTTTACCCGCTGGCAGATCCGGGAGACCGTGGTCCGGCTGACCTTGACGCCTCGGGCTTGCATGTCCGCCAGAACGGCCTTCTGTGGCTCGCCATCGACCAAAACGCGGCGGGCAATCTCCTCCTGTAGTTCGTCCGCGATCGGCTCCCTATTCCCATCCCCTTTGCCGTCGCGTCCCATGTCCGATCCCATATCGAATCCCATGGATGAAACTGGCCCGGTTGCTAGCCGGGGCTTGACCAAATCCCCGATCCGCGATAGCCCAGAGGGCGGGGACGTGCGCAGTATGGGGCCTCAAGGGCGCTGCGCTGCTTGAGCCTCTAGCTGGGCCATGGATAGCCCGCGCTGCCGGTTCCGCTCTTCTATGCGCGCACGGCCTCGCTCGCGATAGGCTTCGGCGGTCTCGTCTGGTCCTCGCCGAACGCCAGTGCCGACATACACCCAAAAGTCGAGGTCCTCTCCGGTGCAGTCGTCCAGACCCGCCAGGACTACGGCCGCCTGCCGGTCAGGCGTCCTCTTGACTCCCAACCGGCATCGAACACCCAAGCTCGGCTCAGCCATCGATCGTCCCCAGTCGCATCACAGCACCGCCTTGGCTTGGCATCGCGCTCGAAGCCCATTGTCGCTCTCGTCGGTATCGCGGTGCAGCCCGTAATACATCGCTGCATACTCCGTCAGACGTTCGCCCTCCCATGCCTCAATGCCACTGACCACTGCCCTAACATCGGCCAAGATTTTTGTGTTGGCTTCGGTAATGGCTTGGCGCACCGCGTCAGTTATGGCCGACATCACACCACCGCCTTGGGTCGCGCGTCGAGCGTGTCGCTCTCGCCTACCATGAAGCGCCACTGGTCAGGAGTGAACCGCTGGCGCAGCTTGGCCAGAAGCTCAGGCCTGACCTTGCAGCCCCCACGCAAGAGCATGTGCAGGTGCGAGTCGGAGATGTCGAGGTCCGCGGAGACGGTCTTGATCGCCTCGCCCCGCAGCGCAAGCACAGCAGCGACGCGGGAACGGTCGAATTTGGGCTGTTGTGATATCACAGATGAGTGTACGTGCCGGCTCGCTCCGTCGCGACGCACAGAGCCCGTGAACATTTTTGACCACTTGCGGAAAGTGTTGCGGCAGACCCGGACATCTCGGGCGCGGCGTGCCATTGGACCGGCGGCAGCGACGGCAGCACGCAAGGCCGGTGTGTCGCACGTCGGACGGCCAGCACTGCGGGCCAAGCTCAAGCCGAGGCCCGTCTTGGCCACGAAGCCCAGGCTTGCAGCCTTGCCTAGGTGCGGCCGGGCGGCTTCGGCGGCTTGCCGGTAGGTATGGCCCAGCCGTAGCGCGGTCATCACGGATTGCCTGGCCAGCTCGATCGGCGTGGGCGGCTGGATGGTGTCCGGCTCGTCCGGCTTCGGGTCAAGGCTCCACTGCGGGGCGGGCTCATGCAGGCCCGCGCGATCAAAGACCCAGTCCGGCGCGCTCTGATGCCGGCTGCCGGTCTTGAGCTTGCGCAGGTAGTCAACGTAGGCGTTGGCGAACGCGCGAGTCAGCAGAGCCTGGTATCCCGTGCCCCGCTTGCCATCGAAACGCATCACGCAGCGCAGGAGCGCCGGCACGAACGCGGCGATCAGCTCATCGCGCTCCGTCTTGGACTTGGCCCGCTTGCCGGCTTCCCGGTGTAGCAGCGGCATCCACTTCGCTGCGGTCGCGCTCTCCTCCGTGGTCAGGGGGCGCGCGGTGAATGGCAGAAGACAGGGGCGCATCGGGCCTCCGTTGGAGCGGCTAGCTGCTCACACTCCGCTGCTCAGCGCGGCGCAGGATGGCCTCGGGTTCAATTGGCCTGGCGACCGGATGCTTGGGATCGAAGTCCCGAAAAGCGATCACGCAGCGGTTCCGCAGCGCCGGTTGTTCTGTGCCTTGCCATGCTAACTGCGTAAAAGGGGGCAATCGCCGATCGTCCGGCAGAACATCGACCCGATGACAGGGGACGCCGCCTGGGCTGTCTATCGTGGGAAGGTGGACGCCTACCACTGTGCCTAGGTGCTGCGTTCGCAGTAGTTCCTCATCCATCACAGCACACCCTTATTTAGGCAAACAGCCCAGGCTCTTGGCCTGTGTTTCTGCGGCAACCATCTTCGCGCACTCGGGGCACGTCTTCGGAGTGCAGTCGTCATCCCCCGTTGCGAGCTGTTCCATCTTGCACGGGCCGGCGGCATCGCTGATCGCCTTGAGTAGCTCCGGGCAGCTTGGGTCCATCTGGGCCGGCTCAGCTTTTTCGACGGGCTGAGGAACGGCGGGCTTGGTGTATGTGCCCTCCGCCCTCAGTGCGATCCCGTGAAGCTCAGCGGCCTCTTGTTTCAGTTCGGGGTCGGGGCGCACCTCAGAGTCACACGGCCCGATCCCTAGCGTGAGCAGCGGCAGAAGGAACGCAGCAAATCGTCGCATCACTCCCCATTATCGGCGGTCTGTCCCCGATGCAAGCGGAAAATGCCGACGGTGTGCCGATTTTGGGGACAGGCAACTCGGCGGGCGGAAATTCAAGATGAACTTCCTAGGGGCGCTCTCGCCTCGATTTACCGACGGGGGGCGGTTCGTGCACAGGGCGGGGACAGTCCGGGGACAGAAAATATCGAGTGATCTGGTCCGCGTGGCGAGTAGGTCGCCCTGCGAGGTAAGCCAGATCGGAAGAGCGTCGTGTAGGGAA